>JAGVZD010000008.1 GCA_018302805.1 Candidatus Woesearchaeota archaeon | reverse complement strand
CAGAGTTTCATTTACTTCAGCAGCAATTAATGACTCAATTTTAAACATAGAAATACCACTTGATATTTCTCTTCCTTTATTTATAGCAACAACCTTCCAATAATACTCCCCAAAGTACAAAGATCTATTAATGGCAAATTTATTTTCAGTAACAGGTTCTTCAATGATTAAACTTGAAAATTCTTTATCCTTGCTTAGATAGAAAATAAAATCATTATATCTGGAAATCCAAACAAACTCTGGTTGCCTTACATAAAGTATATTACTATTACCTGGCTTTAAAAGAATAACCTGATTAATAAGGGAAATTATTGATATTGACAAAATTACTAAAATTATTAATAGTAGAATTTTTACTTCATGAATAATTAAATTCAGAGTGCTATTTATTTTTTCATCTTTTATTCTATTTTTCCTAATTTTTTGAATTTTTTTCATTCTGCAATTATAGCTGTAAATGATATGTTTGCACTTTTTATACCAGGGATTTCTTGTGAGGGTACAGTTAAATTAAAATCAACTTCCGCTAAGTCAGTTGCATTTGTATGATTTAACAATGAAATAAAAGTAGTATTTACTATAGGTACATTGGAATATGTTGTTTGCGACCCAGCATAGTTAAATGAATATGGTTCAGTTCTAGTATTCCCATCATTCTCAATCTTTATTGGATTGGGATTATCATCATGGGTTGCATCACTATCTCCTGGATTTAAAGTACCAAATAGTGTTTTATTATTAATCAGTGTAACTGATACTAAAGATTCTAATGTGAAGGACCTAGTTTCAGTAGAATTTCCAGTATGATTTACATTATCAAAGGTAATAATTTTCCAATAATATATTGTATTTCCTCCACCTATCAAAGGTAATGGATTACTAGGAGTAAAATTAGTACCTCTAGTACTGAAATTTACTTCTGCACTTAGAAAATCAATATCTTCATCAATTACAATTGAAAAATTAACTATATCCTTGTCTGGATCAGAAGTATTTCCAAAATAATCTACGGTATTAACTATTGATAAATTAGTCCAATTAAAAAATGGTCTCCTTTCGTGAATAGTAGATCCATTATTTGGCCATAATAATGTCACATTTAATGGAAGTGCATTATATATACTTACATTAGTACTAAGGTTACTCCCATAATTGAATCCATCAAAAGGATGCACTGTACAATTCCAATCATCATATCTAGTTGTATTTAAGTTGTTAAGAACACTATTAGTTGATTTTGTATTTTGGATACTCATATTGAATGCAAACATTAATGTATTATTTCTTCTCCAAGTGACATTTGCACTCAGTGCATTAAAAGTATCAGTATCATTGACTACAAAACTACAATTTAAATCATAAACTGTTGTTGGAAGCGTAGGTAAAATTGATGGTGCTATAGAAAAGAAGGGTAATGCACTTGTATTAAATACAAATGTAAAGTTGGCATCACCCCAATCATAATTACTGTCATTATCATAAGCTAAGCAATTCCAATAGAATCTACCAGTTAAATTAACCAAGTTAGTAAAATTAAAATTTTCTGATTTGCTAGTTAAATTTAAAGATCTATTATAATGTTCAAAAATTTCAGTATCACTTAAACTTCTGTTTAGTATAACAACCTCATCAATTGACCCTGGCCAAGCATTCTTAGTATCATTATATTTTCCTATTCTCACAGGTTCAAATCCGCTTGCATTTAGATTACCACTCCCAGATAAATTGGTAGCACTTAAAAAACCATCATAATAAATCTTCAACGCTGTGCCATTAAAAGTCATAGCATAATGATGCCAAGTTGTAGATAAAGGTGAAACTTGCATCAGGATTTGAACTGGATCACTGCCTCTTCTAATAATTGCTTTCATTCTACCTACTGAATCCCAAGCAAGACCGTAAGAATAGAATGGATATGTGAAATTATTTGCTGCTTTAGATACTAAGTCATAGTCATTTGAGGGCTCACCAAAACTTATTGCCCATGCCATCAAAGTCATTTCATTAGTACTTATATTCAATGTATCAGAGTAGCTAATATTAACTAATCCATGAATTTCCGGATCACCTCCTATGAAAGAGATCCAAGAATCTCTGAAGTATCCCGAAATGAAACCTGTATTACCATATATAGTACCATTATTATTATTTCTACTAAAATCATAAGCATATGTAATATTTTCCCCGAAATTGGCGTCATTATTGAAATGGTATATTAGAACATAATTATTTTCAACAGGATCTATTTCACCATAATCCCTTGTAATATTTGCTATAAATGTTCCATTGAAATTATGGTATAATGTTACATTTTCTATTGCAAGCTCATCAGTAATATTACATTGCAATGTAAAGTTATTCCCAATTAAATCTGAATTATTTGCAGGCATAGATAATGTTACATTTGGAGGATCTTCTATTCTAAAAGTTTGTAATGAAGTAACATTCCAATTATTAGAACTATCGTTTGCATATATTCTCCAAGATACAATAGTTCTAGGATTTGATTTGATAAATGTAATATTTGTTGATTTTTGCAAAGTTCCAGAATTAGGGAATAAAGTAAATGAACTATTTACATAATTCACTGATTGATTAATTTCTATTATGAATCCGCTTAATCCAAAATCATCACTCCATGTAACAGAGAAATTAATTGATTGATTACTAAATACATGAGTTTGATTTATTACAGGGCTACTCCAATTTGGGGGATTATTTGATTGAAATTGATCCCAAGCAAAATCAGCCCAGTATTCAGTATCAGCAGTACCTAGTCCCGAACCAAGAAGAGTACCAGCACTAAAGGTATTATTAGTACCATTATAATACTTAGTAAATATACTTTGACCTGTATCCAAAGCAACAAGCATTATATCTTCACTAGAAAGTGTATCTGCTTTAAGAATAAAGGCTTCCAGACGACCAGACCAACTTTCTCCTAGCATTTGATTACTCCAAGAACCATTATTTACATTATACAATCGATACCATAGGTCTGTTTCACCAGCTCCAGAAGCAGCAGATTGATTGTCATAAACAATTATAGCTTCTGTACCTGATTTTTCCCAAGCAATATCAAAATCTCTTTGTTGACCAACATCAGAAACATTTGTAATATTAGTACTAATAATTTGCGTGAAAGCAGGAGAAAAATTATGAATTAGGTGACTTTGAATAGGGACTGGTTGTGAGAATGATACTCTACTAATGCCAGTTAAAAAACTATTATTATAAGTTTCATTATTTGGATGTGCTTTAATTATTACATCTCCAACTGTATAACCATAATTTGGAGACACATAACCTTGACCAAAAGTTAAATTTCCATTTGTAGAATTCCATGTTTTAGCTACATAAGTTTGTGGTGATGTTCCATTCACATATACTAGTATACCTTGACTAGTATCATTATTTGACCATTCTAAATCTATACCTTCCCACCTAACATCGTCCAAAGTTGCTGTATGTTCGTATAAAAAACCCCAAGAATTAATTGTATAGATATTAGTATTATTAAAGAATAATGTATTAACATCTGAATTACTATCTAAAATAGATACCATAACCTCATTACCATCGGGTCTGCATTTAACATCAATCCATTCTGGATTTCCTCCAATCTCTGGGTAAGCCATAATTCTACCTGTCCATACAGTTCCATTCCAAACTCTAAAATAGAGTGTTCCATTTAGAGTAACATCTTTTCCATAAACAGCCATAAAATCTCCATTATTAAGATAACAACCATCAAAGTACCTTCTAAAAATATTAGATACATCTGTAACAGAAGTAAATTGAGTTATATTCGACCAAGCAGCACCATTCCAAACATGTGCATAAATTTTGGTTGTAGTTGCATCAAGAGATTTCATTAGCATTATGGTTTCATTTCTAGTTTTAGATGAATAGAGATTTATTATTCTTGGAACATATCCAGTATCTATTGCAGGACAAGCTAAAGGTTTGCTCCAAGTTTGATTTTTGTACCAGATTCTAGTGGCACATGTTGCATTATTATTAGAATAAACTAGTAGCCCAGAGTTAGGGATATAATTCAAATTTGAAGTTTTTGTAAATGATTGTGTTTGACTTACATTCCAATAATTGAAACTATCATTGGCATAATATCTCCATCTTATTTGTGTCCCAACAGAAGCATTAATAAAAGTTATATTAGTTGAGTTTTGTAATTTTGATGAACCTCCAGTTGGAAATAAAGTAAATGAACTGTTTACAAATCCATTTCCTTGATCTATTTCAAAAATAAATCCACTTAACCCATTATCATCACTCCATATAGCAGAGAAATTTACCCATATAGCATCCTTAAATGAACTTTGATTGACAAATGGAGTACTCCAATTAGGTTCAGTATTGTTCAACTTAATGCCAGTTAATCTAAACACAGTATCACTTAGATTATTATCAGCAGTTGTAGTCCATGTACTTCCATTATTAGAACTTGTCATAACAAATCCTTCAACACCATCCCATGTTGTGTTTCCAGGGAATAGATATCCCGTGCTCTCAGAAAGTTTTTCCCATTTATAATCTGAAGTTGAATCACAGGCATTACAGAACAACATTAAGTTATAGGTAACATTTGGCAAGATAGTAATATTGTTGGATAAATTAGCTTCAACCCATCTCAATGCACCATTGACAAATTCCGATGCTGTTATGTTTACCTTAGCTCCGGTCAAACTTTCTCCAGTATCCATCCTTCTAAGAACATAGCTTATATTATCAGGGGGAGTAGAGGTACCTCCAGTTAAAACAAAACCTACATGAGAGATATTAATAATGAAAGGAATTCTAAAAACTTGACCAACCACATTCAATCCATAAATGGTTTGATTCAAAGTAGTATCATAAGACCAACCAAAAGAAAGATTATTACCATTCATATTAATATCAGTCTTATTGCCCCTTAACACAAACAGGTTTGTACCGTCAGAATCTGTTATCCATTTGGAACCAGGACAACAAGTGGCAACCAGCATATCTGGATGACTTCCATAATCTAGAGGATATTTCAATATTTTTGGATTAATCCATCTTGGAGTTTTTGTAACACCAGCTCCTAAAAAAGAACCATCAAGAACTACATGGTATGCCAGATTTTTTGTAATATTAGCTGCACGATTCAAAGTAAATGAATAACATCCAGCTAGCACATCTGTACTAGAATTAGTTATATCCTGTATCCAAGTTCCATTTGGCCTAGATGAAGCCCCATCATACTGCAATCCATATACCAATTGACCAGTACCAGAAACTGAATCTAAACAAAAACTTAAATGAGTTACACTCATGTTATTAGTTGCATTAAACCTGAAAGCAACTTTTGACGTTTGCCCATTTCCGATTGTAAAACTATCCCTACCCTCCACAGAAAATTGATTTCCAACACATCCTGTGGAGGTATTATATATATCAACAAGTGAAGTACATGTTCCGGCCGGATCAAAATATGTAAACAATAAACTTTTAGTACCAGCAGCAGGCAAGGCTTGATTTATTAATGTTACATTAATAACACTATTCTTAATCCAGATTGCATTATTTTCAAGGTATGGATAATTTAAATGAAAATATTGTCCAGATGGATCAATAACACTAAATCCATCTTCATCTAAATTAGTAAAACTTTTCTCCAAACCAGAAAGAGCTACAATAGATCCATTGATTTCTATAGATTCATCAGCCGAATCTCCAATTTGAATATCCCTTAAAACATAAGATAGATTAGCAGTTGCTGAAGTAATGAAATTATTTCTAATAATAAAAGCTTGGTATAATTTAAGATCTGTATTAAATAATGTATAGGTCAACAGAACAGAATTTGTCCCTGCTGTTTTGTTAAATGTCAAATTTACATATGTTAAATTATCAGATATTAATGTATATCTCTCTAAGGGTAAACTATTATAACAACGTCTAATTCCTGCCACTTGAAGGCAAATTTCATTTTTGTTAAAGAAATTACCACTACAGTCATTAGTTACATCCACTCCAAATTGAATCCCGCTAGAAAGATTAACGCAATAATTTTCAAAATTATTCCACATCCTTAAAAATTGATTATTTTGAACAAATTCATAATTAATGCTTCCAAAACCATTAGCTTCATTATGAGCTTCTTGAACAAGATTTCCAAATGTAAATTTTAAATTGTGTCTTCCCCCAGTAAATACCTTACTATTCTCAATGCTTAATTGATTATCACAATTATAATTATTTACAGTAACTTTATTTCCAATCCAGCTATAACTAACATCTTCTGCTCCGCATTTTAATTCCAAAAATCTCAAATCTTTATTATCATCAGTGTTACTCCATGTAGTTCCATTTACAGCTTCAATAATTAAATCCGCAGTTCCCGTAGTATTGAAATAAACTTTCCAATTACCTCCAACTTGTGGGTAACTCTGGACATTTAGAATCAGTAAACTTATTTCTAAACTAAACGACTCTTCGCTAAGGTGAGGTATCGTCCAATAAACTCTCTCATATTTCTCATCATTATTCAAATCAATATATGTTAAATTAAATTCATCTAGATTAGTAATGTCTTGCCATTTAGAATCATTTTCATCAAACCAAAGTAATTTTATTTGACTTTGATCAACATTAGGTAAATCTGCAAAAGAAGTTATATTAAATAAATGAAGATCAGAACTTATGCTTATATTTTTAATCAGTTTATCTTTGTTGTTAATTATAGTTTTCTCTTTTTTATCAGGACCTGGAGTCTGATAGTATACAATGTATTCTAAAGAATCGTCATTGATATAGATATACTTAAATGGACTAAAATCAAATAAACCTCCATCATCTATTTTAAGATTCTCACTTTTAACCTCAAGCTCATCATTATTTATTTTCTTTTTAATTACTATATTCTTTGACTCACCTGGCAGGGTCACATTAACTATTCCAGTCTCATTTAATTGAATAATTTTTGTCCAAGAAATATCTTCCTCAATAACTATTTCGTCACTAAAGGTAGTTTCATTAATTTTTTCAGATGATGTCCTCTTATCTTCAAATTCCTCATTAGAGCTTACAATTATATAAGAAATCTCATCAATTTGGATTGAAGAATCAGAAATCTCAAATTTAATTTCTACTGAAGAATCATTCAAATTAAGCGAGCATGTATCATCACAATAATTAGCAAATTCAATGTAAGCAGACTCTTGAGAAATATTTTCTATTAATGTTTCATTTTCTGTTATAATAGTTTCATTTACTTTGGTGAGATTACTATCAATAATAGAATAATTTAATGTAAAATTTAAGGCAACACTTTTATTCTCGCTTTGATTTACAGAAATGCTTAAATTATCATCAAAGAAAGATTCGTTTAATATGCTCAATCCAGTAAGTGTATTACCATAATCAATAACATTTGATTTATCAAGGACTAATCTATCATTTAAATAAACCTTTACACTGCCACTTGTATTTACTCTACCACTAAGTTTCACTGATTTTATATAATTAAAATTTTCTACGTCAACATTAGTTCTATAAATAAAATTTTCATTTACATTAAGGTCAACTCTAGCATCTATTTGATCTTCACTTTCAATAATAGTAAAACCAGTAATTCTAGAATCATTAACTGACATTATTGTGAGTATTAAAAAGAGGATTAGTATTGCTAAATTATAATTATGTAAAAAACTCAGTTTCCTTAATTCTTTATTGCTTTGGAGGTTACTTTTTCTTGACTTTCTTGTCATTACTAGGTTCCTCCATTTTCTCAAGAATTAATGAATTAAGATCTCTATCTTTAAAAATTAATATAGTCCCTTTATCCCAATTTTTAAGTTCAGCAAGTTTCTTTGGTATTGTTATTACAAGTTGCCCATTTGGCAATCTCTGAATCTTAATCAAAAGTACAACCTCTTTTTAATAGTATTTTTAATATTATTATTAATAATAAAATTAATAGTATTATATTTTATTAAAAATCCTTGTTTTAACTATAAAATAGTTACTAAGAAAACATTTTCTTAATTGCTATTGTGGCATAACTTCCTTTAGGTAATTCAAACTCTAAAATTTGCTTAAATTTACCTAAATTTACTTCATCTTTCATAAATTCAGAATGAATATTCAAATCAATTATTAATTTTCTTGAATCTGATTCATTAATTAACTCAGGAAAATCCCTTGTCAAAAAATCATTAATTGAAATCTGTTCCTTACTCAATAATGATTTGTATATCTGTTCAATTCTTTTATTATAAAATTTAGAATCAAAATTTATCAAAGGAATATCAATATTCCTGACCTTCTTTTTTAAGAAAATAAATGTTCCCAGACTATAGTTTAGCTCATGAAAATCATCATATTTCTTAAGATAATCTGCTGCAACGCAATTCCATAAATAAGATTGATAAGCACTTATATATAATCTAAGCACCTTCATATCTTGTGCTTTTAAAAAATTAAGATTACTAAGGCTTTGTAAATTAAAATAATTTTTAAGGGTTGAAAAATCTCTTTTTATTATTGCTCTTCCAATCCTAACATTATCTGCACTAAATCTTTGTTCATCAAAATAATTTTCAATAAATTTTATCTTCTTATATTCCTTGTCTAAATTCCTAACTGTTATCTTAAAATCATTGGATATTAAATTACCAATGCTTAAAGGTTTATTTTTATAACCCACAAATTCACTATCAAGATTTTCAAAATTTAATTTAATAACTTGCTTTGGAGGAACATTATCTATAGATATATATTGATAAGCAATAGCATTTTTATCTTTTAATCCAGAATATCCAATATTTTTTAAAGGAATTTTCAATTTATAGGAAATTGATTTAACCGCATCAAGTGTATTAATCCCAATCTTTTTGATGATAAAATAACTATACCTACCATTTTCTAAAAAATCATCTTGGATTTTTTCCTTTACAATAAAGTCTTGATGTAAAGTTTTTATTTTGAACATATACTTACAAGTTACAATATCTTTAAATAGATAATTAAAAATTTTGAATTTAAAGGCGATTATATGAATTTCAAATCAACATCACTTATTCTAATTTTTTTACTAGCACTTGCATCAATATCTTATTCTTCAGTAAGAATTCCTGTGCCTATTAGTTCTTGCCAACTAACTGAACTTATTATAACTGACAGATCACCTAACCATAATTTAAATAGATACTCAACTAATTTTGAATTTATAGCAGCGTACGGAAGTCAAGGATCCTTAAATGGACAGTTTAACTCTCCTCATGGTATAGCAGAATATAAAGAGAAAATCTATGTAGTGGATTCTGATAATCATAGGGTTCAAAAATTTGATTTAAATGGAAACTATATTTCTCAATTTGGTTCTTTTGGATCACAGTCAAGTCAATTTAACAAACCAAGAGGTATATCAATTTACAATAACTATATCTATATTACAGACTCATTGAATCATAGGGTTCAAAAATTTGATTTAAATGGAAACTATATTTCTCAATTTGGTTCTCTAGGCACAAATCTTAGTCAATTTACAGTTCCTTGGGGCATAACAATTTATAAAGATTTTATATACATCACTGAGGAAGGAGATACCTTCTTTCCACGAGTTCAAAAATTTGATTTAAATGGAACTCCTATCCTTGCATTTGGAAGCCTCGGAAATGCACCAGGACAATTTTACCAGCCAAAAGGTATAGAAGGATTTAACAATACATTATTTATTGCTGACACAGGCAACCATAGAATTCAAGTTTTTGATTTAAATGGAAGTTATTTGTCAGAATTTGGCTCTTTTGGTACTGGATTAGGCCAATTAGACAGCCCCGAAAGTATTAAAATTTTTAATAATACAATATATGTTGTTAATGCATGGAATAGCAAAATACAGAAGTTTGCTTTAAATGGATCTTTCATCAGCGGTGTTGGCTCGTATGGAAACAATTCATATCAATTCTCATACCCATCCTCTATATCCACAATTAGAGAAACAACATTTAATAGAGAATGTAGTAGTTCAAAACCCTTAATATGCTCAAGGAATAAATTAGTAAATAATTGCCAAGTTTGTTCTTGTTCTTGTGGAACTTGCTTTAACAATGGAGACTGTAATATAAACCCAAATCCCAACCAAACTATCAAAAACATTACAGTAACCCCGAGTATCGCGGATATAGGTAATCCTATTCTAATCTCTACAACTATAACAAAAAATTGTGCTTATTCCTCTAATCCAAAAATCTATGAAGGGATAATAATAGAGGTTGTAAATCCTGATGGAAAGATTATCAAGGAGATGACATTGTATGATGACGGATTACATGGTGATAATAAGTCTGATGATATGATATATACTAATATATTCAATTCTCATGAAATTATTAAACCTGGAATTTATACTATAAATTTTATTGGTTCAGTTTCTTGGGATCACAATATCTTGAGAAGAAATAATATCTCTTCAATAGAATTTATAGATGTATGTAAAACCATTAGAGAAACTGGGCCCACTAATTCAAATTTAAATATAGTTTATATTCCGTGTGATTATGATAACATGAATGAATTTTGGAACAATACTGTGGGCTTCACAAATTATTTCATGAATAAAACACCTTACTATAACCATACTCAGAGAATGAATTTCTATTTAGCAAATATAACAAACCTAACATGTAGCCATGAACCTGGAGAAAACCCTTACCTCAACCCAGAAATTGTTAGGAACGCAGCAAACTCATGTTACACAGGATATAGGAAAATTGTTGTGCTATCAGATCATAATCGTTCAGTAGGAGTTGTCTTCGGACTTGGAAGTGATATTATGTATGTAACTAATGAAAATCCATGGGCTTTCTACCATGAGGCAGGACATTCGCTTCCAGCTTTAGATGATGAATATAATTTCTTTACAAATTTACAAGGTTTATATCCTAGGGCACCAAATTGTGATGCTATTAACTTTACATCAGGTATTGCCTGCCAAAAGTGGTGTCGTGGTCCAATGATCCAGTATAATGGCAGTAGCATTTGTACTACAGCCCAAAATCAGACACATTGCTTAAGTTTTGGTCAATGTCTTTGGTTAAATCAAGTAGATCAATATTATAATAGCAGATGTGTGCCTGCAGGAGGTGCCAATGAGAATATAGCAACGCAATGTAATCAAGGCACTACTTGTTCTAGAGGATGTGGTCATCACTATGATTGGTTTAAACATGAATGGCCTCCCGATGCGATGGGATGGTTTGAATCCCCAGAATATGGAAGTATTGATGTTAACGTAACTAATGACTACTTAGAAAACTTTGGAGCCGAGACAAATGTTATTACAAATTTCAGAATAAAAAATATTAATGGAAAACCCTTTATTGAAGAAATAATATTAAATGAAGAAGTATTTATTGAACAAGATTATGGTCAAGAATTTAAGTTGCAACTTTCTGATGGAAAAACAACAATAAAAGAGATTCCATTCTCATTTCAATCTTACATTATTGCTGAAGAATTCCATGCTGAAAAAGGAGGAATTAAATCAGGTAGCGCTAAAATTATTAATGAGGAATTAAATCAGGTAGCGCTAAAATTATTAATTTACAAGAATTGATTGTTCAAACTAAGTTTGATCAAGCCTATAAAAATATAAAGATTGTTGATAAAAAAGATAAAATCATTTTAAGTGAATCGCTAAATTACTAAATTAATTTTTAATTGAATAATAAACATTTCTACCGATTCTCTCTCTAATAATCTTATTTTCTTTTAATAAATAATTTAAATGAATTCCTATATTTACACCAATATTTAGTCTTATATCTCTCTTATTTATTTTTTTATTTTTATCAATTAACTCATATATTACTTGACATCGTTCCAAGAAGTCTTTAGATTTACCAAAAGAATATACATTTTTGTATCTTAAAACAGCTTCAGATGCATAATCTTCAAGATTAAACTTAATTATTGAAATGTCATT
>JAGVZD010000007.1:11038-17636 GCA_018302805.1 Candidatus Woesearchaeota archaeon | reverse complement strand
GCAGGTGAATTAGCCGAAAGGTCTAATGAAGTCTCAATTAAAATTAAACACATTGATGAGGCCGAAGAAAAAATAGATAGGGATAGAATTTTAGATACAATTAAAACACAACCCAAACAATTCCAAGCCACACTTTTAAGTATATTCACATTTGCTTCAAATACTAACTTACCAATATTTACAGGAGATATTTATAATTATTATAAAGATATCTGTGATAAATGTGGATTAAAACCCCTAACTCAAAGAAGATTAAGTGATATAATTGCAGAATTGGATATGTTGGGAATAATAAATGCAAAAGTTGTTAGTAAAGGAAGATATGGGAGAACAAGAGAAATTAGTTTAGCTATCCCTTCAACAAATATACCTTTAATAAATCAAACTCTAAGGAGTGGTTTAGGTGTATGAAAAATGATAAATCAAATATATTAAATTATATATATAAAAATAATTTACTTATAAGCCCAGACGTTTTACCTAATATATCAAAAGAAGAAATTAAACAAATAATAAACTTATTTCAAAGTGAATTTAATAATAATATAAAACCTCTTGTAATAAATAAAGAATTTTTAAATATAAAAAATAATTTTGATAGTAATAATCTTAATTGGATTGAATATGAAAAGTCTAAAGTAGATATAGAACGTGGAAATAAAAATGATGTGTATAATGTTTTTAATAAAATTATTTCATTAGATCACATAGCTTCAGAATCAGATAATCACAATTTAAATGAGAATACAATAAATGAAAATTACACAAAAGGCCAGCTAGATCAGAGTAACAATGTAATAATTATTAAGTCATATAACTGCAATGCTGAGAAAAGAGATGAAAAGGATTTTATAAAATATTATAATGCTAGGTATCAAGCATTAAAAAATATACTGATGAATAGACCAGATTTAAAAAATGCAGTTTCAATTAATAAATTATCTTACATTAAAGGGAAAGTGACCTTAATAGGATTAGTTATGGATAAGTCTACTACTAAAAATAATAATATAATGTTAACTCTAGAAGATCCCACAGGAAAAATTAATATAATAATTAATAAAAATAAAAATGATTTATATCAAATAGCTAAAGATATTTCCTATGATGAAGCTATTGGTGTTGTTGGTGATTATTCAAACAGCATTATTTTTGCGGAGAATATTTATTATCCAGATTTACCTTTAAATAATAATTTAAAAAAATCTGAGGACGAGGTTTATGTTGCCTTTATCTCAGATATTCACGTTGGAAGTCAAAAATTTTTAAAATATGAATTCCAAATTTTTATAGACTGGTTAAATTGTAATTATGGGAATGATAAACAAAAAAGTATTGCACAAAAAACCAAATATTTATTTATAATAGGAGATACCGTAGCTGGAGTTGGTGTTTATCCAGGTCAGGATGAAGAATTGGAGATAAAAGATATTGTTGAACAATATAAAGAGTTAGCAAGATATTTAAAACAGATTAAATCCAATGTAAAAATAATTATGTGTGCAGGTAATCATGATGCTACGAGGATTGCTGAACCTCAACCCCCACCATTAAGAGAATATGCTCCTGGTTTATATGAGATAGAAAATTTAATTTTAGTTTCTAATCCTTGTTTAGTAAATATTCATTCTAATGAAAATTTTGATGGATTTAATATTTTGATGTATCATGGTGCAAGTTTTCATTACTTTGTAGATAATGTTGAAAGATTAAGACAACAGAAAGCCAGAGATAACCCCAGTATTATAATGAAATATTTATTACAAAGAAGACATTTAGCACCCTCACATGGCTCAACTTTAATTATCCCAGATATAAACAATGATTTTTTAGTTATTGATAAAATTCCAGATATAGTTGTAAGTGGAGATATGCATAAGTCAGATGTTTCAAAATATTGTGGTGTTACAATTATAAATTGTTCTTGTTGGGAGTCTAAAACCGATTTTCAGGAAAAAACAGGAAATAATCCCGACCCTTGCAAAGTTCCTATAATTAACCTGAAAACGAGAGAGGTAAAAATAATGAGATTTGATAAATTAGATTAAAATGGATAATCTTGAAAAATATTTTTTAGATTTAAAAGAGAGAACATTAAGCATTTATAAAATTGCAAGGGAGGCTCGATATAAAGGACTTGATCCTGTTAAAGATGTTGAGATCCCTATAGCAGAAAATATGGCACAAAGAGTAGAGGGTTTAATTAGCGCTATTACCCCTCAGATAAAGGGAAGTGGTGTGGCTCAGCGTATACAAGAATTAGAAGAAAAATATAATAAATTAGACTGGCGTGTGGCATTAGAAATAGCTTTAGAGGTTGCACATCAAAAATTCTGCCCTTTTAAAGATCAAAAAGAGGCAATGGAGGTTGGAATTAAAACTGGTTTTGCTTATGCAACAAGTGGTGTAGTATCAAGTCCTCTGGAAGGTTTTGTAGAATTAAAATTTAACAAGAGGAAAGATGATGGTAAGGAATATTTTTGTTTATACTATTCAGGTCCAGTGAGGAGTGCTGGTGGAACTGGAGCAAGTATTTCTGTTTTAATTGCGGATTATATAAGAAAAAATTTTGGATATGCCAAATATGATGCAACACCTGATGAAATTAAAAGAGGAGTTATTGAATGTTTAGATTATCATGAAAAAGTAACTAATTTACAATATTTTCCCAGTGAGGATGAACTTATATATATGATAAAAAATTTACCTGTACAAATATCTGGTGATCCGAGTGAAAAGTTTGAGGTAAGTAATTATAAGGATTTAGAAAGGGTTGGTACTAATAGAATTAGAAATGGATTTTGTTTAGTTATAGCAGAGTGTCTGTGCCAAAAATCACCTAAATTGCAAAAGCAACTTTCCAAATGGGGTAAGGATTTTGGAATGGATGATTGGGTTTTTATTAATGAATTTGTTGAATTACAGAAAAGGATTAAAGCCAAATCCAAAAAAGTGATTGATGACACAGTTAAAATAAGGAAGGACTACACCTTTATTAAAGATATTGTCGCAGGTAGACCTGTTATAAGTCAACCTTCAGCTAGTGGTGGATTTAGAGTCAGATATGGGAGAAGCAGATTCTCAGGATTTGCAGCATTGAGTATAAATCCTAACACAATGTTTTTGTTAAATAATTATGTTGCTGTGGGAACTCAGTTGAAATATGAAAGGCCTGGTAAGAGTACTGTAGTATCACCTTGTGATAGTATTAATGGACCCATTGTTAAATTGTATAATGGGGATGTATTATACATAGAAAATACTGACCAGGCAAAGGAATTAAGGGATAAATGTCAGGAAATATTATACCTTGGTGATATTTTAATAAATCATGGTGAATTCCTCAATAGAGCACATATATTAGTGCCTGTTGGTTATTGTGAAGAATGGTGGGTCCAAGAATTATTTAAATACGGAAAAGATATTGATAATATATCATTAATTAGTGGAGTACGCAAAGATGTATTAAAAAAATTAATGTTGGATCCAATAAAATTTAAAATTGAGATATTAGATGCCTTTAAACTATCAAAATCATTCAATATTCCTTTTCATCCAAGATATATTTTCTATTGGAGTGAAGTATCTCCAGAAGAGATAATAAAATTATTACTGTGGTTATCTAAATCTACAATAAAGAGAGAAGATAGCAGAATTATCCTAACTTTAAATTCAGATGTGGAATTAAAATATAAAAAAATATTGGAAGTGCTTGGAATTCCCCATAAATGTGTGAATGAATATATTGTAATTGAGGGTGATAATGCAGACGCACTTATGATAAATCTGGGATTTTTTAGTAAGGAATTAGAATATGATGAACAATCTATTGTTGATTTAAATCAAACAAGTTTATCTTTAGTTAATAAGATGAGTGAAGTTATAATTAGAGATAAATCAGGAACCTTTGTTGGAGCTAGAATGGGTAGACCAGAAAAAGCAAAACTTAGGAAGTTGACTGGAAGTCCACATATGCTTTTTCCTGTTGGAACTGAAGGAGATAGGTTGAGAAGCCTTCAGGAAACTTTAAACAAGAATAGAATTACTGCTGACTTTTCTATATACTTTTGTGGTAATTGTAATAAGGAAACTATATACCCTTCATGCGAGCTCTGTTTGAAAACTACACAAAAAAGATTTTTTTGCAAGAAATGTAATCTAATTTTGGAAGATAACAAATGTAGACAACATGGAGCTATTAATCCATATAAATTGATGAAAATAGAAATAAATCATTATTTTAAAAGCGCCCTTCAGACACTGAAAATATCTCAAACACCTGCCTTAATTAAAGGTGTAAGAGGGACTTCTAATAAAGATCATATCCCAGAAAATCTGGTAAAGGGAATTCTAAGGGCTATTCATGAAGTTTATGTTAATAAAGATGGAACTATTAGATATGATATGACTGAGATGCCAATGACCCACTTTAAACCTAAGGAAATTGGCACTCCTATTAATAAATTAAAAGAGCTTGGATACACTGAAGATATTTATGGCAATAAGTTAATACATGATGATCAGTTATTGGAGATTAAGCCACAAGATATTCTATTACCTACATGCCCAGAATCCGGAGATGAAGGAGCAGATTCTGTTTTTTTTAGAGTTGGAAATTTTGTAGATGACTTACTTGAATATTTTTATGGGCTTCCAAGATTTTATAATTTTAAGAAAAAAGAGGATTTAATAGGGCACTTAGTAATAGGGTTGGCACCACATACTAGCGCGGGAATATTAGCGAGAGTTATTGGTTTTATTAAAACACAAGGTGTTTATGCACATTTTATGTGGCATGCTGCACAAAGAAGAGACTGTGATGGTGATGAAACATGTTGTATGTTGTTGTTAGAAGCTCTCTTAAATTTCTCAAGAGAATATTTGCCTGCCCATAGAGGGAGTACTCAAGATGCACCTCTGGTTTTATCTACAAAATTAATTCCAAGTGAGGTTGATGAGCAAATTTTAGATGTAGACTTAGCTTGGAGTTATCCATTAGAGCTATATGAATCCGCTTTGCAATATAAACAACCATGGGAAGTTAAAATTGAAAGGGTTGCAGACAGGTTAAATACTAATAGAACATATAGTGGTTTTGGTTTTACACATTCTACTGAAGATATTAATAATAGTGTAAGGGTAAGTGCATATAAATACTTAGAAACCATGATGGATAAAGTTAGGGGACAAATGGACTTAGCTGAAAGGATTAGAGCAGTGAATGAGCATGACGTTGCAAGATTATTAATTGAAAGACATTTTATTAGAGATATAAAAGGAAACCTGCGACAATTTTCTACTCAACAATTTAGGTGTGTTAAATGCAATGAGAAATATAGGAGGCCCCCATTAATTGGTATTTGTACAAAATGTGGAAATAGGCTATTATTTACCGTAACTGAAGGGAGTATTGTAAAATATTTGGAACCTAGTATGGAATTGGCTACAAAATATAATATACCCACTTACCTAAAACAAAGTTTGGAATTAACTAAGATGAGAATTGAAAGTACTTTTGGAAAAGATAAAGAAAAGCAAGAGGGTTTAGTTAAATGGTTTGGAAATGCTTAAAGAAGATATATTATTACTGGAATAATTAAACAACCCATTAATTGGCTTCTACTTACACCCAGAAAAATTGGTAGTGTACCTATTATTGTTGAAATTAAAAGTATAAATAATCCTAATGGGCCTGAAACAATTGCAACTAATAAAATAATAAATATTGAAACTATAATTCCAATTTTCCTATAATTTAATTTATATATCTTATTAGCAATAAATCTAGTTAAGTACAATGTTATAATTGCAGAAACTCCTGCACCAATTAAAGTTACTCCCATAAATAGAATTATTGTGTTTAAATCAAATTGTGGAATAAATCTTGTTATTGCAACTATTGCTCCACTCCTCGCACGTTCTATAGAATAGAAAGCAATAATACTCATAACCATAATAATTGTATCAATTGAACCGAGAATAACTAGTAGAGTTTTATTTGAATTTTTTTTGGATACTGACGTTGCAATTGCTGCGCCTTGGGCCGATCCAAGCCCTGGTAAAAAACCTACAAGTAAGGATGCTATTAAACCTATACTTATTGATTTGTGTAAGTTTAGATCTTTTATTTTGTCTTTGTTAATATTTTGTTTTGGAACTTTAACTTTATCTTTTAAGCTTAAAAGAATTGTGCTTAATCCGAATAACCCACTTAGCATTGGCAGTAAAACTTCCTTAATATTAGGCACATTAAATGTTAGTATCCCAAAAATTCCACTTAAAATAAATATAACTAAAGCCCACATTTTATTTTTTTCTTTGTAAATCAAGAATAAACTAGATAATATTAATAAGTAGGGGATATAGTTTTTTACATAACTATAAATGTTATCTATTGATATTAATAGTAATGGGGAAACTAATATTATTGCGAAGGCACCTAGTAAAGAGCCAATTATTGTAAGTTTGACAGCTTCATAACCCTGTCCTTCTATTAACATTTTTTGACTTGGAAGAAGATTGAATATAGTGTTTTCCTCTGCTACACCTAAGAATGTTGCAGGAATCGCCTTGCAAAAGGTATGTGATATTGCAATGG
>JAGVZD010000007.1:0-11001 GCA_018302805.1 Candidatus Woesearchaeota archaeon | reverse complement strand
AATAAAGAGCCGATTAATGCTGCAAGAATAATATTAATCATTTGTTTTTATTGAATCTGCAATTATTTCCAACTTATTTTTATAAAGGGCAATCTTTCCTCTAGCTTCAATTATTTGACCTTCCTTGATATCTTCAATGTCTTCAGGACCAAATGAAACAACTGTAATTGAACCGGAGTTATCTTTGACTAGCAAAATGAGAACCTTTTCAGTTTTTACAATGTTCTTAATTTGTCCTACAATTTTTGCATCTCTATCAACCATAGATTCTTTTATTTCTGAGATGTCATATGCCTTTACTTGAATTATAGTAGTAGCTAAATAAACTAGAATTAAACCTATAAAAGATGAAATTAACGATATTTTTGTTAGTGTTTTATCATTCATTTAAGTTCTCTAAGAAAAGCTTAGAGTGGCTAACCACCCCTAATACATTTTACTAATGCCAAAAATTTATAAATATTACTAATTAGGATAGGCTTCCTTAACTAATATTTCTTTTCCTTTAATGCTTTCTCTAACTGGTTTAAGAAGGATATTAATCTCTTTGGCTAGAGCAGTTTTTAGGTCCATTGGGTGAATTTTTTTAGCTTTGAAGTCTTTTTCTAAGTCGTCATAATTATTATAAGTAATATTGCCCCCAAACTTTTCAGACCTTTCAATTAAAAATTCTTTATTATTATCCTTTTTAATTATCATTACCACATGTTTAATGAAACTGAGTACACCATTCCCTTCAATAGTGCCTTCAGGACAATATGCTTTACTTAACTTTTGTTTTACTGTTTCTTCAGAGTCAAGTAAATCTATTTTAGACTCTTCTTTTGAAGCACTCATTTTTTCTCCTATTAAACCAGGGATAATCGGGGTCATTACTTCTACCCTTCTTTTATATCCTATTTTTGGTAGATACTCACGAGCAAACATTAAAATTTTTCTTTGATCAAGTCCACCATATTGTATATCTACATTAAGATACTCTTCATCTAGGGCTTGCATGAGAGGGTATATATGGCCTGCTAATTTTGGATTATCTGATTGCTTAACAACTTCAGAGCCAGCTTTTCTGGCATCATGAATTGTAGCTTCGGTGCTTAATCTTAGAACATCATAGAAATAATCTGCATTCTTTTGAAATGTAGATCCTTTTATTATTTCAAAGTTCTTTGTGTCCACATTAATTGATTTAAACATGGCAGGGATAACTATACTATAATATTTGTACCTCTTTTCTAATAAGGACCAAGGGGTATTGTCTAGAGCTCCATGGAGGTCTGCAAGGAGTAATTTAACTTTAAATCCAGCTTTAAGAAAATCTGCTAATTTTAATACCCAAATAAAATAAGCAACATGGGGTTTTCCAGTTATTGCTGTTCCTATATATACTGAAGGCGATTTTTTTGTCTTTAGTAAATTTATTAATTCTTCTTCTGTGACTATTTCATAAGTATTTCTTTTTATTAGATGTAGTCTATCGTTTATATCCATGTTTTTTCATTAAGCTAAATTATTTATAAAGTTTCTTATATAAAGGTTTATAATTGTTTATGTTATTAATGTGGATATGGATGTCGTAAAGATTAGAAGTTCACAAGGGAGTTTGGGAAAAAATTTAGGATGCGAAAAAGCACCTGATTTAATTATTGAAAAATTTAATGAAATGTTTTTAAATGAAAATTATTTTAGTAGCGAGATTAATGTTTATGATATAACAATTTATGAGAGTAATATAGAAAAAACAAATGAAAGTATATTAAATGAAGCAAAAAGATTTGATAAAGCCATTTTTTTAGGTGGAGATCATTCTATAACTTATAATCTCTTTAATGCATTTTCATCAAAGTTTAGAAATACCGGTTTATTGATTTTTGATGCACATCCTGACTGCGAAGTGTATACTGATATTGCAGCACATGAAGATTTTGTTAGAAAATTAATTGACGACATGTTATTAGAAAAGGAAAATGTAATTTTAGTAGGATTAAGGATTTTTAGTGAAAATGAAATAAAATTCTTAAAGGATAATAAAATCAAGTTTTTTTCTATGAAGGATATTTTTAATGATCTACAAAATGTATGTGATGAAATTATGGAACTTTCCAGAAATTTTGATGGTTTATACTTAAGTATTGATATTGACGTTGTCGATCCTGCTTATGCCCCAGGGACCGGATATTTAGAAGTTGGCGGATTAAGCAGCAGGGAATTACTTTATTTTATTCAAAGGATAAAACTTTTAAAGAATTTAAAATTTATTGATATAGTTGAAATAAATCCAAAAAAAGATATTAATAATATGACCGTAATGTTAGGAGCAAAAATATTAAAGGAACTTATATGAGACTATTTATTGCAATAAATTTGCCAAATAAAGTTAGAGATTATGTTTATAATTTGTGTAAAGAGATCAATTCCAATAATATAAAGGTTAATTGGATACACAAAAAAAATTTACATTTGACGATGAAATTTATAGGGGAAGTTGAGGATTCTAAGGTAAATGAGATTAAGGATAGATTAAATCATATTGAATATGAAAAATTTATTTTGAATTTAGAAACTATTGGATTTTTCCCAAATAATGACTTTATAAGAATTATTTGGATTGGAGTAAATCCAGAAGAAAAAGTAATTGAATTGCAGAAGAAAATTGATTCTAGTTTATTAGACTTAACCTCTAAGGATCAAAGGTTTGATGCACACTTAACTATTGGAAGGGTTAAAAATATAAAAAATAGGGAGGAATTCATTAAAAAGATTAAAGATACTAAAATAGAAAAAATTCAATTTGAGGTAAATGAATTTAAACTAATGAAAAGTACTTTAAGTAAAGATGGACCCACTTATGAGGAAATTGCGAATTTTGTTTTATAATTCTTCTTTATATAGAGTGTTTAATATATTTTTAATGTTTTTTGCCTTAATTTTTCCTATTTTATCTACAATCATTAATTCTTTTTCATCTGCATTAACAATTCCCTTTATTGTTTTAAATTCACTGAGAAGGGCCTTGGATAAATTAAGGCCTACACCGGGTAAACTTTGTATTATAAACTCTTGCTGCCTATAAGTTTCAAAAAATATTTTTTTGTTTATTAAAGTAACTTCACTCTTTTCTTTGTCTAATCTTAAATAAATTATTTTTAAAAATGATGCAGTGTCTCTTGGACTTTCTGTATAAATTATTGGAATATTACTATCTATTATTATTGAAGATATCATACCTCTGATGGAATTTGGATGGAAATCTCTGATAGAGTAAATATTTTCCTGACCTTCAATAATAAAGATAGGCTTATCAAAAGAATCTTTAAGTCCCTTGACTTGTAATAATATCCTCTTATCCATAATTGAGTTTAAGAAATCCTGTTTTGTTTTTCTTTCAATACCAATATTATTAATAACAAAATCAGCATAATTTAAATTAGTAAATTTTATAGGAATATTTTCCTTTTCTAATTCTTTGATTATATCTATATTCCTTTCTCTATGATCTATTAATATCTGATTCATCTGATTTCTCCTTTAATAAGGATTGATTCCAATTATTTTCTTTTATATTCTGAACGGTTTTTCTCATACTTTTTTCTTTTCGTTTAGCTGTCCAGTAGAAAGCTTCATCTCTACTACCCTTTGTCATTAATAATATTATCTGACCTGATTTAACTCTGCCTACTCTACCACTTCTTTGAATAGTTCTAATTTCTGAACTTACAATGTCATAAAAAATAGCAACCGTAGCTTCACCAATATGAAGTCCTTCTTCACCAATACTAGTACCAACCAAAATATTATAAACACCCGAATCAAAATTTCTTATGTTTTCAATTTGTTTTTTTTGGGTAATTCCTTCTCTTTGGCCCATTAATTCTATTGCCCTAACCTTTTCTAGCTTATTAATGGTTTGAACTATACTTTTGACTGTGTTTCTATAATTTGCAAAAATAATAATTTTAGACTGGCTATTTGATGCTAATTGATCCTCTATAATTTGTTTAAGTTTGTCAAATTTTGGGTGATTGTATGAGGATTCTACAAGCAGTTTTGTTTTCTCTATTGCTTCTAAGATAGATTTGTGCTTCATAATACTTTTTGCAGCTTTGGTATTTTCTTTAGATAATTTTGACCAATAATCAGTAAGGGGTATAAGACCCTGTGTTTCTAAAAGATCAATAGCATGATCCAATTTCATTGCTTGGGCAACAAGACTTAAACCATAGTAGGAGGCTTTACTTCCTCCCTTTAGTTGGTATTCTAATTGCTTTCTTAATATCAATAAATCTTTTTTGTTTACTGCTTTTGATGGTTTTGATAAACCAAAATTCCTTAGCTCTTCGATGTTATGATAGTAAGGCTCGTAAATAAGAACTTTAATATCTTGAAATTCCTTTGGTAAGTAAATTTCAATCCAACTTAATTTTCTTTCTTGAACATATGGCTTAACATCTTCATCTTCCTCAGTTCTAATTTCAATTGATTCTATCCCTAAATTACTGCAGATCTCTTGAATTTTTTCTTTTGAACTTCCTGGAGATGCAGTCAAACCTATTAGTAAAGGAAAGGCCGATTGTTCCCTATATTTACCTGCAATTATGGTATTAGCAAATTTCATCCTAGACCTATGTGCTTCGTCAATTGTAAGTAGACTAACTATTTTTAGATCAATTCTAGATGAATTTAAATCACTTTGAATTGTTTGTGGTGTAGCTACTATTATTGTAGCATCCTGCCATAGCTTTGCTCTTTCAGAAGGCTTTATTGTACCAGTGTATAAAATAATTTTTTCTTGTGGTATTGTGGTGTGTTGGATAAATGTGGCTATATGCTGTGAACATAATGGTTTAGTTGGGCTACAAATTACTACTTTAGAATTAAGGTGTTCATTTAATCTGTAAACTGATAACATGACAGATATAGCAGTTTTACCTATGCCTGTTGGAAGAATAACTAAAGAAGATTTTGATTTACAAGATTCAAAAATATTTTTTTGATATTCTCTTGGAATTATATTTTTTATTTCATACATTTTGCAAAATTTTTTAAATTTTTATATATGGGGTATATGATGGTTGTCAAGCTATTTGGCCTTTTGGATATTATTGCAGGTATTATTCTAGTTTATTTAAGTTTTAATAATAGCTCACTTGCTTCATTTTTTGTAATATATTTGTTATTAAAAGGTTTATTGTTCTATGGTGGGTTTGCAAGCATTATGGACATATTGGCAGGTATTTTTATTGGATTAGCTGCAATGGGAAATTTCTATTCCCTGAGTTGGTTATTTGTGATTTGGTTAATACAAAAAGGAATTTTGAGTTTATTATTCTAATTTATTCATGGAAAAGAGCATTATAAAAAAAGCAAGTATTATTGATATAATTAATGTGGCAAATAAACCAAGCACTTTATCTAATGTTAAAGATAAAATTACAAAAGATAGGATTAAAATATAATACGATTTGGAACCAAAATACATTTTTAGTCCATCTTGTGTAGGTATTGGCACTATTGAATAAACAGCTAAAATTGTTGCAATGAATGCTGCTTTCTTTAAGTAAAATACATTGAAAATCAAGGCAAATATTGTTAATGTAATGGCTGATGTAGAGGAAATAATGGCCTCTTCAATACCCCTTATATATCTGTACCTCCTTTTTAAATCTGATTTTTGAAATTTTTTGAAATTATAAGTACTTATTGATGCAAATACAAAACTACCTTGGCTAATAATTATTAATGGAATTGCAATAAGTATGCCTATAGGAGTTTTAGATAAACCTTTATTTTTTAGTTTTAAATACCACAAATCAAATTTAAAATCAAAACCAATTTTTTTTGCAATTATTTTCCTTATATATTCTTTTATAAGAAGAAGAAATAAGCAAATTATCAAGGATATTAGTAAATTTTTTAGTCCAATTGCAAGATTAAAAGTATCATAACCCCATTCATTAAATGAGAAAATGAATCCTAGGAATAGGGAACAAATAATTATTTTTGTGAATTCTTCTTTTGAAAACATTTAATAACCCACTTTTTTAAGCTGATCAATCAAACCATCTAGATGGCCTGCTCCAATAATCACAAATATTTCCCCTTTAATATCTTTACTAATCCTTAGTAGATTACTGGACATTGTTTTATTTCGCTCTTCTATTAAAACCTTGTATATCGTTGGGTATCTTTCTTCAATTTTGAGAATCATTTCCTTAATTAATTCTTGACTGGGAACTTTTCTCAAATCAATTTTAATTTTATTCTTAGATGGAAAAAGACTTAAAAAAATGTCTACCACAAATCTTAATTTTTCCTTTAAAGTTAATTTTTTTGATAATCTCTTTAATGTCAGCCTGATATCCTGATCGATTAGAGCTAATGGGATATTTTTTTCATTAGCAATGTTTATAGCCGCAAGCATCTCAGAACCCGGAGTTACCCCAACTAATTTTCCCAATTCTCGCTCAATTTTTTGGCCTATTTTGTTGATTACAAAAGCACCAAATCCAAGTTCTCTAATAATTTGGATAGAGCTACTTCTAGGGTCTTTTGATACAAGAGCCATGTATCTATTTTTATCTAATTCTAAGGCAATAATAGATGGTTTGTTTTTATCCAAATAAGTTTTAATTTCTTTTATGCTCTCAATAGATATATGGGAGGAACCAAGGAGAACTAAATTCTTGTAAATAATCATATTTTTAGGATATACATGTAAGTTTTATATTTTATTATTTTATAAGCAAATATTATAGGCATTCTACGAGTTTTTTGGAAAAAACAGGAATTTCTCTACTCAATATAGATAAAAAACAGGTAATATAAGAGTAGTGAAATAATAAGGAGAGCAAAATGTATCCCCATAGAGAATTTGAAAAGTGTAGGTTCTTTGTCTTTATGTACAATAAAACCCAATCCTTTGAAACCTAGAGTATATCTCTTTGTTAGACCTAATATTAACCCTATAGTGAAGTATATCATGGCTACAAAGAATATTATTTTAACATTCAAAACCATAATTTTTAAATATCAATCTTCATTCTTTATATAAGTTTTGATTTACCTTAAGGATAATGGAATTTACTAAATAACCATTTTTTAATAAAAAAGTTTTTAAAGGCAAAAAATACTCATAAAAGATGAAGAGGAGGAATACTCATGATAAAAACTCGGAAAATAAGTGAATTATATGATATGGATGTTTATACTGATGCAGGAGAATATTTTGGTATAGTCGAGGAGTCTATACTCTCTAATAATAGGATTGCTGGATGGAGAGTAAGAGCAACTAAAAACTCAAAGTTAAGTAGAGTTTTGGGTGGGGCTAAAGGTGTTATTGTCCCCCATAACTTAGTGAGGAATATTGGTGATGTAATGATTATTAGCAAAAGTGCTCTGCCTGAACATGAAGAAGAACTAGACAGAACCCAATAGGAACCATAACTTTTATATATCTCTAAATTTCTTTATTATATTATATGGCTAGTACTTTGCAAAATGCAATAGAGTTTTTTAGAGCGTTTGGCTTATTTGATGTAGTGTTACCATTTCTTCTTATATTCACTATAATCTTTGCAATTCTTGAAAAAACAAGAATTCTAGGACATGAAGGTGATGAAAAACAAACACCTAAAAAGAATTTAAATGCTATGGTTGCATTTGTGGTTGCACTATTAGTTGTAGCCACAAATAAAGTCGTTAGTGCTATAAATGCTTCATTGCCAAATGTTGTATTGTTAATAGTTGTATTTCTTTCATTTTTACTGATGCTAGGTATTTTTTGGCAAGATGGTGAATTTGATTTCAAAAAAATGCATGGTACATGGTATAGTATTTTTACAGTACTATTGTTCATAGGATTAATTATAATATTTATGGATGCAATAAAATTAGACAATGGTCAAAGTTGGCTGGATTATTTAATAAGTTTTGCTGGAAATGGTGGAAGTGGATCTGTTTTTGGGAGCGTTGTGTTTCTCGTTATAATGTTGGCTGCAATTGCATTTGTAGTTAGAGGTCCAAAACCTACTGGCGGGAGAGGTGAATAATGGTAGCTTCAGATTTTTATGAACTTTTATCTGATCTTGAAAATTTTGGATTTTTTGATATTGCATTACCTTTTTTACTTATTTTTACTATTTTATTTGCTATTCTGGAAAAAACCAGATTGTTAGGGCTTGAAGGAAAGCGACCTAAAACAAATATTAATGTGGTATTAGCATTGGTAGTGTCTTTTATTGTTATAGCTAACACAGAAATTAGCTTTTTTATAAGAAGTTACTTATCAAATATTGGCATTATTATAATTATTGCTACTTTTGCTCTTATAGTATTTGGACTTTTGGGTGTTAGTGTAGAAGAAGGGCTAGGTGGTGTACCATTACTAATAGCTGTTATTGTGGCTATTGTAGGAATCTTATGGGCCTTGAGAGATCAAACATATTTAGGGATTAATATAGGTTCTTTAGGTCCTGGAGCTAACTGGGATAATTATATAATATTTATTGGAATTGGATTTATGATTACACTAATTTATTTTATAACAAAGCCAGCAAAAAGCGATGGAGACGGATTTTCATTAACTAAATTAGGCGAAGCAATTGATAACCAATTAAAAGGTGGAAAACACTAATGGCTACTTTAATTGATGTTAGTTTCTTAGAATTTTTCTTACCTATTTTTATTTCAATTTTTGTATTTGCACTAATTTATGGTGTTTTAGCTAAAACTAAGGTTTTAACTGATAGCACAAATGTAAACGCAGTTATCGCTATTACAATCGCATTTGTTGTTTTGCTAACACAAGATGTTGTAGATCTAATTAACTTTATGACACCTTGGGTTGTGATTGTATTTTTAATGCTGTTCTTTTTATCTATGATATTAATGTTTGCGGGAAAAGAGCAAAAAGAAGTACTTCAATATGTGGGTGGTCCTGTTTTTATTTATATTATCTTATTATTAATATTGTTTATAGGCATTGGTAATGTTTTTCAAGGTGTTTTTAGTCCTTATCAACAAGATCCAGAAGGAAAAACTACTGGAAGTGAAGCTATTAGGACTATATTTCACCCTCGAATTCTTGGGGCAATCATTATCTTAGTTATTAGTGCTGTTGCTGTAAGACAAATTACAGATCAGGTGGCAAAAGAAGGAAAATAATTATTTTCTTTTTCCTTTAAGTTCTTCAGTAATCCTTGATAATTCTTTTATGTTTGTAGTTAGAGGGTTAATAATCCTTTCAAGAACTTTTTCTAATGCTTTCATCTCAGTACTTACTGAAACAACACTTTCATTGTACTCATTTATTTTCCCTAATACTGCCTTCTGTAAATTTTCAAATCTGTCTTGAGTTCTGACAATTTCTTGTTTTATAGAAAGTACATCTGTATTTACTTTTTCTTTCCAAGAACTAAAATTCCCAAATTCCCTTGTTAATTCAGACCATTTTTCATTTATAATGGATTCTGCAATTTCTTCAATACGGTCCATGGTTAATCTAGAGCTAGGATCAAAAAATGATTGTTGAGGAATTGTTTGCATCGATGGAGATGATACTTGATAATTTGACATTGTAGATGGAGTTGGAGGTACTGGAAAATCAAGTGGTTCTTCAAAGGGTCGTTGATTTACAGTTTTTACTATTTCTGATTGCTCTAGTGCGTCATTTATCTCTTGGAAACTGTAATTCTCCTTCTTCAAATTCTCTATAATTTGTTGGTCTTTAAGGCCCTGAGATTTCATTGATTGAACCCGGTCCAAGGGAATTTTACTTCCTGTTTTTTCTATTGGCATGTTCCTTAATCATCTCCTTTAATTGGTCCTCTGTTACAAATTTAAGTGGGTCCCAAAGATTTACATATTTCTCAATGATTTTTATGTCTTCTTTTTTTGCAAACCTATTTAATTCTTTGGTAATTGATGATATTATCTCCTTAATAGAATTTATGTCTGTTTTAACTTCTTTGATTTCGTCTCTTAAGGTTTTTAAATCTGCTGAAGTCAATTTGAATTGGTCCATCATATTCTGATTTATCACAAGTAGTCTGTCTCTTGATAGATTATATTTACTTTCCAAAGTTTTGAGCTTACTATTAATATCTATCATAGAATATTCATCTGTTAATTGTGTAGCTCGATCCATTTTAAAACGAAAGTTATTTAATTGAATTTGATAATAAGTTTAATAATAAAATTTATGTTGTTGATTTTAAGTAGTAATATGGTCTTTAAGAGGCAAGTAAAACCTGGGGAATTTGAGGTAATAAGGGAAGGTCAAGAAGAGGTAATGAGAGTAAATTATGATGGAGTACCTCTTTTCCCAAGTATCGAAGATAATAGGGAAGTAATGCGAGATATTATTGAAAAATTATTACAAGCACCTGGTGTGAGTAGAATTTTATTTTATAAAACTAAAGTTTATTCTTATGATGAGGAACAAACTAAAATTCTACGAGAGGTCTCTAACATCTATAATTATATTAATAAACAAAAAATTATTACAAACAAAATTTTTGGCAGCTCTTTTGAATTAATCAGTTACATTTTTACAAATTTAATAAAAGAAGATCCTCTAGGTGCTTATGTAGAATTAAAGAGGATAATTAGAGAAGAAAAAATTTCAAGTAAGCAAATTGAATTAGATGAGTTAGGTAAACTTAAACTCGATTTATTAGAATATTTATTAGGCATGCTAGATAAAACATTGCTCATTAATAATAGTAGAAAATACCTTGATGGGTATATCTTGGGAGATAGATCTATTTATAGACACTTGTTTAGGCCTTCGGTAACTCCAGATTTCTTGATGACTAGGTTAATGCTAGAGCCCCCTCTAAATGGAGTTGAATTGGATAGTTATAATATTGATAATAATACAAATGTTATGCTTTTTGATATACCTGGAGATATTAAACATTTATATCATTTGAGTCCAATAGAATTTAGGCTTGATGAGGACAAATATAATTTACTTGAGGAAGCTAGAACTGTTTTAATTGAATA
>JAGVZD010000006.1 GCA_018302805.1 Candidatus Woesearchaeota archaeon | reverse complement strand
AATCTAAATTTAGCAGAGAATCTAATGTCTCTTCAATGCAGCATTCCTCATTATAGGCAGGTATAATTATAGACACAGAATGATCGATTGCCTCATTTATTTCCTGTATTTTATTGCGAAACAAAAAAACTTGAATCCAAAACAAAGCGATAAATAACGTGACAAACGAAACAAACATCAAAAAATATTCTCTAATCATCTATCGAATAAACCCTCCATAGATAAACCTCTTCGTTTTTATAAACCAACCTAAATCTTTTATCAATATCTAAATAAAATGGTAAATACCGATTAACCATTTTATCTTTATAAAGTTCATTGTATCTTTTTTTATCAATAAAAATATAATCAATAGAATAATCCTTTAAAAATTGGTTAATAGTTTCTAAATCTTCGGCATAGATGAAAGCCCTACTGTCGGCATATCTTTTATTAGGTTTGGGTGCATATAAGAAATATCTATCAAATATATTCTTCATACCTGCAAAATTTATATAATATCCTAAATCATAATGCGAAAATACAGTTTGATAGGGTTCTCCTTCCTCAGCCAGATATTTCATTCCTTCTATTAAATAAATATTTGGTTCAAAAGATTCAGCCCTACTAATATATAGAAATGTGGATGCGAATGTACCAAAAAGAATAACAGCTATGGTAGTTTTTTTGATTAACTTGCTTTCCCATTTAAACCTTAATAAAACAACCAAACCATATCCAGCAAGAATGCATATAACAAAATTAAAGTAAAATATTGGCCATGTCAAATATTTAATAAGAATCAATAAAATAATTGATAGCAAAATCAGATATACTTTAAATAATTTATTTGTTTTCATTTTAATTAAACCAACTACGGCCAGAAATGCAGAAAAAATCCCAATCCCATAATCAGAACCAAATTCGGCAAAATAATTAACAACACTAAAGTTTTCAGTTACATTAAATTTAATTTGTTCAAATCCACCATAATTAATATAGTAAAATATATAGATTAAGGAAATTACAAATATTGTTAGAATTAAAAATTTCAATCTTTTCCTGTTGATTAACAGGCCATACAAGAGTAACAAAATTGAAATCAGTATACCTTGGCTATAAGAAAATAAAGGGATTAATATAAAACAAATAAAACTAATTGCAAGATTAATTGGTTTGCTTGTTAATTGAAGGTAGAAACCAAGGAACAATAAGAAAATTATAAACACCGTAGCAGAGCTTGCAGAGCCTAAATACAAAAATGCTGGACTCAAAAGTAAAAAAAATGAAGAGGCGTAAACCTGAAGCCTCCTCAATAACAAATTTTTTAATATCAGATAGAACATTATTATATTCATTAATCCAAAAAATATTGGTAGAATTATTGAAGTATTTTCCAAGGATAATTTAGTTAGAGTACTAAATAAAACCAAGAACACTGGCCAACCCACTGCATATATAAAATACCTGCCACCAAAACTTAAATCATCGTAATTAGGAATCCCTCTATTCTCTTTAATTAGATTAGCTAATCTATAATTTAGATAGCTTTCTTGTCCCAATAAACCAACGCCATTTAATTGTCTAATTATTGTTGGGGAAATAATAATCAAAATTAAACCAAATATTAGTAAAATTAAAAAAATGAAATTAGCATCCCACTTGATAAAATTTATTCCCTTTGTATTCGTCAACTTTTTTGAAACATTTTTCATCTTCTATATACTTAAGGTCCTCAATATTATATTTTAATTTTGTCCGTTCAGATAAATATATATAGCTAACCTTATATTTATGAAGTGTATTTAATGCTATAGCCCTACTCCAAGAGGTATATACCAAATCAATATCATTCAATCTTTGATCAACATCGGGAGCAAATAAATAATAAGTATCGGCTACATTTTTTCTATTTGCAAAATACGTTATATAGTGTCCTTCCTCTATATTAGCCATTATTGAACTATCATCATCTACTCTACCACCCATTCTTTGAATGATTTCAACTTCCTCTGTAGTTAGAGTATTATCCATAACATTGAATGCTACCCCAAAACTTGGATAAATGGAAATAAATGTTATGACACAAATAGCTATAATAATTATATTTTTATATCTTTGAAATTTTGTAATCTCCAAATATGAAAAAAAATGTTTCAAAGCTATACCTGCCATTATAGAAAAACTTAATCCCATAAACATCATAGCTAGGTCATATTCAATTAAACTAAATAATAAAAGTGCAATGGTACTCAGAATTAAACTACTAAATAGGAATACACTATTTTTCCTGTATTTAAAAATACCTAGGTATATTCCAATTGAACCAAAAATTAGCGGAATAATTCCTATATAATTTAATGGATCAGATAATTTATGTCCTCTAAAAGTCTCCAAATAATTTAGAGGGGAATTTGCATATACAAATTTAATACCATATTCAAGAAAAGCTTTATTGTATGTAATAAAACCGATTATTAACATTATAAATATAGAAAATAGAATAGATTCTAGTTTTATTCCCTTAATTGGAACAGATTCAGAAAATAGAAGAATTGAATAAAATATTAAGGTTAAAACAAATATGAATGTGCTCGGATGAATAATTGGTAATATAAAAGACAAAATAATGAATAAGCCTATATTTTTCTTCTTATAAATAACTTCTAAGAACAAATAAAACATGAGGAATATCAGGGGTAAGGCTAAGCTATAGATACTAGCTTGATTTAATGTTTTTTGGATTGTAACTGGGAGAAAACCGGCCACTAAGCCACTAAATAAAGCAATATATTTATTCCTTACAATGAGTTTAACTGTTAGATAAATTATCACTGGCAAAATACTAATTAAAATCTCTGGTAAGATTTTTATAATTAATTCAAGTGGTAGCAATAATGAAAAAAGTAAAATGACATAATAATATGTCAAGGGATAAAAAATATCTCTACCCCCATAGCTCAAACTATCATACCCCAATTGACCAGTTGTTTTTAACTGAATCAGGTTTCTTAGATGAAAATATGAAAAATCATCACTCATAAATTCAGTATTACTAACAAAATATAATCTAAATCCTAAATTTAAGAAAAAAATCAGCAAAATAAATAATTTATTCAGTTTAAACTTCATTTTTTGAGATTATTAAATTTTCTGAAAGATTGCCTTCCACAACATTGAAATAATCATAGAACTTTGGAGTTATCTTTATAATGCGTGATCTACCCGATTTCTCAGAAGTTATAAATCCTTCTTCTTGCAAAATTTTAATATGATCATACGCAGATACACCCCTAATTTTAATAACATCAGATTGAAGTGATGGCTGTTTATGTGCAATTACAGCAAGAGTTTCTTGAATTGGTTTACTTAGCTCTGCATCACTTAACAAACTCTCAGTTAAGTAAAGATATTCCTTCTTTATATTTAATCTCCACTTTTCTTGATCAATAGTGATTTGTAAAGAAGAGTTTTTATCATCATACTCCTTTTTTAGCTGTTGTAAAGAATCTTTTATTAACCCCAAACTCCCAACACCAGTGAATCTTCCAATTTCCTCAATAGTCAGTGCCCTAGCTACAGTAAATAGAACCGCTTCTATCTTATTTTTTAAATCCTCCATAAGAAATTAAAATCCCAAGCTCTTTTTAAACCTTATGAATCACTTAAATAAATCTCTTATAATAGTTGAATCAAGAGGTTAGGTGACAACACCAGTAAATGTTAAAATTGCTTCCCTTAGCCCAGCAGGTTCGCCAGCTGGAATACCCACATTCACGTGTATATAATTTGTATCATTTGAGTCTTCAAAATCTAGATAAGGAATTACTACAAAAGAATTTGAAAGTACATTTGTGAACTGAGAAGGTGCAGTCGTATTAGAGCGGGAGCTACAATTACCCTCAACAGTTGTATTCCCACAACCTACTTGAAAATAAAAAGTACCCAAAGCTGCACTTTGAAATAGTTGGGCTGATGATAAAGATATATTTAACAATGAATTTCCGTCATTAGTTACATTAAAGGGCAGGGGATTTAAATCAGTTGTATTATCATTGTCATTAGGATTTAATCTGCTGAAGTTAACTGATTGGGGATTTATAGTAAATGAAAGAGTCCCATTAACAGTTACATTAACTATACCTTGCGACGCACCCAAAAATCCAGTTAAAGGACTTATTCTAGTCAACGTAATCCATGTACTTATAACAGAGAATATTATTGATAAGGAAATTAGAATCACTAATAAATTATTAGAAAATTTTTTACTCCTAAATATAAATCATCACCTTATAAGAATTAATTTTTATTAAATATATATAAAGATTCCTATATAAGTTCTTAAAAATAAGCTTACTTATAATAATTAATAAATTTTTAGCTATAATAAATTGCTATTTCATTTTTTTATGAGTTAAAATCTTATAAATTATAAAACCAGTTACCAATACTAAACCTAATACCAATAAAATAAAAACAAAATTGCCCCTTAATGGGCTACCTTGCACACCATTTGTTGTGGAAAATTCAGCAGAATCAACAAAAGATGCTATAAGAAAGAAAGTGAGCAAAAAATTTAATATTCTTTTTTTCATAAATTATATAGTTTAACTTCTATATTTAAAAGTTTCTTTTTATTTTGCCTTCAACAATGAAGTAACCTGCCCTAATAAATTTTCAACCCAGCCAAACAACCCACCTTGATTTTGCAGGGCTCTACTGATCCGTTGTTGTGTTTCAATATTTGCGGTTAAAATTTGAACATTATCCTTATTATACACCTGAATCTTACCCTTTTCTACCGCTGGAATTAATAATGAAAACTTTGGATTTTCAATACTCTGAAGGCCACCAAATACTAAATTACTTTCACTATAATCTACAAATCTTTTGGTAGGATCAGAGAAATAAGTTGTATAAATAACTTTTTTATCATCACTTAAGACTAATCGAAAATCGCCTTGCTTTAGATTACCACCTGGACACCCAATATTGATACTATGACTTAAATATTTCAATAATCCTCCCTCATAACTAAACTCAACCAATAAATGGTTTTGTTTATTGCAATCGGTTACTGCAAGAACATCTCCACTTGATAAAATTAAAATAAGCGTGATAATAAATATTCGTTCCATACACCAAATTCCCTTCCTATTATATAATTCCTCATTATCCCATTATCTATTGACCTATAAAAATCTATCTCACCACAACCTTTAAAGCATCCTGTGTTATTTAAGTAACTCCATCTAGGGCAAGTCTCAACATCACAATTTTCAAATCTATCTATGTTCATGGAAATAGATTCCTCTACATATTCATCTGCAAGACCACCAAAAATATGTGCAAACTCATGAAGTACAACTAATCTATGATCTGCTGTATTTATAGAAGCTAAATTTAGATAGGCACTTGATCTCAAAGGTACAATGAAATCTTTTACCATGTCTCTATCGTATAAAACTATAATGTAATCATTGGGACAATTAGCTGCTGCAATTTTACTTTCAAGTTCATTACAAATTATTGTATCATCTAAAACATCACAAGTAACATCTGCCGTTTCAACTGTATAAAAATTCAATTGATCAAAATGAGATTTAAATGGTTCAGTATTTTTAAAGCCAAATTCCCCATTAACATAAGTATCAACATCTTCAAAAAATCTCTGATTATCTTTGTAGCCATAAGGTAAAAAGACTATATCTGTATTTTTGTCAGATCCATCTTTAATTAGATTACATTTTGCCCCACTACCAGTTATTGCTATGTCATTATTTTTAATATTGAGAATTAATAAAAAAGAGGCAATAAAGATAATGATTACTATGACCTGAACAATATTAACCTTATACATAAAACTTAGCTATCAATCTTTGTTTATAAAAATTGTGTTGTTTATTCTAGTGCATATCTTAACAGCGCAGCTACACCACCTAAATCTTTTAATTGATTTCCTTCGCTCGTATCTGTAGAAATAAATTCAATTGCAGTCCCTGTCTTCTCAGCTAATTCAGTTAATTGATCAATTAACTTTTCATCTGCACTCTCACTAATAATTAATAAATCAACAGCTCCATATTCTAGCACTTTTATTACTTCATCTTTTCCATAAGTTACCTTTTGAGGATCTTTGCTTAAAGCCTCGAAAAATCTATCCATTACTTCCTTTTCCCTAGTTATTTCCTCTTTTGCCAAGACTTCTTTACTTTTATCCACAAGCTCTTTTAACCCATATTGACCTGTATAACTTAAATCCTTTACTCCGATAACTTTTTTCTTTAGTTCATTATTTAAATATGGGCCATCCAGGAATGTCTCTTTTGTAGGTCCAGGACCGCCTATGAGAATACCTCTTAATTCCTTCAATCCTAAGAATTCCTTATTAATTGCTTCAGCCACTTTTTTATAGAAATCATGAGCTGCTTCTTCTCTAAGTCTAGCAAATCTCTGCTGAGATTGTCCTCCTGCTTTTATTTTACCAGGCACCATTGATTCAAATTTTGCAATTTCTAATACAGAAGTTCCTTTCAACACTCCAATATTTCCTTCCCTATTATCTATAACAATTAACCCAAACACATCCTTAATCTCCACCATATTTTTCAGTAGATCAAGAACAAAAGTTTGGTCGCATCTGTAAATTCTCGTGTTAACTGGTTCCGGTGGTTCAATACTCCATACCTCAATATCTTGCTGCCCCTCTCTTTCAGCTTTATTACCCGCAAAAACAGCTAGTCCATTTACAGGAGTTTTCTTAAACAGTCTTAAATGCCTTATCATTTTTTCTAAACTATCTATAACATTTGTCCTTGTTGTTTTATCTTTTATATTTGAGGCAGTTCCCTGTTCTTGCTGTAGGTGTGCAATGATTTTATTAAGATCATAACCTGCAGGAATATAAACCGAAACCAGTTCTGTGTGCCTACCTTTAATTTGCTCTAAATCTCTGATGAATCTTCTTAGAAATATTTTTTGTTTTGTATTCATATTAAACTCACTTCAAAATTATTCCCAATCGTTATTTCTTTTGCATTAGTTACTGACTTTAAGTCATCAATAACATTTCTAACAATTTTATAGTCATTTTTATTTAACTTAATTGTAATTTCTTGTTTGAGAGATTTTTTATTGGAGGTTTTGAACTTTCTCACATCTTGAATGATTTTAATAACCGTATCGCCTATTTTTTCCACTTCTTTGTCAACATATTTTTTATTATCCACAGGCCATTTAGAAATATGTATGGATTTATAATTTTCTTCTTTTGCAAATCTTAGTTGATAGATCTCTTCTGTTATATGAGGCATTATAGGGGCAAATAACTTAAGTATGTTAAGTAATGACTTGCTTAAAGTAAATTGTGCGCTCTTTTTCTTTAACCCTGTTTCATTATATAATCTGTTCTTAATAATTTCTAGATAATAATCACAATAGACATTCCAAAAAAAGTTTTCTATTTCAGATTTAGCCTTAGAATATTCATATTCATTGAAACTTCTTGTACATACATCAATAATCTTATTGAGCTTTATTAACAACCATAAATCCATTAGCTCTAACTTAAAATTTTCGTTTTTATATTCTTGAATGTTTGTAAGGACAAATTTTGAAGCATTCCATAGTTTAGTAATAGTTTTTTGTCCAGTAATTACATCCTTCTCTTGATATAATACATCATCACCCAACTTTGTACTGGCAGCAAAAAATCTAAGTGCATCGGCGGAATACTTGTTTATTATATCATTTACTAAAATCATATTCCCCTTACTCTTGCTGATTTTTTGTCCCTTTGAATCAAGTCCGTGTCCTGAAATCATGATATTAGTCCAAGGTATTTTTTTAGTATGAATAAATGATTTAACAACCGTATAAAATGCCCATGTCCGAATAATCTCGTGAGCTTGAGGCCTTAATTCCATAGGGTAAATTTTTTTTATCTCATCAGCCTCTTTCCATCGAGAATTAATTAGTGGAGTAAGGGATGAAGTCATCCAAGTATCCATGACATCTGTTTCTGGAATGAATTCTTTTCCATTACATTTTAAACATGATTTTATTTTAGGTTTATCTACAGTAGGATCAACTGGAAGATCATTTTCATCTGCAAGAATAACATTACTACAGTTCCTACAATACCATACAGGAAAGGGCACTCCATAAAATCTTTCTCTAGAAATACACCAGTCCCACTTAAGGTTGTTGACCCAATGATTATATCTTACTTTCATATGGTCAGGATGCCACTTAATTTTTGATCCCTGTTCAATAAGTTCTTTTTTAAGGTCTAATATTTGAATATACCATTGTGGAACTATGTTAAATTCTATTGGTGTTGAACATCTTTCATGGATATTTGCAAAATGGTTAATTTTTTTCTGTGATACTAATGATTTTCTAATCTGCAAATCCTCAAGAATTTTTTTCCGAGCTTCTTCTATTTTCAAACCCATATAATGTCCTGCTAACTCGTTGAATTTTCCATCCTTGTTGATTATAACTCTAGTTTCAAGTTTATTTGTTCTCCACCTTTCTATGTCTTCAATATCTCCAAAAGTGCATACCATCATTATACCTGTACCAAAATCAGTTCTAACTTTTTCATCTGCCAATATGGGTACCTTATAGTTCATTAATGGGACTTCTACTTTTTTTCCAAGAATTTTTTTATACCTAATATCATCTTTATTTACAAATAATGCAACACATGCTGGTATTAATTCTGGACGTGTTGTTGATATTACTAATCTACTCCCATCCTCTGCCTCAAAAGCAATATCATTAAGGTAAGACGATTTCTCTAGATCTTCAAGATCTGCCTGAGCCAGTGCAGTTTGACAATGCACACACCAAATAATAGGTTCTGCTTTTCTAAGAGCCCTTTTTTTATTATACAAGTCGATAAAGGATTTTTGGGAAATTCTTTGACAAATTTTGTTAATTGTGGAGTAAGATAGATTCCAGTCAACACTAATACCTAAAGAATCCCATAATTTTTTATAAGTTTTTATTCCGACATCTGTTTCCTGTAAACAAAGCTTAACAAATTCTTGCCTAGTAATCTTATTTTTATTGATATTATATTTCTTCTCAACAAATCTCTCCGTGGGAAGGCCATTATCATCAAATCCCATTGGGTAGAAAACATTAAATCCTTGCATTCGCTTATACCTTGCAATGAATTCTGCTTGGGAATATGAAATAGCATGCCCCACATGTAAATGATCAGCAGAGACATAAGGGGGAGGAGTATCAATTGAAAAATTTTCTTTCTTACTTTTTTTATCAAATGCATAAATCTTTTCAGTTTCCCAAAATTTTTGCCATTTTTTCTCAGAATCCTTAAAATTATAATTGCCAATCATGACCATCAGTTAAAACCTTATAGAGAATTATTTAAAACTTTCTAAGTCAACTTAAAAAAACCTTAAATGGTTTTACAAATGCTTCAAAGAACGGAGAATTCCTAAGAGGACTTAATTGTGTTCTTTCCTTAACTAAAACAAAATACATATTGCCATCATAATGAAGTCCATTGGGTGGACCTAGTAAAACAGAACCCTCACTAAAATCTTTCTTATATATACTATACGTTAAATATACAATGTGAATTCCATCATGCAAACTATCAATACTAATATATTTTTCTGTATCTTGCCAATCTTGCAACCAGTCTTTGATTGGCATTCTATCATCCCATATTACGTAAACACTAACTGCTTTGTTTACTGAAAAAGTTACCCAAGGATCAGTCTCTCTTGCTTTATCTGAATTCTTAGTTTGAATCCATAAATAATTATTGAATTCATTACGAACTTGATAAAATTTATAATCATTATTAGAGATGTAAACATTACTATCGGGTATAATACTACCTATTTGATAAGTAGAAGGCATCAAATTAGATATTTGCAAAGTAATATTAGGGGTATTGTTCCCAGGTCCTGGACTATTTAAATTTTCAGCAAGACCACCAAGACCTACAGGCGTATACAACTCATTATTTGTCAATAGTAATTTATCCATTCCAAAAAATCCACCATTCTCTCTCCCTCTAATACTGATTGAATGCAACCCATTATTTAATTGTAATGCTACTCTTAAAGGCACTTGATTAGCTTGAGAAGATCCAACCCAGTGCCATTGGTTAAACAGATAGTTATTACCAAATAAAATTTCTACTCCATTATCAACAGAGATGAATAGAGAATTGCTACTTCCTCCAGTCCACTTAGATAAGATCCATAAATAGTATGTTCCAGTTCTGTTAACTAAGAAATTTAACCTAATACTACCTGCATTAGTATATCCTCCAATATACCTGGCATTTGAGACATTTAAGTCATTAAAAAGAGTTAAAGGTGCACTAATAATCCCATTTTCTATTTCAAACCATCTAAGTTCAGTAAAATTTTCAGGTGGTTCTATCGGGCCTGGAGGTAAATTTGGATCAATCGTAATTTGCTTCGTGACAGAATCCATCTCTAGCTCATCATCAATTGCAATTAATTTGAGGAGGTATGTAGTAGGTTGATTATTTATAGAAATAAGTCTAAAACTTCCGTCAAACCCAAGACCTAAATTAATATATGATTGACCATTAATTGCTTTATAAATCCAAATTAATTCACTACTTATTAAGTTACCTTGATCTTCATCAGTACCATTACCAAGATATCCTATACTTGCATTATTCCCAAATAAATTTTGTGTAGGCTCAATTAGATTTGCTCTTGGTAATCTGTTTGGTCCTCCACAAGTACCATTTCTTTTACAACGCTGATTATCAGGACATCCACAATTCTCAGGAGAACCACATCTAGATACTAGATTTCCATTATCACAATATAAGGGCATATCTGCGCTACATTGATTTATAGGAGTTCCATCTGAACACCTTCTATCTGTAGGTATATTAACTAATTTAATCAAAATTTCTTTAAAATCAATATCTGACAACTTTCCATCAGACGCATTTAAAAATAATTTGTAAATTGTTAATTCTCCAGTAGACTTATCCGCAATAAAACTTCCACTATTACCACTACCTATTCTTATTATTCCTTGATTATCACCTATTATATCATAACTCCAAACTAACTGATTTCCAGATAATTCTCCATCAGGATCAATACCTCTTCCACTAAATGGTATCGATGAATTTAAATTAAAACTTATAACTGGTTTTTCAGTTATATCACTAATTATTAGATCAGAACTTGCTCCTGGATTTATTGTTAAATTCTTCATAGCTGTTCCTGTAGCTCCTTGAGTATCTCTGACAACTAATTTTAAAGTATAAATTGTAGATTGATTTCTAACAAGAATA
>JAGVZD010000042.1 GCA_018302805.1 Candidatus Woesearchaeota archaeon | reverse complement strand
ACAGTCAGAGGCACAAATTCCGTCTGTTAGGCATCCATTTGATGGTGCTATCCCTGCACTTTCATCACATTGTTCGCTAGCATCAACAAATGCATTACCACATAAAGTTACCTGACCCTGTTCAATACCATTTATCCAATTGCTTGACTCACTTGTTATTGTTGGGTCATCAATAATACTTGCAACAAACTTATATTCTAAACCTTCATCAGGTTCAGTTTGATCATCTGTAGCTTCATTAGCATCAGTCCTATATTCCAAAGTCCAGTCTGCACTAATCACACCATCATTATTAATACCAACAGGATTAATTATTATTGGCGGATTGAAAATATAATCTTGATCAATTATACCATTATCAACTTCAAATATTTCAAATTTTATTTGTCTTAGTGGTACATCAACACAATTTTGTGTTGTTACCTCTAAAGTAATAGGGGTATTTTCAATTACATGATCTCCGCTAATATATAAAGAACCATCTTGTTTTCTAATTACCGCACTACTTAATGTACAGGTAAGAATTAAAGAATCTTGTATGTAATCACCATTCTGAATAAAGGTTAATGGATTACCATTTAACAGTACCGAACTTGCTAATGGGGCAAATACCTTAAATGAAGTAAGTTGTCCACTGGCACTAATTTTTACATCACTTGTTGTACCAATTATAGAATCTACTATAACATTGTTCCCATTTACTACAACTAGATCTGAATTTCCTTCTTTGAGAATATCTCCATTTTTCATTATTATCCTTTTTACATTACCTAGATTATCCTTCCTTACAAAAGATAATTCTGAATCAGTTTGATAATTCCCAAAATTTCTTAAAGCTAGAGTATCATGACTAATATAATAATAATCCCTAAAATCCTGAGCTCTATCTACATAAATATCTAGAGCACTAGCTGTTGTAGTTTCTACAGGATTTCCAGAAACTGTTACAGGCAATCTGTTAACTAATATACTAGGTTGATCTGTTTTAAATGGGAATATAACAGTGTCATATGTTTCTGATCCAGCAATATTAGATTTCTTATAATTAACAATTGGCTTATTTTCCCTAGTGGCATAGGTATAAGAAAGCCAATGAGTATTATCAATACTTTGTACTAATTCACCCGGATCTGCTGGTGCAATAACTAAGTTTGGACTTATAGCTACTTTATTACTATCAAAACTTACACTTCCAATAGGTGATGCCAAATGCCAATACTGATCATATGTGTGAGATGCCAATACTGATCATATGTGTGAGTTCCACTACCTAACATTTTATCAGATACTATAAAATAATCTAAATTTTCTCCTAATTTTGGATAGAAAATATTTCTTGTGATTACTACTGGATTAGTTATTGGACATCCACTACAGCCTGTGTTAATAGCATAGCCATTATGACTTCCCTTCACAAAATCAAATCCATCACCAAAATTATATGATGTTGTAACCTCACTCTCAAAATCAGGATTCGGACTTGTAGGAGGTATGTTATTCATTAAATTATAATTTCTATTATCAACCACAATTGTATTATGTGCCGCAGTACTTTCAAACCATGCTTTGTCAGGCCCATTAAGTATGTACTCGCCTGGATCAGCCAACAATAATTTGTCATATGCAAATAAAATAATATTAAGATTATCCCAATCACTATGACTTCCTGCAAATCTTGCTGCATCAAAAACTAAATGTCTCTGATCTTTGTAACTTTGTATATTCCCTGGTTGACCCCAACCACTTCTTAATATATAATATTTACAATTAGCAAATGCTTTTGATGTCTCACTAGGCATAGTTCCTTGAGCACCAAAAGTCTCCACATATCTAAATGTTTGATCCCCAAATATAGTATATCCATCATCTAACCATATACTAAAACCCTCTTGGATGCTTGTATCTCCAATTGCAGGTACATAAATATTATTAGGATGCATTAAATATTTAATAAAGTTTAGACTTTTTTCTAGTCTTTGGTTATAAGCAGAACTAAAACTAATCCCATTTAATGCTGCTAGGTTGTATGGAGTCATTAAACTCATTAATGCTACATGATTATACCCAGGGGTTCTTTCATTATGGCAGCCATCATCAAATATGTCTGTAGTTATTACTTCTTCAAGTCCGTTTTTACCATACTGTAGCCATTCATCAGATGCGTCAAATTCAGGATACATAATTCCTGCATATAAAACACTGGCTTTTCCAGTAATTACTTGATTTGAAGTAATTGGCCACTGTACCTCATTGCTTCTTATATATTCAATGCTCATATATAATTTCTTCAGATATTCAACAACTTCATTTTCATCAAAAGTTGGGCTTTCATGAACAGGTCCTATATACTCAAAAGTTTCTATCCAATTCCTAATTCTCTCAAAATGATTCAAAAGTCCATTTAATTGAAGAAATTCGGGGCCAGCTGGAAAATGGTAAATAGGAGTCACTTTAAAGAATTCATTCCAATACTCATCCCATTCAAAAATAATTTCATTAACATATGATTCATCTGGTATTGGATTCTCTGTTGGGTAGGTGCTAGTATGCGCATATGCATTTGCTATATTATTCATATGATAAAATCTATGTAAATAAGCTGCAGCATCCAGACCAAGGTCGCCCGCAGGTATCAAATTCCAATTAAATCCACCAGTACCATCACTGAAGTCATACGGACTTCCCGCATATGTAATGATTTCCTCATTCATAGCATTATTAGCTCTATTAAAGGTATCTTGGCTCGCATAATTGCTTAGAGGAAAATATTGTGGTGTAACCCTTGTCATAAAGTAATTTCTTAATTGCGCCTTATCATAAGTTTCATAAGTGGGCTTTAATAAACTAAAAAATTCTGCATCAGTTAAATCAACAGGTCCTCTATAATATTGATGATCGCTGCTTACTGCAGTACTTAAAAGAATTATTACTATTATGAATACTGCCTCTTTTCGCATAATAAAGAAGATAAATATGTATTTATAAATCTAATTATGAATATTTATAAACATTGTTATCAATAAAATTAAAATGGATATATACACTTTAAAAAAAGAATACACTTTAAAAAAAGATGAAATACAAAAAAGGCTAAGGAATTTTGAAGAAGTTTTTAAGAAGGGCAACAAGGAAATCTTTGAAGAACTATGTTTTTGTATTTTAACACCAAATGCTAGTGCAAGAATGGGGATTAATGCTATGGCATATCTTAGACCAGTTCTTTATACAGGAAATTTATCTGATTTCCAGGAAGCTTTAAAGAAATCTAAGTATAGATATCCTAATAAAAGAGCAGAATATTTAATAGAGTTAAAGGAATTTGTAAAGAAAGAACTTCGATTTAATTTAAAAGAGAAAATACTCTCAATCAAAGATCATAATGAATTAAGAGAATATTTCGTGGAAAATATTAAAGGCATTTCATGGAAAGAGTCAAGTCATTACCTCCGTAATATCGGGTTCAAAGGTTACTGCATAATTGATAAACACATCCTAAATTGCCTTATGGAATTAAAGGTTCTTGAAACAAACAAAAGACCAGCAAACAAGAAACAATATTTGGAAATTGAGCAGAAGATGAAAGAGTTTTCAAATAAAATAGGAATTAATATTGATGAGCTAGATCTACTTTTGTGGAGTCATAAGTCCGGGGAAATATTGAAATGAATTACATTAACCCGAAGTCTACTGTGGGATGTATAATATATAAAGAAGATAAAATTTTGTTAGTAAAAAGAGCTCAAGACCCATTTAAAAATTATTGGAGTCTTCCTGGGGGACATGCAGAATTATTTGAAAAAGTAGAAGAAGCAGTTAAAAGGGAAATTAAAGAAGAATTGGAACTAAAAATAAACCCCAAATTTTTTTGTTTTGATCAAGAAATCTCAAGAAAATTAAAATGGCATGCTAATGTTTTCATTTTCAAATCAGAATTAAAAGGAATTCCAAGGTTAAACAAAGATGAAAATTCCGATTATAAGTTTTTTTCAGAAGCGAAAATTAAAAAATTAAAATTATCTTTTAATCATAAAAAAATTTTAATAAAATTCTTTAAAAATGAAAAATATAAGCCAAGTTATAAAAATTTTAAAAATAAAGAATAAAGAGTTTTACAAACCAGTTGTTACTCAGGAATCATTAGATAGAACTCCATTTAGGGTATTAATTTCGTGCCTCTTAAGTCTAAGAACAAAAGATGACGTGACTGCAAATGCATCAAAAAGATTGTTTTCAGTGGCTCAAAACCCAGAACATATTGTAAGATTAGACACAAAAAAAATTGAGCAATTAATTTACCCTGTGGGATTTTACAGAACAAAAGCTAAGCGTATCAAAGAAATTTGTAAGGTATTAATTAATACACATAATTCTAAAGTCCCAGAATCTATGGAGGAACTGCTCAAATTAAAAGGAGTGGGGAAGAAAACTGCAGCTATAACCTTAGTATATGGCTTCGGAAAGGCTAATTACATACCTGTAGATGTTCACGTGCATGTTTTGAGCAATAGATTGGGTTGGGTGAAAACTAAGAATGCAGATGAAACAATGCAAAAATTAATGGATGTTGTGCCCAAAAGATACTGGTATGATCTAAATGATCTATTTGTAACATATGGCCAAAACATATGTTTAACCAGATCTCCACTTTGTTCAAAATGTCCTATTAACAAATATTGTAAAAAAATAAATGTGACAAATTCACGCTGAACTTACAAAAGAGAATCACTTAACTAATATTAAAAAATCTTTATTAAATTTAAAAAAGAGCTTAGAAATCCAGTCCAAATTCTATTAAAAGAATTCACTTAATATTAAAAGAATTCACTTAATCTTTTTCTTTCATTAAATCTCTTTACTGCCTCTTCCCAATCACACCTCAATTCCTTCATAATCTTCAGAATTTCAATTTCTTTTTGCATTATTCTGATTTAAACATTAAGCTCATATATAAGTACTTATACTACAACATATATATTTTGTAATGAGACATCACTCCGAGATTAAGAAACACATATTTATCCTAAAGTGTCAACAAATAAACCTGAAAAAGGGATATAATATTTATGCGAACTAGTTTCCCTCCCTAAGTTTTTTTAATATTTGGCAATAACAATATAAATTAGTAAAATTCATTTTATTAAATGATCAAACAATATAACTACACAGATCTAGCAAAGTATTATGATATCTTAGAATTAAACGTATCTACATCTTATGAAGACATTAATAACTTCCTACACTTAATATTTAAAAAAAATAAAATAAAAACAATCTTGGATATGACTTGTGGTACAGGTGCCCAGGCAATTAGTCTTATGAAAAAAGGCTATAATGTCACAGCATTAGATATCAATAAATCAATGTTGGCTATTGCTAAAGAAAAATCTAAAGGGCTAAATATCATTTTTAAGAAAGGAGATATTAGAACTTCAAAAATTGGCAAATTCGATGCAATTATCTCAATCTTCAATGCAATAGGTCACTTGAGTAAAAATGATTTTCAAAAAGCCTTAGGTAATATTCATGCAAATCTAAAGGAAAAAGGATTATATATATTTGACATTTTTAACATTGATTTTATGAGGGCAGGAGGTTTTATCGAGTATGAGTTCATTGACAGAGCTCTAGACTTCAAAGGTACAAAATTTGTCAGATTTAATAAAAATAAGTTAGATTTCAAAGGAGGCATCATAGCAATAGATCAAAAAACTTTTATTCAAGAATCCCTTAATAAACCAAAAATATTTAATGAAGAATGGGATATGAAAATTTATTCAATTGAAGAATTAAAATCACTCCTTCAAAAATCAAATTTTCAGATCCTAAATGTGTTTGGAGGACCAAATCATAAATTCTTAAAAACAGAGAGTTCATCCATATTTATAGTTTGTCAGAAACTATAATATTATACTTTTAAAAAATGAAAAAAAATAACTACATAGATGACATTATCTTAGAACCCTATGCCTTAATTAAATCAAAGTATAATGAAGGATATACACATATAGCCATAGGTGAGTCTCATAATGAAAATAAATTTCATAATTATATACTTTCAATTATACCTAAAATTCATCAAGAAATAGGATTGACTAACTTGTGCTTAGAAATTGAATCAGACAATCAAGTTGATCTAATAAAATATTTTAAAACTCAAAATTCTGTGTATTTAAATAAAATTATTCAAAAGGAGTACAAATTATTGTCTAGGGGGTATCCATTAGAAGGTCGTTTTAATGGAAATTATTTTGAAATTATAGAAACTGCAACAAAACTCAATATTCCTATAAAAGCAATTGACAACCATGGAGACGATTCGGAAGAGGTATTATCAAAAAGAGATAATTATATGACTTCAAAAATACCCTTAAAAGGAAAGATCCTTCTTTATCTTGGGGCAGGGCATATAACACACGATGCAGTTCCTTATTTACTAAATAAGCAAAAACCTAAACTTAGATTATATACTATTTACCAAGCAAACAGTGCAAATCCCTCTGGCCTTTATATTAAAAAATTAATTAAATATTTTAAGAAACTAAATTTATCAGATCGTGCCGTAGCTTTTGACTATTCAAACCCTAAAACCATCGAAATATTTGAAATGGAATCCTTATACAATATATTATCTCCTATCCCTTGGCATGCCATTATTTTGCACCCATGAGTCCCCAAATCTTTAAAAATAACTAGAATTTTGTAGTGCCCATGTATATAAGAATTAAATCAAAAAAGTGTAAAAAAGGCCAATTAGACTATGCTTACCAAGTGTTAGCCTACCGATCAACAAAAGGACCTAGGCAGAAGATTATTTGCTATTTGGGGCGGATATTTTATCCGGGTAGAAATAACCTACATATAACAGAATTTCTATATGGGAAAAATCTAGAAGACTATTTTAAGGATAAATCATTAAGCGAAACTGTGAATGTGCTATTAGAATATGAATTAACTCGGCACGGATTCAAAGCAGATAAAGGTATCTTTACCAAAGACTCTATTATAGTGGACTTATCTAGTAATAATGTGATTCACGATGGCAAGAATGTCGTTTTAGGAATAAATCAAGGTTTTATGTGTTCAAAGACCATTCAGCAAATTAAAAAACTAATCTATTCTAAATCAAATATTAAAAATATTATAAAATCAATTATCTTAGTGGGTATTATACTCGATGAAGATTTATTTACCACAATTTTTAGGGGTAAATTTTAATTTACTACTAATAAATAATATCAGTAATGTTAAATTTATTAAATTATTTTAAAAATATTTCTATACTCCCTGTACCTATGGAACCCTCAGATCTCAATCTTAAAATTAGGACTTCTTTTTTGCAGGTTAAGAAAGATATTGATTTTCTTTATCAAAGAGTAGTTAATGAATGGGCTTCTATTGATATTCTATCTAAGAATATTGGATTAATTAATTCCAGACTTGATATTTTAGAAAAAAAACTAGATTTACTACTATTAAATAGAATCTCCACCAGAAATGAAGGGGTCAACCAACGACTGTCCGACGACTGTCCATCGATTGTCCACCGGTCAATCGATAGTCAATCGACGGTTGAAAACTTAGAAAGTGACCAAAAACAGCCAACAAAACCTCAGAAAGAAGGCTTAGAAGACCAAAAAGAAACACCTGAACCCTTAAATTTGCCTAAAATTAGGCCAGAAAGACAACCGATCTATCCCCAGTCAACCAACGTTCAACCACTAGATAACCTTTCAAAAAAGCAGCTTTTAATGTATATTTCGATATTCAGGCTGCAAAATGAACTTAAACGACCACTTACTTATTTAGATATTGCTCAGAAAACAGAACTTACAGAGTCCGGGGTAAAATACCTAATTAGAACCCTATCTTTATGTAAGGTACCTCTATTAATTTATCGGAATCCTGATAACATAAACTGCATATCTATACCAAAAGAACTCCAAAGTTCTGAGTTTGAAAGGCATATTATGGATCTATTAGATTCGATTTATAGGAGAAGAAAATCTAAAACATAAATTTGTGTAATTAATTTCCCCTATTTTACTTGTCCAAAACTCAGGATGTTAATAATAAACTTACCAGGAATAGTTCACTGAACCGTATGAACCGTTCATGAACCGTTCACTGAACCGTATGAACCGTTCATGAACCGTTCACTGAACCGTATGAACCGTGAGCAAAAAGCTTTTAAATTAATAAGATTTAACTATATTATGTGGTTTATTAAAAAAAAAGATGACAATCATAAATGGAGAAAATTACACCACACTTTAACAAAATCCTTCAATAATATTAAACAAGATGTATCACATATTCACAAAAAAATTGATACACATCATTATTCAAATAAAGATGAAGTTAAAATTTTAACAAATAGAGTAAAAAGATTAGAAATACTATATGAACAATTGGTTCTCGATTATTCCAAAAATAAAAAAGAACAACAATTAAAGACTTATACAATTGGTAATTCTTCGGAAAAAGAAAATCAAGATCAGATATCCAGTTTAACAAACCTTCAAAAAAGTATTATAGTCAATCTTTATTTATTGTCTACTGAATCTTCCCACGAATGGGTGTCAATGCGGGAAATAAGCCAAGAATTATACCCCGACAAAAAATATTCCAAAATTAAATCCCTTCTGTCTGCATACACTGACTTATTGGTTGATTTAAATTTAATTAAAAAAGAAAGGAAAGGAAGAGAGACATATCTCTCCTTAACATCCAAAGCTCAGGTAATAGTTCAGAAAACTAAGATTAAGAAAGCTACAAAAAACAACACTTAAATATCTTAACTATTCTACTTTATTGACCTTTATGTCACTAAATTTAGAATCTGTGTCTAAACATGGTAAACAGAATTTAAGTGATGCCATACAAAGGCTAATAGATTTGGATATGGATTTATTTGACATAAACCTAGCAATAACCTCTTATCCTGAGGAAAAATGTTTTAAATACCTATGTTATGGTGGTTCTATACATTATAATCATGATTATCATTGCGGTCATATTGCAGAATATCTTAATTCATTGTCAGTAAATGATGTAATCAAATTAAAGAATAGTCAAAAGAAAAATGATAAAATATTTTAATCAAAGATAAAAACAAATCATCAATAAAAAGCTTAAATATTTTAATTTTTGATCTTAAATATTAATCAAGAACACTAAAGGATACCTCATTTATTCCAATATTTCCTGCCTGATCCTTTACAATGAATGTAACATTATGTGTTCCGCCACTGAAAGTTATATTTTTTGCAATGTGGTCACAATTTCGGCATAAATTCTTTAAAATTGGCTTATTCATTAAATGATCTATATAGCTAATGCTTGCATTTTCACTTGAAGAAATATCGAATGGTATAATATTACCATATACTGCATTGTCTTCTGGTTCAATTCTTACTATTGAGGGTGTATCAGTATCAATCAATATATTATTTAAAATCTTACTCCTAACAATATTTATTTTATCGCTAATCTCAAAGTAATAGCTTAGTTTATCCATGTTATACTGATTTAAATCAATAATTATGCTACACCCCTCATTATCCCCAGATTCGCAATTATCCAAGTTAGTAATATAAGAGCCATTAGTGACATTATAATATAATTTGATGAATTGTAAATTACTTTCGCTGTATTTTATATAAAAGCTCCCATTAGTAACTTGCGTTGTCAAAGGTAATGTTTTTCTTATCTTAGGCTCCTTAGTATCTACATAAATTTGTAGATCCTCCTCGACTACATTTCCATAATTTTTGGCTCTGACAGTGATATTATTTAAACCCTCTTTTAGGGTTCTTGTTTTATTGAAATAATTACAATCAATACACATTTTGCTGAATTTACCATTTATTCCTATTTCAAGTAAATCAATAATTCTGTCCACTTGTACATTAAATAATACCCTTCTCTTATTAAATACAGTCTCGTCATCGGGATATAAAATATCAATATTAAACTCATCTATATTAACTGTAAAAAACCACTCTTCAGAATTAGTATTTCCAGCAAAATCTTTGACAATTAATTTTATTTTATGCATTCCATTGCCCAAATCATTTGCAGTATATTTAACAATACCTTGATTTAATGTCAAGGACTCGTAAGTGTGTTCACTCTCGTTATCATCCACATAAAGTTCAATTTTAGCATCATCAATTCCAGAATTTCCCTGATAAAAATCATTAATATTAACACTAATAGGGACACTTGTATTACTTAAGATACTTCCATTTTCAGGAAATTTATTCATAAACTTGGGTTCAGTAAAATCTACCCTGGTTATAAACTCCCTTAATGGTTCATCTTTTCCTGAAATATCTCTTGCAAAATACCTTAAAACAGAGATTCCACCTGTATCTGGATCTTCGGTGCCATTAAAAGGCAGGGTATATATGTTTAATGGTAAGGAATTAAATCTATAATATATGATCCCAGGGTTATTATAAATCAAATTTACAGTAGGTATTACAGTATACCAACCATTTTCACCATCAGGGATACTTGGGCTTATAATTAAACTTGTACCCAGTACTACAAAGAATTGCACTTCTCCTCCATAAATATCTCCACAAGTATTGTTTACAAAAAATCTGTATATAACTACCTCACCAATATCTAGATCATTTCCAGAAATTGTAAAATTATATTTATTTGAAATATTTGCCAAATTTGAATAATTTAATAGTAATCCTTGATGACTAGATTCTATCCAGGTTTTACTTAGATTTGGTCCGACTATTGTACTCGAGATTATAGTGTCTTCTCCTGCATAAACTGGACTTGGGAATATATTTTCATCACTAATATTTATTGAACCGTTGCAATTTTGAAAAGGTTCAATATTTACTCCATAAGCAAAGTCACTCAAAGAAAATAGATACAACATAAATACCAGTGCAATTACTATAAAACCTGTCTCTTTTTGCTGCATATTAGCCACTCCAAGGTAGATATAAATTAACTATCTTATATAAACATTATTATACTCAAAAACCCTATTTTAACCAATCAAATGGGAAAAATTTTAATAAGTAATAGAAAAAACAAAATAAACATGAAATATCAATTTTTGCTTAAAAGATTTAATCTGGATATTAATGTCCTCAAAAATAAATTAAATCCATTTTCTAGAGGGGAATTTACTTCTGATAATTTAACAAATAGGATTCAATTATCAGGATGGCTCAATAAAGAAAAGGTAAAAAACTTAGATGAAATAGATATCATATTAGAGGAAGAAAAGCAAAATACGCCTTTAAAATTTGAAAATTTAAGAAATGATCTATTAAAAATTGCTCTAAAACATAAAAAGGTTTGTTTAAGAATTAAGCAGTTGAGCTCGATAAAAATATCTTCATCAGTACTTAAGAAAAAATTAGAGAACTTTCTAATAAATTCATTTATTGATCTTCAGGAGCCTAAGACAACAATCTTAATAGAATTATTTAAAGAAAATGGAAAAGTATTTTACAGAATTTTCTCATACCAATCTAATAATATTATAGTTGAAAAGAAACAATTTAGTAATTTATCTGTGCTTATTGAGAATCCCCAAGGCAAAGAGGAAATTGCAAATTTTCTTCGGTTATGCTTAATTTTTAATCTTGGACTTTTGGTTATTCACGAGGATAAAGAAAAGTTCCATACACTTTTAAATAATGCAAAAAAAGAGACTAAAGGAAAGCTCAGTAATTTCAATGTTCAAGTCTATAAGAGTCTTAGTGACGTTAAAGGATATATTAAAATAGGGTTTTCAAAACATGCAAAACTCCATGAGAGAGATTTATTCCAATTTATAGATAAAAATAAAAATAAGAAAATATTGCTTGTATTTGGAAATGAACATTTTGGCTTAACTCAGCAGACAAGAGATAAATTACCATTTTTGTTTTGCCTCACAGAAGAAAAAATAAAACCCTTAAAGGCAGACCAAGCCTTAGCATACTTCCTCGGTATTTATAATTCTATAATTAATTTATGATAGCAATTAATTATAATTCACAATTTATTAGTAGTTACAAATGCAAAGATTTATAAATACAATCAAGTCCATAAAATTTGATGACAAATGGTGTTTAGATCAATAGAAAATATTGCCCTAAGTTTGGATAATATTAGTGTATCTGCTAAGTCACCCAGAAGTGATTTCTATAGTCTTTACATTGCTGGTGCTCAATACCTTGTAAACCACACAGATGCAATACACTTATTTAGCCAAAAAACCGCAGATCAATTACCTACAGAGATTTATAGAGTAATAAAATATGATCCTACAGCTCAAAAAGCATTAGTAACCGAGATAAAAAATCCTAGTATAATCAGGGAAATTATAGAAAGTTTATTTTGAATGATAAAACTTCCCGAATACAAAGGAATTTTGTTAAATGACAATTCTGGTTTAGAAGTTAGTATCCTTCAAGGAGTTTTTGGTCAAGCAATAGATAATGAAGTTAAAGAGAAAAATCATAAATATATTGATATAATTAATGCCACAATATTTACAGAAGATGTTATTCACGGATCTAATCCTTTTTATTTAATTGCATTAAATAATTTTCTGGAGGACCTAAATCTAAGGATCGCTACACAATCAGATTTATTCAGAATTAAAAAATTGAAAGCATTAGATTTATACAATTTAAACTATAAAGAGGCCGCATTTACATTAGGTACAATAGACGGTCCAAATGAATACTCTGCTAAGAGACTATATAATCAAATAAAGATTAACCATCCTGCCTTTAATTTAGATTCCCCCGTTATGATTAATCTAACTGATTTAGATTTGGAAGAAGATCAAGATTCAAAATACGGTTTAGAATTTAAATTCAAACAATACTCTCAAGTGATTATTGGCAAAATGCTTGACTTTAAATATAAATTTTCCATAAATGATGTTGATCTTAACTTAGGCTTACCTATAAAGACTTCAGTTAATGGACATATGGATTTTCGTCATTATTACCCTTGGGGCTCTGGAGTTTATGGTCTAAGCAGAATGCTAAATCTAGAAAACTCAGTAATTTTAACTGCAGATATCTGGTCACTCGAGGCATCGGCTAAAGGAGGCAGAATTGTTGTAGTTAGAGATAATAAATAGTTTTATTAAATTTAATAAAAAATCCTAATTATTTGACAAATCTCATATTCAAAATAATATCAAAATGTTTAAAAGCATCATAAATTTGTCAAATCAAATAAAAATCAAACTAGTAATCATTTTTTAATTACAAACATGTACAAAGAAATCTATTCTGGTTCGAATACGTATTTATTTAGTCCTGTGAGATTTGAATCTTATATGAATAAAAGATTTGGCCGAAATGTCAGAGTTGCTCATGAAAGATTAGAAAATGATAAAAGGAAAGTTATTCTTTACAGGATTGAAAGACCTTCGAATGATACAGATAGAGAAGGCAAAGTAGACAAAATAACCGTAAGATATATTATCTGGCCTTTTACAGATGGTCAAAGGCATGTTGAAGTTGCAGCTTTTGATAATGAATTAGGTATTAATTTGTTTGAGCAAATTATTCTTAAGGAGCATGAAAGAAGAATAAATAAAAGAGTGGCGAGAAAAGAATCGAGATTAGGTATTGATATCTAGAAAACGAAACCTTTAAATTAAAAACATCTAATTAAGGTTAGATGAACTTACGAGATTTTTTCAAGTTAAATATAAGAAAATTGTTAGTATAGTTTACTTTATTCTTTGTAAGTCTGGTTTTATCTTTAACTGTGGGAATCTCAACTGAACCACGCGTTAGAGCTGTAATTTACTTCCCCGATTTTATCTATACGTATTTTCATTTTTTGTTTACAAAGCCAGTTGCATCCTTGAATAATTGTCTTTTTCCTGGTTGTAACTTAGTTGTTAACATATTAACATTAATAATAAGCATAGCAATTTATTATTCTCTAGGGGCCTTAATATATCATTTTTGGTGGGGTAAAAGGTCTAAGTACAAAAGGTTTAATAAGAAACCTTGATACTTTGAAATTATGGGCATTATAGAATTCCATCCTGGATGTGCAAATAATCCAATGTGTTTCGGCCCATCAAACTATTATACTATTTTTGGAGTTCAAACCTCTTTTCTCAAGTGGAGTCTCCTAGTCACGCCATATTCTTTATTCTTATTTGCTTTTGTACTCTTATTTTATTTTGCACTTCACATATTGAATAAGAAAACCAAATTTCACACATCTATTTTAGTTAGAATACTCATAACTTTAGCACTTTTTGTAATTTTGTGGTTCTTATGGTCATATTTTCTTCAAACAACTACAGTTTATTAGACAGCTAGAAATTAAGTGAAAATCAAAAAGTTTAAATTAAAAATCCATATCCAATATTAATGGTTAATTTTAAACCTTCATGGTTAAAAGTTATTCTTTCTATTTCACTTGCATTAGTTATTGCATATTTTACACTTCAGCTTGTATCATCAGTTGGTGTTTGTTGTTTAGCATATAGAGGTTGTCCTGAAGGGCAGGTTAACATCCGTGTAGGTCCTAACCATCCTGGTGAGTTTTGTTGTCAGATATGTGGTACTGAAGAAGAGAAAGTGTACTGGGAAGAATATTATAAAAAAAGGGATAATATGATCTTATTTACTTTAAAGACCTCCCCCTTTATTGCATTTTTACTTATTTATGTAATTTTTTCCCTAGTCCAAAAGCCTAAAAAGAAGTAATTTTCATTAGACTACGTGTAATCTTTCTTATGCGTATTCTATCTCTCTTTCCTTTCTAACAACCTATAAATTCTAGCTCTATTGTATCTTTGAAGCATTATTGGATAGATATTTGTTGCCAGATTAACTAAAATACCTGCAATTGCTCTTTCATTATTTTCTTCCCTAAAATTCTCCATTATTATGGATCCTCCATAAAAGGAGGCCAATAAGTGACCTGTTTCATAAAGTCTTGTATACCCCTCATATGAAGTCGGTGAAAGGCCAAGTTCTCCAATCATTCTGTGACTAGGATCAAGTTTCCTAAGAAAACCATTCATGTAGTCTCCACCAAACATAAATTTCTTGAAATGTCTAATTCCTAGCTTTTCATATAATTTACTTCTTCTTTCAAAACATTTTGGCTTAAAGTAGAAGTCAAAAATACCTAAAAATTTACTTGACCAAGATAATGTTTGAAGTTCCAATTTAACCGAAGACAATAGTTGCTCTAGCCTTGATTCTTCCGGTCTTATAATTCTTCTTTCCATTTCTAAGTTATTTTAGAATATTGTCCCAGAACTTCTTGATCCAATATTTTTAAATGACATAAATAAAGAATTTAGTGTCATAAGTCAACTTTATCATTCTCTTCAATGTATCCAGAATTTCTTAGAATTTTTTGCTTAAACTCTTCACGTTCTCTAAATAGCTCAATTTTACTCAAAATTTTGTCAAGACTCTTAAAGTGATCATAATCTTTTCTAGAAACTTCTTCTCTATCTAATCTTATTTGTGAAAATTTTTGAACTATTTCTGATAGCTCATGGCATAAATCTGCATATCCAACTTCTAAATACAATTCACGTTTAGATTCCGGATTTTTAGGATTATAATCAGGATTATCCCTTACTAATCTAATTAAAAAATTATGTTCATTATCGCAATATTTCAAGGATATTCCTGGAATCACATGCCACATTGAATAATCTATCATTTTTATATAGACTCCATAACTTCATCAATATTATAAAATCTATCTTCTTGTGGTAGACCTAATCTCTTTCTAAGTTTATGAAATGTATCGCCTAATAATTCGTATAATCTTCTATCTTTTGCTCTACGAAAACCTTGAGCCTTTTGAGCAGTTGCACCCTTGCCACATTGTAAATAAAAACTTTCCAACTCTTTATTTGTAAGAGCATGCCTTCTTATTAAATAAATAATATGCTCACTTGATTCAAGAAATATAGCTGATGAACCAGGTTCTGATCCCCTAACATAACTTAATTGATCATGAGGCCTTTCTAATAAATTCTTACAATAATTCTCTGCAAATTCATACTCTAAATGTTTTATTCCCATATAAAATTAAAATAGCTCCTTGATCTTACTATCAACATATCTAGCTTCTTTTCTTGGAATGGAACTCATTCTTCTAACAGTACCCATCAATCCATAGGTTGTTCCCATTATTGCAGATATAGCCATAGGTAATGCAAATCTATACAAAGCCTGAGTATCTTGCAATGATTCAGGATTACTGATTAGTTGAGGTAACACAAATTTTGAATAAATACTTGTAACTAAAAATGTTAGAGCAGTTGTATCAACAAAAGTGCTAACAAAATTATCAGGAAATAGTATCCCATTTGATTCTAAACTAGGAGCAAAACCTACTATTTCATTTAATTGAGTTAACCTTTCATTATGAGTTGTATTTCTT
>JAGVZD010000041.1 GCA_018302805.1 Candidatus Woesearchaeota archaeon | reverse complement strand
GGCATGGGACGAGATTGATCCTAAAAAGAAAGAGATAATTAACACTGTCTATGATCTTGCCAGCAAAGTTGAAAACCACTTTGGCGTTAGAATTCCTCAGAAAGATAATGTTATAATAGGAGATTCTATTGGAAATTATGGATCAATATTTATGGGAGATAAAAATGAGTATGTACCAAGGTCTAAAATTACATCAAGAGCTGCAGCTTAAACAGCGTCTAGGCATAGAGCTCAGGCAGGAATTGAAACAAGTAATGGAGCAAAGAGTAGATTTTGCTTTGAAGCAGATTGCTACACAAGAATTTTCGCCATTCATAAACATTGAAGACGATGATGATTTAGAACTACTGCATGAATCACTTCCATTCTTGGTCTTGCACGAGGTTTCGCATGTCCTTCAACAGAAAGGAAAATTAAAGGTATATCAGCCGCAGGATATTCCTTATCTTGAGAGATTCAATCTTTCAAATGTAAGCGATAATCTTAATGAAACTGGTATTGATAAGAGCGCCTATACTTGTGGTATTGAAATAAGTAATTACGTAGAGGAGGAGATGATAGACTCTCATTGCGCCCTTCTTGAAAGAGTGTTTAGGGACACTATGCGTAAGAGAAAATTCAACCCTATGCCAGAATTCTATGCAAGATCAGATGCTGCACTTTGTTTCTATCTTGAAAAGCAATTAAATGAAAATACAATAGAAAACATTAAAAGGTTACGAAAGGAAGTAGCAAATTATTTTGCAAATAATGGAATGCAAGAAGAAGCAGAAAAATTGACAAAAAAGTATAGAGCAGTATTTGAATTAACTAAGCTTGACATTTAATAAAATTACTTATACGAACTTTTAATATATCATTTAAGATAATTTATTTTAATCTAATTGTATCAAGATTTTTTGGTGCCATGGTTTCAATGTTATTTAGTTTGTGTAAACTACTGGATAAGTCTAGACATCTCAAGGATTCTCCATGATTAACAATAATTCTTCTGGGTTTAGGATTTAATTTATAGACAAAATTAATTAACTGATTTCTATCACAATGGCCAGAAAATCCTTCTATTTTAAAGATATCCATTTTCACTTCTGTCACCTCTGGTTTTGATCCGTTTGAAAATACAATTTCTTTCTCTCCATTTTGTATTCTTCTACCCAGACTGCCTTCACCTTGGTAGCATGTAAATACTAAAGAATTTCTTGCATTGTCTGCCAATGATTTAAAATATTCTACTGATGGTCCACCTGTCATCATGCCACTTGTAGCTATAATAATACAAGGACCCTCATAATCAATAACGTCTTGCATTTCTTGTCTTGATCCTACTCGTTTAAACACGTCGCTTAAGAAAGGATTATAATCCTTGTGGAAAACACTTTTTCTGATTTTTTTATCGAAGAATTCTGGATACGCTGTATGAATTGCTGTTACATCCCAAACCATTCCTTGAACATATATAGGTATTTTTTCAAGAGTACCTTCCTTAATAGCTCTGTCAATAATAATCATCATCTCTTGAGACCTGCCAACACCAAGAATAGGCATTAAAATCTTCCCTTTTCGATTAACTGTAGTCCTAACAACATCGAGTAAATATTGTTCTGCTTCATGTCGGCTTGGTTGAACATTGTCTTTACCTCCATAGGTACTTTCTATAATTACTGTCTCTAATCTTGGAAACCTAGTAATTGCTGATGGAAGTAAATTACTGGTTTCAAATTTCATATCTCCGGTGTAAAGTAGATTATGAAGACCATTACCTATATGAAGGTGAGCCATTGCGCTGCCTAATGTGTGCCCTGAATTATAGAGTGTAAGCCTCATATCAGAGGTGATATCTGTGACTTCTTCGTAGTCTAAAACAATAGTTTGTTTAACCATCTGTTTTATATCACTGCTTGAATAGAGGGCTTTTCGTGCTTCTTTTTGACCTACTGCTATAAAATCAAGTTGAAGTAAAGCCATAACATCTCGTGTAGGGGCTGTGCAATAAATAGGGCCAGAGTACCCATATTTTACTAAATATGGTAAAAACGCACAATGATCCAAGTGAGCATGACTTATAATTACTGCATCAATATCTTTGATGCTAAACTCAGGAATGTCTAGAATAGGATAGGCGTTTTCATCTGTGGCTGCTGTGTTAAGACCACAGTCCAGTAAGACTCTTGATTCCGGAGTCTGAAGAAATATGCAGCTTCTACCAACTTCCCTACCTGCACCTAAGAATGTTAATCTGATCCATCCACTTTTTCTTTCTCTAACCCAACCCTCATAAATTTTTTTTCCTACTTGATTGAGGAATTTCTTTCGTTGTTCACTATTTTCGTATAAAACATACCTAATATTCTCAATAATTTTTGATCTTAGTGCAGGAGTTCTAGATATTATTGGGACCCATAATGTTTTTCTCTTAATCTCTTTCAATAGTTCACCTGCTCTACCTATGGCAATGCCAGGTTTTTCTGCTTCAATTGTAACTACACTTCTAAAACTATCGAAAAAAATGTTTGAGACTCCTGCCTCCTTTGGAATTAATTCTTGGATAATCTCTTTAGCTCTATCATCGCTTATGCAAATATTAGGATCTGCTCTAAGTTCAACCCTCTTCTTAATAGAATTAACAATTTCTCTTATTATACCATTATCATTTTGGAAGAATTCTATATTCTTCGTATAAAGAATAATATTTGCTCCTTCAAAAGCAGTTTCACTTATATCTGCTTCTTTTGATAATTTACTTAATATTTCGTCCAGAATTTTAGTACCCATTTTAAAAATGAAAGAATTTTAAATTATAATTTTAGTTTCAACAGGTTTGTTCATTACCTCACTAACACCTTTGTCACTTATAGTTATTATATCAATTCCATTACCTGTAGGCATATCTCGCGCAATAGCTGCACTAATTGCTTTAACTGCTAGATTAATACCTTCAGTTAAGGGTAACCCTCTTTTATAAGTGGCTTCAAGAACACCAATAACTAGATCTGATCCTGATCCATCAGATACATAATCATCATGCATGGAAATCGATCCATCTATTCCTAGATCATATAAATAATATCCTGTAGAGTCTTTTCCACCAAGCAAAAAACCAACTATACCTGGGATCATACTTGGTTTTCTGATATTAGAGTAGAGTATATTGGCAATCAAATTTGCACCTTCTTTTACTGTTATTTCAGGAGCATCACTTCTGATCTTCTTAAGCATCAGTTCTGATCTAGCCAATTTAATTATTAGTTGAGCATCTGAAACTAAGCCGGCCATGGCTACTGCCATATTATCAGCAATTCTGTGTAATTTTTCTGCTTTTTTGTCTACAATGCGATAGCCTGCGCTAGCTCTTTTATCTGCAACTAAAACAATACCATCTTTACAAACTATACCTACTGTAGTTGTACCCTTAATTAATTGATCTCTCGAACTTAATTCCATATAGATCCCTCTTTGTTGTTTAATCTTTTAAGAACCAAATTATGATTTTAAAATATTACTTGTTTATATATTTTTCTATTTAATTTGGTATACAAAAGATTTTGAGTAAACCTTCGCGATAGAAGAGTCATTCAAAAGAAATTTAACTAGATCAATAGCTTTTTTAAACTTTCTATTGGTGTAAACAAAAACTTTGTTGTTTTCTTTAATGATTTTTGTCTTATTCCATCTCTGTTTGAATTTTTTCAGATTTTCTGTGTCATCAATACTAGGCCCATAATGTTTAATTTTCGATGATAGGTTTTCTTGTTTTATCTTGTACCATATATAGAATTTGTTATCCCATTTAGAACCATAATCTATGACTGAAAATTGTTCTAACTCCAAATGTTTTTTAATGTAATCTATGATTCGCGCAAGTTTACCTCCAATAACGTTTCTGGGTTCTTGCTTAGGTAGTAATTCTACTATAATATATCCCTTTAATTTATTTATATCTTGATCTTTTACGGTGAAGTACTCTTCTGATTTGGATTTCAAATATGATCTAGCTAAAATTTTAAAAGATTCATAATTTTTCTTAGATAATACTGCAGTAATATTTCGATCTTTCTGGACAGGATCTATTACAATTAAGGGTGAAATTAGCTTGGATTTATTTAGCAATAATAAAATTTCTTTTTTATTATTATAATGTTTTTCATGATCAATCACTTCTGATTGTTGCCACTTAGAAGTTGCTTTGAGAAGGTTAAGAAAACCTTTATAATGTAAAGTTAAGACTTCTATTGCATAACCTGAAAACCCTTTTTGAAATGTTTCTGCACCATATAAGTTATTAGCTTTAAAAAAGGCTTTTGCAATTCTAATTTCGTCTCTTAGTATTAGGTTAGTATTATGCTTAATATACTCAGTATGTAATGGACTTATGTCCATGACATTTAAAATTGTCGAAGAGTTGTTAATTTTGAGAACTGGCACTAACTCAAATATTAGGTTATTTTTAAAAATTTGGAAATATGTTCTTGATCCGTGTAACTTCTTAAACTTAAAATTGTTTATTTTATTTTCAACAATTTTAGAAATGTCCTTAGATTTATACTTATTATAATCAAATTTTATAAATATATCTATATCATAATTACCCTTAAGCCATGTTCCTTTGGCAAATGAACCACCTATGGAAATATCTGCTCCTCTTATCCTATTTCTTAATTCTAAGAGAAATAAATTAATTAGCTTGGTAGTAATTTCTGCTTCTTCCTTTGTAGGTTTAATTTTTTTTAAGATATTCATAGAATAAAGTAATTATCTCGATAATAAAAAGGTTTTGCATAACAGTTAAATATGTTAATATTTAATAATTCTTATGAAAATTGAATTAGGACCTTCTGGTATTGGTGGTTATAATAATGCTGTCAACAATTTGAAATTGTTTAAGAGTTTCGGATTTAATGCTGCTGAAGTCGCATTTACATATAGCATCTATTTAAATAAAGACCAAGCTAGCCTTATCGGCAAAAAAGCTAGGGAGCTTGGAATTTCTCTTAGTATTCATGGTCAATATTATATAAATTTATTATCAGAAGACCAAGAAAAAATAGAGCAAAGCAAAATAAGAATTATGAAGGCTATGGAAATTGGAACCTATTTAGGGGCAGAATATGTTTGTTTCCATCCTGGGTATTATGGCCTACTAAAGAGAGATGAAGCGCTCAGCAGAATAAAAGATGAAATACTTTCAATGATGGATATTAGAAAGGACAATAATTGGACTTGTGCTATTGCTCCAGAGGTCACAGGTAGGTCTAGCCAGTTTGGGGATCTGGATGAGCTACTCAAAATTTCAAATATAACCAAGTGTTCTTTAGTAGTAGATTTTGCTCATTTGTATGCTAGAAATCTTGGGAATATTGACTATGACCTGGTTTTTGAGAAATTACTCAAAATTAAGAAAATTTATTCACAATTTACAGGAATTGAATTTACTGAAAAAGGTGAGAAAAGGCATATATCCTTGAATGAAAATTTTATTATGCCTTTTGCAAAAGCAATCTTGAAATCTAAAATTCCAATAAGGATTATTTGCGAGAGCCCAACTCCGGTTGATGATTCATTAAAAATTCAGAAGGTTTTAAAAAGCCTGAAGTCAAAGGGTTGACATCTAAAATGGATGCAATAATACTAGGTGGAGACCACACTAAAGAGGAATTGTACGTCACTAAAGTGAAGGTTAAAGGTAATAAATATATTTTAAAATTAAAAAAGAAGTACATGGGGGAGTATGTATTAGAGGCACTCCTAAAATCTGAGTATATCGACAGGGTCGTAATAGTAACTGATAAGAGTAAATTTAAAAAAAATTACAAATCTGAGAAAAAAATAATTGTGGTAAACCAGAAAGGGAAAATAACTGAAAATTTCTTAGAAGCACTTGAGAAGATTGATTATAGTAGTAATAAAGCAATTTTGGTTTTAGCCTGTGATATCCCATTAATAACCAAGGATTCGGTTAACCTGCTTATTAAAGAGTATAAAAAATATGACTCAGATATATTTATCGGATTGATACCATTCAAATATTTTAAGGGTTTATTGGGACTTTGTGTGAATAATTTTCAACCGGTTAGAATTGCCAATAATATTATTTATTGTGAGAAAGTTAATGGCTTAATTTTGAAACCTAAAAATATTGTAACAAACAATAAATTAATGCATACAGCACAAATAATTTATGAAAATAGGGAATTGGAAAGCTTCAGGAAACAATTTCAACACACAAAATTCTTTCCTTATATAATTAAGAATTATGGATTAACAGGAGTTCTGTATGCAATTTATTTATATATAGTATCGAGGTTTTTGGTAAATATTGGCCATAACAAAAGTTTATACTGGCTTCTCCCTGAGAAAACTGATTTTGAAAAAAAATTGAGTATGAAATATAAAGTAAATATAGGATTAGTGAATGATCCTAGCTTTAGTTTAGATATAGATACTGAATCAGATAGAAAGGGAATTGAGAAAATACTAAAATAGAATTTATCTTTTGGAACTATTGACTATTTGAAACCGAATATATATGCAATTCTTTAGAATCATACATGAAGTCAACTTCAATATTATCCCCTATCTCAGGTTCAAAGCCAAGTTGGTACCAACCGCTATCACGTCCAGCATATCGCTCATGACGATTTTCTCCAGTTCTTAGCCAAATTAAATTATTATAAAAATCTATTTGTGCTCTGGCTTCATAAGATCCTTTCCAACCCATGTCAACTTCTTCAATGTCTATTATAGTAAAGATTTCTTTTTTTCTTTTGTTTAAATCGCTTTGTGGAAACTCTTTAGGATTAATTTTTTTTCCTTCAGGGTCAACATACATGAATGAGTCGCCTTTAATGGTACTCCATGGAATCTCTGTATAGACTTCTGAGTAAACTCCAAATCTACTTATATTTTGCGTATTATTTATCCAAGGTGATTCTCCATTGTCAAAGGAAGAGTTTGTTTCATTAATCTCTGGATTTTCTGGAAAAGAATTTACTTCATTTATTTCTTTTTGAGTATTATTACAACTTGAGATTAGTAAAGTTAAAAAACATAGAATTATAACATATTTAAATTGCATAATTTTTAATTAGATCTATTATATTTAAACTTTTTTGATCTTGGCAACAAAGAATCCTTCTGTATCATTGTCTTGTGGCCATATTCTTAAAGTTTTTTTAATCTCTGAATTATATGAATTCCCTTCGAATTCTAAAATTGAGTCGCTCCTATTAATATCTAATTTAATATCTTCAAGTTTTGCATTATCAAATTTATTCAAAAGGAAATTTATAACAGCTTCATTTTCTTCTGGTTCCAAAGAACATGTGGAATATACAAGTATTCCATCATCCTTAAGATTGTTAAAAGATGAAACTATTAATTTTTTCTGAAGTTTTGAAATTCTTCTTATCATATTGGGATTCCACATTAGTAAAGTGCCTAGGGATTTTCTGATTGCACCTGTTCCAGAACAAGGAGCATCTAGTAGTATTTTATCAAATTTTAAATTATTGATCCTGTCAAAATTGTTAAGTGTAATTATTGTATTATTCACTCCGCATCTTTGAAGATTAGAATATAATGATTGCAACCTTTGGTATTTCGCATCATTTGCTATAATTAAGCCACTGTTTTGCATTTGGGCTGCCATTTGTGTGGTCTTAGAACCTGGTGATGCAGCCATATCCAAAACCAATTCGCCAGGGTTTGGATCTAGAACTAAAGGTGGTATTAAAGAAGCTGCTTCCTGTATATAAAAATAACCTAAAGAATGTTCAACAAGATTACCTAAATCACGACGTGACCCTTCTACAAAATAAGCAATGTCACTCCATTTGATTTTTGAAATTGAAAATTCTCTTTGTAATCTGCTGATCAAAATTTCTGGTTTTATTTTAAGTGTATTAATTCTGATACTTCGCCTTAAGTATTTAGAATTTATTTCCTTAAATTTGTCGAAATCAGTCAATTTTTGATATCTTTTGATGAACTCTTCTTTGTATTTTATTTCTGACATAATATTGTATATGAAAACATATTTATATTTCTTTAGAAATAATATATATATATGGAAATTCTATTTAAGGAAGGATATTGCATTTATGAAGATAATAAGAATGATATTGTTATTGCTACACCCCATTCTGGACCTGCATTTGAAACATCAACGGCCAGAGATGATAATTCAGAGACAGTTGCAAGTCTTTGTTGGAGGAAATTGGGCGGTAAATTAGTAGTGGCTAATGTACCACGAAAGAGACTATGGGGTGTAGACCTCAATCGGGACATACCTGATTTAAATTTAGCACTAAATATGTTCAATTTGTTCAAAAATACTGATGACAATGATGAAAAATTGTACCAATATAGAAGAAGATATGCTTGGGTTGCAAAGGATGAAACAGATTACAACCATCGATTAGCCATTTATAAAAACTTTTGGAAAGAGGTAAATGATGCTAAATATGTAATATTAGTTCATAGGGCGCTAACAAGAATTAAGAATATATCGAGTATAATTGATATTGTGATTGTAAATGATACTAAAAATAAACCAAAAATAAAAGATATAATAAGAGACACAAATAATAAATATTATGAGTTTCTAAAAAAAATAGAACCTTCATATAAAAAGATGGTGATGTTTGAGGAAGAAAGATTTGTATCAAACATTTTAAGAGTATCTAATCAATTCTCCTTAGATAAGATTAATGGAGAATTTGAAACTCATCTTAAACAGGATTTAGAGAAAATTAAATTGTTTGCAACCCCAAAATATTATAAATATTTGAATGAAGATTTTAATTCACAAAACTTTTTAAGAGCGGTTAAGAATGTTATTGATAATTCACCAATACCTCAGGTTACAATGGAATATGCTTTTGATGGTAGTTTAGCTTATGGTCCTAGGCATTCTCTTACCAATCTTAATGAAAAAATAGTTATTGAAGTTGAGTCTAGTAGATTCTTAAATTTCTGGTATCCAGAGGTTGCAGCCGAAATGATAAGTGATATTGCAGAAAAAATCTGTAAAATATAAACTAATGTTTTGTTTCTTCCTTTACCCTTCTACATAAAAGTAAATGGAAATAGGTATCTCTAAGAGTTCTTTCAAGTAATCCAATTCTAACGCTTTCTAAAATACTTTGATCTCTATTATTTATATATTTATATAACCATTGCCTATTTAGTAATTCGGTTTCTAGTGTAGACATATAACCTATTAAATCATCTAAATCTGAAAATTTTTGACTGTATTTTTTAATGTTAGGTACTTTGATCAAGGCTAATTCATAGTTATTACCTTTTTTTGATATTGTTAGTGGGATTTCATCCATAAGTCTTAAAATTAAGCTTACTATTTAAACTTAATTTATATATTATATTTAGTATTAACTAACAATTTTCTACTCAGAATAAATGCGGTGGCGGGGACTCGAACCCCGGTCAGCACCGTGGCAGGGTACCATTCTACCACTAAACTACCACCGCTTAAAATCAACTAAATCTAAAATATTTATAAGTCTTATTATTTAGTAATTATATGAATTATTACTCAAAAATTGCTGATGGATACAATGAATTACATTCCGAGGAGCAAGTTAAAAAGGTCAAAAGGATTATAAAAGAGCTTAATATTGGTAGAGAATCTGTTTTGGATGTTGGATGTGGTACTGCTTTCTATTCTAATCTATTTTATAACTACACTGGATTAGATTCAAGTAAAGGAATGCTTAGGAAATCAAAGGGAAAGATTTTTTTTGGAACTGCAGAGAAATTGCCCTTTGTAGACAATTCATTTGATGTTGTAATTTGTGTTACAGCAATTCACAATTTCAATGATCCTAAAAAAGCAATTGAGGAGTTGAAAAGAGTAGGTAGAAATAAATTTGCTATTTCTGTGCTTAAGAAGTCTAGAAGGTTTAAATTCATAAGAAATTTAATTCATAAAAATTTATCTGTAAGAGAAGTTGAGGAAGATAAGGATATTATATTTATTCAAACTGGAAAAACTTGAACTAAGTCAAATAATGCAGAGTCGGCAGTATTTTTTAACTGAATTTCGGGGTTATCGCAATTTTGAAATGTTAAGGATATAAATTTCCAATCTGCTGAAGCTGAAATGGATTCTGATTGATGGGTGCAAGCTGAATCAATAATTTTAATGTACGCTGTACCACTATCGGATTTTTTTATCCAAGCTGTTAGATTATAAGTTTTAGTGGGGTCTAAATCTATCTGTTGATATACATATTCTGGAATGGGATTTACTTTAATGCTTCTAGAACCAAAAGTAAAGTCGCTATCTTCAATATTACCTGAGTTTAGCGTGTGATTAACCCAATGACCAATTGTAGATCCACCCGAATTAATAAGTACTGCAGTTTCTATACCTTCAAAGCTAGAATATTCAAGAGAGTTCTTGCAAAGACCGTTAGTGAATTTGAATGATTTTGGTGGACAAACTTCTATTTTTCCAGAAACACTGATTTTTGGTATTAGAGTAATTGTTTGGTCTTTAATATCTTGGGGTATTCCTTCAAATCTACCCCTAACATTTACTGTTTGAAATGGTCCTATCTCTAAAGTATTGTCTGTTTGGCCTACTTCATTTTTTGAATTAACAGTTCTAACTATCAAACCTGCAAGAGAACCATCTGCTTTATTTGTTGTCTTAATATTAATACTATTACCAAGTATGCAAGCATCTTCTACGACCAGATTTGAACTTTTAGTGCATTGAATTCCTGAAGCGAGTTCATAACTTGTTTCTTCTGTGAGTTCCTTAGATAAACTCCCACTCCAGTCATAGAATATTGCCGCCAAAGCAATAGCAAACCCAATTAAGAGTACAGTCGCAATTAATGGAGATATTCCTTTCTTAGTCAAACATCCTAAATAATCCTTTCTTTTCACCATTAGTTTTTTCTGGTTTACTTGAAGCATAATTATTTGTGCTTCTAACCTCGATATCATTGTCGTGAGAAATAGAGTGTTTATTTAAGTCAGAATCTATTTTTTTTCTTAGATCTGATATCTCTGGACTCTCTTGTCTCATACCAAAACCAGATCTATATGTTGGTCTTGGTTTTATTTCAGTTTTTTGTAATTGCTTTTCTTTATCTTTAATTATTTTTCCAAAAGTTTCTCGGCCTAACTGTTTTTCATATTCTCTTCGCCTCCTTCCTTTTTTTGAGGCTGAAAATCTCATAATGAATACAAGTACCACTATGAGTGCAATTACGCCTAAGAGAGATAAGACAGGTTTTAAAGAGGTAGTAGATCCTGTTGATTTTACAAAGCTTCCAGTTATGGCTCCCATGTAATCTCCGAATTTATCAAGGACTGATCTAGGATCTTTAATCGAAATATCTGCTGCCTTAAATTTAGTGTTGGTAATAGTTAAGTCATAAATATCATCCGGTAGCTCTTTGTATAAATAAATATTAAAACTTTCATCAGGATCAATTTGAGATCTTCTAGAAAATGTAAATGTTTTTTCTGAGCCTTCTGCAATTATCTCAATATTTTCTTCGTATTGGACATTTCCAATGTTTTTAACAGTTACAATTTGATTCTCTAAAGATGTTGATATGTCATTTACTTCTTTAACTTCGAAATTTAATTCATCTGTTAAAGCTGATGAACTTACTTTTATCAACCAAGTTCCTGG
>JAGVZD010000040.1 GCA_018302805.1 Candidatus Woesearchaeota archaeon | reverse complement strand
ATGATCATAGGATAAGTGGTCCTGATTATTATAGTCCTTCTTGCAGTAGTTCCTCTGATGACGATGATTATGATGGATTTAGTGATTCTCCGTCAATGGATTTTTGGGATAGAAGGGTTTTTGAACGAGATGAATTTTTTACTTATGCTACAAAGATGGATAACTATGTGCTTAGAATTGAAGGCTGTCGTAAATATTCTAGGGTTACTAAGGGTTATGATGAATATATATCAAAACCTGGCAAATTTGAAACAATTGAACTTATTATAGAAGGCCCTGAGAATATTTCTGGAACTTATGATGCAAGTGAGGGTATAAGGCTTTTCTTTATAGATTTATTTCAAAGATATTCAGAATATAAAAAACAATTAAAAGTTCAAGAAAAGAAACGAGAAGAAGAATCTTTAAGGAGAGAACAACAGAAAATACAAAAGGCTCTCAAGAAATCTTTAAAGTAATTTGATGAAAATCATTAATGTTTTTTAGTCTTCCATTAGAATTTCTACAATTGCTGCAAAGGCTGGCCTTGTAATAAAGACACCTACAGATATACCAACAATTGTAGTAAAGGCAAACCCAGTTAATAATCCTGCTCCAGCTCTTAATAAGGGTATCATGGATGCAACACCGACAGCCCAAGCAGTCATAATTATGAAGAATGCCCTCTTGATTCTATCTCTGACGCTAGATGCATAAGCTTCGCTGGCTTTAGATCTAATTTCATCTATTATAACAATTTGATCATCTACACCAGTACCGACAGCTGCAATAATACCTGCTATTGCTGCTAAATCTAAGTTGTACTTGAAGAGTGCGGCAAAGCCAAGCATTAGAGTTACTTCACTAATTTGGGTTATAACAACAGGAATTACAATTTTAAGGCTTCTGTATCTGATAAATATTATTAACGCAACTGTTAATATTGCAATTATTCCTATTAATAATGCATTTTTTACAAATTGAGAACCAAGTGTTGGAGAGATATTATCTATTTTAACAATTTCAAGTTTAAATGGTAGAGATCCAGTAATAAGAATTGTTTGTAATTTATTCATTTGTTTTAAAGCATCTTGGACAGCTTCAGGTTGATCTTTGCCAATACCTGGTCCAGAAATTGCAATTTGAGTTGTTGCTTTTCCTTTAAGATCAGAACTAATTTGTAAAGAATCCATTAAATTGTCATCTAAGTAAAGATCAAGTGTTTTGGATAAATACTTTTGACCTTGGCTAGTTACATTAATATCAAGATCCTTAGTTATTAGAGCATGTTTATCAGCTGCTTCTTGTGACAAGGTTATTGCAAATTCAAAAGTGCAAAGTTGGCCATTTACTGATTCTTGACATTGTCTTATACCTGAGCAGGTTCCATCATTTCTACAAACAAATGTAATATCTTTTTTGCCGCCCTCAAAAACTATATCATTACTGATTTTTGCTTCAAATTTCCCTTGTGATGCAACTAGATCTTTGACTTCTGCTTTTGTTGCACCTGCAATTTCTATTGATATATATTTATTGCCTGATAGATCATCAGCTTTTTTGATTTTGACATCACTTAAACCATATGTATTAAGCCTATTTTCCAGTATGCTGATTAAGTCATCTCTATCTTGATCAGATACTTGTGTGGTAGGTTTTAATAAAACTCTAGTGCCTCCTTGAAGTTCAAGCCCCTTTTTAATATTTGAATTTGGTACATTATCTACATTAAGACCAAGAGATGAAGTATTTGTTTTTAATAAAACGTATAGATTTTTGTTTGTCTGAATTCTAAATGTCTGGTCATTATTTATCTGAGTGATTATATTTGTATAGTCTTCTATCTTTGTGATTTCTTTTCCATCTATTGATATAATTTTCTCATAATTTGTTGGAGCTAAGTTTGAAGAGGGTGGAGAAATACCTGCTAAAGCTGCAGTAGAATTTGTTTCAACACCTTTAATTATAACACCTTGTGTATCAAATTGATAATTGATAGAGATTATACTAATTAATAGAGCAAAAATGAGTACTAGAACTCTCCACTTCCTAAGTATTTTACTTATTTTCATTTTTCTTTACATACCATAATAATATAGGTGCATTGCCTAAATAAGTGGCAATTATATCAATTATTAAACCAATGAGTGTTATTGTGAATATCTGCTTTATAACAATTGAATTTGAAAATAATAGGCCAAGGATCAAAGCAGCTAAGGTTGTTACAGTCATCGTCAATCCAGTTCTAATGGCATTATACATTTCATAAATAGCAGGACTATTTTTTCTTCTGAGCATTTTGGTAGTCAAAAGCATGTCTGAGTCTATTGAATAACCTATTAATAGAAGGAAGGCAGCAATTCCAGCAGTTGAAATTTTTATTCCAAGTAGGTCAACTACTGCTACAGTTGCAATTATATCTGTAACTGCGGTAAATATAACAGTTAATGCTGGAATAAATTTTCTGTAAACAGCAAAGACCACTATTGACATAAATAAAAATGCAAATATAATAGACTTTATTAAATCCCTAAAAAATGATGATCCTAAGGCTGCACCAACATCTTCTACAGAATAATTTTCTGAGGTTAATTCTATAGATAATTTTTCTTCTAGAAATTTCTTAAGTTCTGGTTCTGAAGTTCCAGAAATTTCTATATTAATTCCAGTTATTTGGCCTGTGGTAAAATCAGTTAATTTCCTTGCCACAAAGTCAGAATCCTTGAAATTAGTTCTTAAAGACGATTCGAGGTCTTCAAAGTTTATGTCTTTAGCAAGGTTAATTGTTACTGATAAACCACCCTTTAGTGAGATATCTCTGTGAATAAATTCACCTGTTTTTGAATATTGGATAAGGATAACTGTGATGCTTATTAGTAATAAAGCTACTGGGATAATTAAAAATTTTTTGTAATTCTTTTCATAAGCAGATTGCACTTTCGCTCGTAGATCAATGTTCATAAAATGCAAGAGAAAAGAATACTTTAAAAATCTTTTTAATTAGTTACTTTATGGCAATTTATGTTCTTAAATTAGGGCATAGGATTCATAGGGATTATAGACTTGATACGCATTTGGCACTAGCTGCAAGAGCATTCTTAGCCGATAAACTGTACTATACAGGTACTCCAGATAAAGAATTTGAAAATAGGATAAACAAGGTAAGTACTAGATTTGGAGGTTTTTTTAATCTTGAATACTTAGATAATTTTAAGACTTTAACTAAGTCTTTTAAAGGTAAAATAATTCATTTAACTATGTATGGAAAGGAGTTGAATGAAGAAATTAATGAAATTGCTAAGTCTGAAAATGTTTTAATAATTGTTGGTGGTGAGAAAGTACAACCTGAAATTTATGAAATTGCTGATTATAATATTGCTATAAAAAATCAACCGCATAGCGAAGTTAGTGCCCTTGCTATTTTTTTAGAGAAATATTGTAGTATTAGGAATATAAAAGACAAGTTCAAAAATGCTGCTTTTCAAATAATTGGAAGTGAAAAAGGCAAAAAGGTAGTTAAATCTTAATCATAATCTTTATATATTATTGAATTAGAAATTTTATTATGAAAAGATGGTGGATAATATTACTGCTTTTATTGTTTTTTTTCGGATTTAAAAATACTTTTGCTGCACAAGAAATTAATTTAAGCATTAATTTATATGAAAAAAGTTATGGGATTAATCAGAGTATTACTGGTAGTATATATTTAAATTCTAATTATTTAAATCAAGGTTCAAAGATTGGTGCTATTATTAATAATGTACAGGTTGCTGAAATAGATACTTTAAATTATTTTAATTTAAATAATATTAGTTATACAGTTGAAAATAAAGGCTATAAGACTGTTGGAGATTCTTTTGCTGCAGGAAATTTCCTAATCAATAAAAGTAGAATTTTTGGGTTTAGAATTCCTTCTAGCTTAAGCACTGTAAATTCATTTTATATAAATTTATCAGCTTCAAATGCAATTTTAAAGATTGATGTAGGTGATGATGGAATTTATGAGTGGATTTCAAAAGGTACTAAAATAGGGTATCAAAATGAGGAGTTTCCAACAGGCTACAATGAAAATACAACGCCAGATGGAGCTGTGGATGTTAGAGGTAATAGTGTTGATAGATTGTGTGAAGATTTAAACTTGAGTTTAAATGAATTATTTGATAGGATTGAAATTAGATTAAATACAAAGGCAAAAAAGATTAGTGATGGTGGAAATTTATATTTAAGCCTAGACAATATTGAATGTGATGTTCCTGAAAATACTTTAACAAATGGTGCATATAATCTTGCATCATGTAATATAAATATAACAAATGTAAGAAGTGGAAATTACAGGTTATGTGCATATTCAAAAACCGGTTTAGGAAATGTTGTTTATTATGAACTGCCTAAGAAATTTGGAACTCTATCTAATCATTATTGGTTAACTTTAATGCAATCTCATTATTCAAATATGATAAATGGATTCATAAGTATAAGCAGCGATAAACTTAAGAATAGTTTTTCCACATATTTGAACAATTGCAGTGGTGCTGAATGTGTTATTCCATTAAATATTAACTCTAATAATACAGTAAATATAAATCTGCAAAGCGTGCTGGCAAAAATCGATACTGTGAATAAGTTTGACAGACTTTACAATATAGATGCAATAAACAATTCAATTAAACATAGTAATCCAGCGATTCTAAAACTTGAAAATTTCATAAGTTTAAAAACTCCAGGTCAAAAAGGCAATTATACCTTTAAAATAATAGTTGATAATTTTGAGTCTCATGCTGTGGATCTTAGAATTAAAGAGATCCCTATTGCCAGAATAAGCGTAAATTCAATGCAATTAGGGATAAATGAGACATTTGTCTTCAGTGGATTAGGCTCTAGCTCAAGTATGGGTAATATAACAAATTATACCTGGTATTTTGATGATAATATTACAAGATTAGGTGCTATTGTAAATAAAACGTTTGACAGGATTGGAAACTTTACAATAAAATTGATTGTTATGGATTCTACTGGAGCAACCAGTAATCCCGAATTTGTATATATTAAGGTCTTAGGATATGAATCTGCATTAAGAACATATATTAACGAGACTAGGACTAAAATTTTTGAAAATGAAGAATATTTTGAAAGTTTAAATGAAGAAGATTATTCTTTTTATAACATTCTGGGATTTGCAGATATTCTAGAGGATTCTAAATTAAGACTTGATTTATTGGAAACAGAGTATAATACTTTAATAAACAATAATGAAACAAATTTGAGCAAGTTCAATAGGATTTATAGCTCTGTAAATAATATTAGGACAGTTATTCCAATTTCGCTAGACAAAGAAGTAATTGAACAAAGTATTTACCCTGATGAGAGTTTTATTAATGATAATATCTTAGATAAATATAGCAAGGATTCAAAATCGGAAGTTATTAGATATAATTCCAATATTATCCAGGAAAATAAAATAGCATTAGTTGATATAAACTTTTTAGAAGGTGATGCTGAGAAATATATAGTTGTTCAGAAAAATATTAATGTAGCTGATGATTATGCGCTTATAGAAGATTTAAGTGATGTTGTTGATGATATTAATTCAGTGAGCGTTTTAAATGAAGATTATCAAATAGATGAAATTAATAAGGCAATTATTTTTTCAAATTTGGTTACTAATGATATTATTTATTATTTCAAAGGGGATGACTTGAGTTCTTATGGAAGATCTTTTATTTTAAAGTTAAATAAGCAAGATGATGATTCAGAAGAAAGTTGTGGTGATGGTGTTTGTCAATTAGCAGAGGATTGTCCCCAGGACTGCCAAAAAGTTGAAATTAACTGGAGATTATACTTAGTGATATTGGCTATCATCTTGGTTGTTTACTATTTATTTTTCACAAATGGACCTGGAAATTTACGAAAATATATAAAATTAGGCAAATTAAGCAATAAAAAGGATAACTTTTTTCAAGTGATGAGGATTTCTGGAATTTACGTAGCTATATAGAAAGTAGTTTAAAAAGAGGTATGAAAAAACAGAGGATTGAAGAAGTTTTATTGGGTCAAGGATGGACTATAGAACAAATTAAACATGCCTTTGAAAACAAAAAGATTTAAAAAAGATCAATGTTTTTAAATTATAAAGGAAAAACGAGGTGGGAGAATGAAAATAACTTTTAATATTGAAAAAAAGTTACTTTATATTTTTGCAGTTCTATCTGTTGCTTTTACTGCTATGATATTTGTTATCGCTTATGGTACAAATAATCCAGTAAATTTTGGACATAGTTATCAAGAAATAGAAGGATTACCTAATCCTAATACCATTTGGACTTCTAATAATGATGGCCATGAATCTGGGTTGGACGCAGATAAATTAGATGGAAAGCATGATGGTCAAGTTAATGCTGATAAAATTGATGGTCAAGATGTATTATTTCAGGGACTTGGAACGCCAAATCCAAAAATTTGCATTCAAAACGGAGCTTGCAGTACACAATCTTTAACTTGTTCTTCAACTGGGTCTCTAACTAAATTTTTAGGATCGGGTTGCGCTTCACAATGTTCAGGTTATTGCAATACTAATTGTAGGGATATTAGAGAAGTAAGATGCCAATATAATTGCGATGGGGATACATTACAGCAATGTTCTGGGGGTACATCAGTTTCAGGAAGTCAAGCTTGTACAGGAGGTACTGGAAGTTGTGACTCGAGTAGTATATGTGAATGCGATTGTAATGGAGCTGGAGCAGAATATCTATCAGAAATTGTTTCACCAGTATTATATTGTACTAACTTGATTAGGCAATAATAAAAATGAAGAAAATCCACATTTTTTTGTTTGTATTTATCTTTTCTTTAATTAGCTATGTAGATGCAGCTGAATTAACTAGCTGTAGTGTAAGAAATTCAAATTGTTTACCTAGTGAAACTACATTATTCAAGTTAGCTAGTTTAAGTAATGCTCATGCAGAATTACCAACTCAAAATAATTATGGATACAATGTTTGCTGTTCAGGTAGTAATCTTAATAATCAATGTATAGGTAATTTTGCTGAAGTTGTAAGATTAAGTACCCCAATAAATGCTCATATTGCAGGACCAGGGTTTACTGGATATACAAATAAAGTTTGCCTTACTGCAACAGATAAAGGAATAAGTGCTTGTCAGATTAGGAATGGAAATTGTGATACTGATGAAGTATGTATTGTTAGTATTTCCAGCGAACCAAGTAATGCTCATGTCTCTTCTTGTGCTGGTCAAGGATCTTACCCAGCCAAAATTTGTTGTACTGTAACACAAGGAAATGAGAATCCTGGGACTATTCCAACTAGAATAATATTTTTCCCACCTTCTCCATTATCAATACCTGCAAATGGCATTTCTACGTCTGCATTAAGAGCATATCTACATGATGCAAATGGGAGGCCTGTTCCAAATAAGCAAATTAATTTTGAAAAAATTCCACCAGGCAGTATGCTTGGCTCATTATACCCAACCTCAATTAACACTGGTAATGACGGATTTGCCCGAGTTGTATATACATCTGGAGTAAGTACTTCAAATACTTTTACATATCTTAGAGCAAAACATGTTCTTCCAAGCGGAGCTTCAATAACTGCATTAACACTTGTATATTTATCTGCACCATCTCAATGTATACCTACAAATCCCACTGAAATTTGTAATGATGGTGTTGAAAATGACTGTGATAATCTACTTGATTGTTTAGATTCTGATTGTGATTTAGATCCTTTGTGTCTAGAGCCTTGTAATCCTTTATGTGCCCCGGAAATTTGTCATCCTAGAGCTGAGATTTGTAACAATGGATTAGATGATGACTGCAATGTAGCTACACCTGATAATTGTGCTTCGGGAGCTTGTAGAATAACAACTGCAGAGATTGTACATCCAACCTTGGACAATTATGTATATCCAAATGGAGCAATTTTAGACAAGAATTGGCCGATAAGGTTCAGAATAATAACCAGTGGAAATTGTGAAAATAAAAGAATAAAGTTCTCATTATATGATGTGAATGAAAATACAGGTCAGAAAGATACAAAAATAATTGATTTACCTGGCTATGTATTGTTAAATAATATTGATCAAATTTACTATCAAACTTGGAACACTGAATATAGGAATGGTGATAATGAGGGGGATGAAGATTTAGAATATATGTTTGTTGCTGAAGCTATTGCTTCTCCAGGTATTAATAAAGACTCGAGTAATTGGGTTCAGGTTAGAGATATAACTAGCACAAATTGTGGAAACAACAGGATAGATACTGGGGAAGAATGTGATCCTTCAATAACTCCACCTGTACCTGTTAATTTAGATGAGTGTATTGAATGGCAAGGAAGAGGCTATACTGGAGGAAGTATAACTTGCAATCCTATTCAAACTGCAAAACAATGTCATTTTAATTTTGATGCTTGTTTAGATGGAACTACTAGAGATTGTGGAAATGGTCAATTAAATTCTGGAGAAAGCTGTGATGGAGGCAATTTGGGAGGATTGGGATGTAGTGATTTAAATAGGTGTTTAAGTGGTGTATTAGAGTGTAATAATGATTGTACACTTAATACTAATCTATGTGTTTGGGATTGTCCTAATGGTGGTGGAGTGAATAGATGTGGAAATGGTCAATTAAATTCTGGAGAGCGATGTGATTTTATGAGGGTTCCTAATGGCTGTCAGTTTGATATGGAATGTGTTAGAAGTGGACCCACTAAGTGTAGAGAATGTACTGGATTAGATGCTGATGTGAGGACTAGAATAATTAGTACTCCTTGTGAAGATGATGGTAGTGGTGATAATGTTGGAGTTAGGACTGAAACTATTATTAAGATTAGAGAAAGCACTGGAGCAATAATTGATACTCAAGAGTTAGAAAAAGAATGTACTTTAATAAAGGAAACTGATATTCCATTTTTTACAGCTGCTAATATTGCAATAGTGATGATTTTGCTTTCATTATATTATATTTATACTAGATATAAAAAGCACCATTAGAAAGATTTAAATTTAAATCATTGTTTGATTTTTATAAAAAGAGGTAAAATGAAATATATAAATAGTGTCTTAAGTCTATTAATTCTTATTTTAATTTCTCTTAACGTCAATGCTTTAAGTTGGCAACAAGCTACAGATTTACTAACACCAAGAGCTGAACATACGAGCATTGCTTACAGGAGCTCTGTAAGTGGTAAAACTTTTTTGTATGTTATTCATGGAAATCCTCAAGCTGAAGCTGGGAAAGATGGAAGGGTATTTAGGGGAGAAATTGGTCCCGATGGAAATATAATTCAATGGATAGAAGATTTACCAAACCTAAATCCATTTGGAAGGGCTCATCATGCTTCTGTTATTTATGAAGCTAGTCCAAATGATGTTTATATTTATATTATCGGAGGAAATGGTTGTCCTAATAAAGTTCATTATGCTAAAATCTTAGACCACGAAACAGGTGAGCTAGATGATTGGGTATTATCCAATTATCATTTGGATGGTACTTCTGGTATTCAGAATTGTAATAATAATCTTGGAGTTTCTGGTGGAGGTGCAATTCTTGTTAATAATGTAATTTATTTAATTGGTGGTACAGATATGTCTATAGCTGCTCCTGTCAATACTGTTAGGTATAACACAATCGGGCCTAATGGGGAATTTACAGGAAATTGGCAGTTAACTACCCCTATAACAACTGATGGAACAGATCAAATAACTAGATCAAAATTTGCTACTCAAGTTGTAGATATAAGTGGTACAGATTATGTTTATATTTTTGGAGGTACTGTAACCAATTTAATACCAAGATCCAATACAGTATATAGAAAAGAAGTTAGTAAAATGCAAAGTTCTTGTCCAGTGGGGAGTGGATGTTGGATTAAAAATAATAATAACTTGCCAGCAAATATGAGGACCCTAGCATCCTTTAGTTCTATTCTATCCTATGGTGGTGTTATGTGTAATAACGGAAAATATGTTTACATAATTTATGCAAACAAAGTGTATGGAACCTGTTTTAATATACAAGATCCTATATGGCAAGAAGTACCTCCCGGAGAATTTATACCTGATGGTGTGAGTAGATATAAGCATTCTTCAGCAAGTCTAAACGAAGTTAAATATATTATCGGAGGAGTTAGTCAAGATGGGGGTTCACCAATGGGGATGCCTTCAGTATACTATATAATGCCTGAGATTACAGGAGTACTATTAAATATGAATCCAAATTCTGTTGCATTTGGTCAAAGTATTCCTGTTAGAGCAGAAGTATGTATAAATAATGGGGCATTTCCAGATTGTCTAACTAATGGAAATAAAGCACCTGATGGAACCATTCTATATTTTAATTTGCTGAATGAGCAATTTCCTAATATGGGGAGTTTAGATTTATCTACTGGAGTTACAGTAAATGGAGTAGCTCAAGTTATATTTACTGCAAATAATAATGTAGGTACTTTAGATGTTAGAGCAAGAGCTGGAACTCAGGAAGCTGTTGGTACTATTAATGTATTCGATCCAAGTGGTTGTGCTATTACAGCAGCTGCAATAAAACATCCTGATCCCGGCAATGGATTTACCTATGAAGATGGATCAACCTTAAATGCAGGACTACCAGTAAGATTTGAAATAACAGCAGCTGGAGCAGCTTGTGCAAATAAGCAGGTCATCTTTAAGATATATGATGTTAATGACGATAATGGTGTCAAAATGGAGGATCTTGGAGCTTTAGTAATGCTTCCTGTGCAAATTACACTTAATGGTGCTGAAACAAGGTTTACTCAATGGTTAACAGAATTTCATGATCCTGTGGATCCACTTGAAGAACTTGAAGATGGAGATATGGACATAGAATATATGTTTACTGCAGAAGTACAAGGTATTCCAAGCAGTGTATTGGATTCAAGTAACTGGATTCAAGTAGAAGACATAAATCGACCGTTCTGTGGTAATGGTATTTTAAATTTGCCTGAAGAGGAATGTGATGGAGGTGAATTTGGAGGAGAAGATTGTCAATCTTTAGGTTTTCCAAGTGGTATATTGAGTTGTTTCTCTTATGGTTACCCAGAACAATGTACTTTTGATACGAGTAGTTGTAGTTTATGTGGTAATGGTGTTGTTGATCCTGGAGAGACTTGTGATACTGCGTTACTATCGAGTTGTCCAGGTTCAACTTGTGCTAATGATTGTAGTAGTTGTGGTACAATCCAACCTGGACTAGCAGTCTATATTACTAGAACTGAATGTGAAGATGATGGTAATGGTGATAATGTGGGACGATTGAAGGAAACTAAAGTAACAATAAATTTGGGTTCTAATTTTGTAGTAGACTCTGAGGAAACACCAAAAGAATGTACTCTAATAAGGGAAGTTCAGGTACCTTTTTTTAATAATTTCAATTTAATTATTTTTGTTATATTATTAGTATTCTACTATATAATAAATTCTGATATAAAAAAGAAGTAGAAAGATTTATAATATTTAATTTTAAATTTTAATTAATTCAATTTTTGAATGCGCCGATAGTTCAGTGGTTAAATTATTTCCACAAAGAATTTTGGCCTTCCAAGCCGAAGACCTGGGTTCAAATCCCAGTCGGCGCATATTTATTCCAAATGATATTTGTAAGTTCTTTCAGATACATATATTATAAGTGCAAGAACAATTAGAATTATTAATCCGATGAAAGCTTCTCTTGGAGGACTTCTACTAACACTATTTAGAGAAGTCCCACTTTGATTTAATTGTGGAAGAATTAAAGCTAATATGTATAAAATTATAATAATAATTAGGATAAATAAATTCTGATTAATCCTCCTTTTTTGCATATTCTGTGGTAATTTATCAAAATTATAAACTTTTCTATGCTTGAGATAGGAAGAAAACCTTAAAATATTGGTAAGTTTTGAAAATAATATGGCAGATAAAGTAATATTTTTTTGTGCGCATTCTGATGATGAAGTTATAAGTAGTGGAGCAACTATTGCTAAATATGCGAATGAAGGGAAAGAAGTTTATGTCTATGTTTTTTCTTATGGTGAAGCTAGCAATCCAGTAGTCCAAGATCAATTTATAATTAATGAAAGGATTATTGAGGCAAATAAAATAGGACAGTTTTTAGGCGTAAAGGAAGTTAAATTTTTAAGTATTGCTGATGGGAGAATTTATGAGAAAATTAATGATAAAAAGTTTTTAAATGAAATTAAAGAAATTATAAATAAACATAAACCATATAGAATATTTACACATGCGGCCAGTGATCCGCATAGAGATCATAGAAGTGTCCACAAAATTATTGTGAAGGTTATTGATTCTATTGATAGAAAATATGATATTTTTACTTTTGATGTGTGGAATGTAATAAATGTATTCAGAAAGACAAAACCTGAGTTACATGTAGACGTTAGTAAGACATTTGATAAGAAATTAGAAGCATTAAAACTGTTTGAGAGCCAGAAGGTTTATATTAATACACTATATCCTTCTGTTTTATTTAATGCTAGACTTAATGGAGAAAGAAATAACTGCAAATATGCTGAAAAGTTCTTGAAGGTTAGATAAGTTTATAAATCATTAATTTTAGAACAATCATATGGCTGAAAAAATAACAAAAATAAAGAATATTGAAAAAACATTAATTGATATAGCTATAAAAATTGCCAAACAAGAGAAAGGATGTTTGTTTGTTATTAAAATAAATGGGCTTAACTTTGATACTTTATTACCTCAGGATGTAAAACCATTTTATATCCTGGAAAATCAAAGAAGGTTGGAAGCCCTAGCCCTATTAGATGGTGCATGTATTGTTGATAAAAATGGGAGTCTAATTGCATATTCTGCAAAGATAATTAATACTAAGGTCTTTAAAGGATTTGGAACAAGGCATAGTGCTGCTTACACTGCTTCTTTGAATAAGAATGTGGCTATTCTCGCTTCTGAGGAAGACAGAAAAATTAGGATATTTAAAAATGGTAAATTAATAATGCAGATTGATCCAATGGAGAAGAATATAGAAAGTAAAACTAAAGAGGCAGTAAATGTGCTAGAAAGCATTGGGGCTGGGAGCATAGCAACTATTGGGGCATCTGTATTAGCACCAACTTTAGGTATAACTTTAATACCGGAAATTGTAATATTTGGGAGTACTTATTATTTGGTCAAATTGATTCAGAAAAAGAAGCTTCAGTAAATACTAAAGCTTTTAAATATTAATTTAGATCGATTCTTTATGCCGGGTATTCATACTAGGTATGCCGGGATTACTAATGTCTCGAGCGCGTAACCTGGTATCGCACAAATCTATAATGAGTGCAAGCCTGGAATACGTCAAGTAAGCTTGGCCCTCACGGGCATCTGGGTTCAAATCCCAGTCCCGGCGTATATATTATGGGATTAGGTTTTAACCTATGCACAAATGAAGCTTTTAAAACATTGGATAAAATGGACATTTATTTTTGTTCTTATTATATTGGGACTTGGAGGATTGGCAGGACTAGCTATTTTTTTATTATTGAAAACTAAAGTTCCGGATTCTGTCTTAGTCATTATTTATCCTGTACTAATCTTGACGATCACTTATCTTGGGATTATCATTTATGGTTATTTATATAAAAAATACAGATGATGATTAGGCCAAAATTAATGTGATTTCTAATAAGTAGTAACAAATAAAAAGATTTAAATACTCATATGATACACTATTTATGGTCAAAATGGATCTGAGAAAATATCTTTTAATAGGATTAGCATCTGGCGCTGTTGGATGTGCTGGACCTCTAAATTTAATTAGAGATAATAAAATGTTATATAAAGTTTCATGCAATTATCCAGAGCCGAATGATATGCCTTTAACTAATTCTTATGATTTAGATTTAATAGTTAGGCATATTTGTTTAGAAAGTGAAAGCGGAGAAAAATTTACTTTAACATTTAGAGAAAGGAATCTAAATGGCAAAGCAAAAGATTTAATTAATGACTTAAGTGATAAGGTCGAGGGTGAAGAAGTAATGATATCTCCTGGAGATATTTTAGATGCTCAAAACAAGCTTGATGATGGTTGTACTGTAGCAGGTGTCAAACTTCGGTAAAATGTCTAATTTAATAAGAAGTGGAATAGCTCTTTTATTAATGAATGGATGTGCTTCTCAAATAAAATATTCAAGTTTACCAGATAATCCTAATTGTGGAGTTCCTTTTAGAGTTATTGATGTAGGTAATCCAAATTATGATGATCCAACTTCAGTTTATTTTAAGGAATCCACTTTAAATGGCAAGGCTAGACAGGCTGTTCTACAGTTTGAAGGTAAATATTTTATTTTAGTTGTTGACCCTGATTTCCCGCAAAATACATTTGATAAGTGGGCAGCTGAAAATTTGGTTACTTCTGTTATTAGGGCAAAGAATGAGGAAAAGGAATTGAAAATTAATTGTACTGATTATAGAAGGATAACTACACCTCTTGGTGATGATGGGATATATCTCGATGAAATTAATTAGGATTTTTTCCAATCATGATATACAAGATTAAAATATTTTATAATTTCTGAGGAGACTTCTTCTACTGGTTTATTTCCATCAATTTTCATTACTTTACCAAATAATTGCGTATTGGAATTTGCTAGTTCTGCTAAATGTCTATATTGTTGGATTAACGTGTCAATAAATACCGGATCTCTGTCGAATTTTTCAAGTTTTTCTTCTATATTTACGTTAGATCCGAATTGCTTCAAAATTCTTTGAATTTTTCTTTCCTTAGCAATACCTCTTTCAATATCAATATAAAAAGTAACATTTGGGATGAGAATTCCTGTTTCATGCATTTTAGTTAAAGTTTGTAGATCTAAGCCTTGAGCTACTTGATAAGTGCAAGTTGAAAGAGTATACCTGTCACTAATATAAATTCCTCCTCTATTTATGATTGGAAAGATTTCAATTTTTGTATGGTCCTTTCTATCATCAACATACAATTTGGCCATTAACTCTGCGTCAGAATAAGGAGATTTATCTTGTAAAAGTTTTTTTCTTATATAACCATCATTCCAAGGTTCACAACCAGATTCTACTTCAAAATGTCCATTAGCTAGTTTTTTGCAATGTTTTTCAAGTAATTCAGTTTGAGTTGTTGTTCCTGCTCCGTCAATACCCTCAAAAACTATGAATAATCCCTTTTTTTTGATCATGTTTCGTTAAGGTTATTAGATATTTTAAAAATGTTGTTGTAATTGAATGTATAGTTTTTTACTTATTAAATCTTTAAATATTAATATTATAATGAGTATTTATGTCTCTTGACTTAGATCCGTCTATTTTAGAAAAAAGGAAAAATGCACTTTCAAGATATATTTCTAATCCAGACGGAAATTTTTTTGTGTTAATGGATTTAGGTGTTAGTGGAATTGCAGGCGCTGCATATGCTAGATATAGTAGAGCTAAGGGATCTTTCAGAGAAACATTTGTTAAAGAATTTTTAGATAATGATGGAAACATCAAAACTTCTAAACTTGAAGTTCTTGAGAGAATTTTGCTTGAATTTGGGGATGAGTCTGTTGGAGAGTTAGAAGGTGCTCATTCTTCTTGGGAGAGAATTTCAAATTTAGCTACTAAAAAAATAGAGGATAAAAGAATTGGAGGAAGCCCTATAGAACAATCTTCTAGATATGTTGTATATGATATGACTGATGAAAAAGGAGATTGGTTTTATTTAAGAGAACCAAGAATTATGGAATCAAGATTTGCCTCCAAATATCTAGAAACAATGGATTTTTTGTTTAGTAAATATGTTTCCTTAGTTAAAAACATGAGAACTTATTTTGAAGCAATTAATCCACTTAATGAATTTAAAACAAAAATGCGAGTTAATAATGAAGACCTTGAAGTTAAATTACATGATTTAAGTACAGAGCAACAAATTAGGGATTTTAAAACAATATATAATTTTGTAATGAAAACTAGTGCGTGTGACAGAGCTAGAGTTATTTTGCCTGCGGCCACACTAACTAATGTTGGGATTTTTGGAAATGGAAGATTCTATAAAAATTTACTAAAATCTCTTTATTCTGACGATCTAAGCGAAATGCAGAAGATAGCTGATAAACAACACCAAGAATTGAACAAAGTTATAGAAGTTTATGTGAGGGGAGCAAAGCGTGATGAATATTTAGTTAACACAAGAAAAAATATGGAAAAATTAAGTAAAGAGATATTGAATGATGTTGATAAATGGGACTCTAAGGACGATGTAATATTGGAAGATTATGATCACAAAAATATTGAAGATTATATAATTGCGCAGTGCCTATTTAAATTTGCTGAACATCCAATTGAACAATTAAGGCATATAGTAAAAAATTTACCTCAGGAAAAGAAAGAAGAAATTTTTAATACTTATATTGGGGAAAGAAGAGATAAAAGAGATAGACCTGGTAGAGCATTAGAGAATGGTTACCCATTAAGTTTTGAAGTTGTTAGTGATTTTGGTGTTTATAGAGACTTACATAGGCATAGAATGTTGACTCAAGAAAGACAAAACCTTACAGTACATTTAGGCTACACAATTCCTAATGAAATACAGGAGGCTGGGTGGGAAGATGATGTAAAAGAATGTTATTCTAAATCTGGCGAATTATACTCAAAATTAGTGGAAGACTATCCAGAAGAAGCACAATATGCTACTTTATTTGGACACAAAATAAGATATTTTATGGGAATGAATTTTAGAGAGGCTATGCATATGTGGGAATTGAGAACAATACCCCAAGGACATCCAAATTATAGAAAAATATGTCAGAAAATGCATACTTTGACAATGGAAAAATATCCTCTCTTGGGAGGTTCAATGAAATTTGTTAATTATAATCAATATGTTCATGCTAGAGCAGGATCTGAATCAAGAATTACAATAAAACTCCAGGAATTAAGAGACAAATATAATAAAGATATAGATAGATCTGATTCATGAACTGAAAAAATCATCAATGCTCTTAAATGCTTCTTCTACTGACGAATAATAAGCAATTTGAAATTTAGGGTTTCCGGAAATCATCCTTGATAATCTTTGATTTTTTGATTTGTTATTTAGACAAAGAACTTTTTTGTCAAGTATCTCGCCTAGGCATAATTCATATCCTACACCAAGAGATGGAGTAGAAACCTCTGCAATTATTACATCTGCATTTTGTATGTAATTTACGTTTCTGTCAAACACTGTGAAATCAGGAAGATTCTCACCATTAGATGTCAAATTAACATTGCCGACATGAGGATCAAGAACATTACCATAGTTCTTAAGATATTGTATGATCTGTGAATAGGTTAATACATCTTCTCGGCCACCTGTAATCGAACCAGCAAAGTAGATATTCATATTCATACTCTGTTGATCAGATTTTATTAGCTTTTCTAAATTCCATTATATAAATTAATATTTGATAAACAATTAATTTTATATAGGTAATTTACTTTTTGTTTCAAGGAGGTGGTTATAGATGGCATTACTAAGTATTGCTGTACCAAGTGGATTGACACCAATTTTATCATTAATTTTTGGTGTAATTGTTCTGATATTCCCTAAGATTTTGAATTATGCAATTGGTATTTATTTAATCTTAGTAGGAATAATAGGAATACTTGGGATTATTTAGATTTCTTTATTTTCTTTTTACTGAAAAAGTAGATGTAAATAATGGGTAGAATTCCTGCTGTGTTAAATATAAGAAGGATTACATACCAGATTTTATGATTATTTTTTGCTGCTCTCCACATAGCAATAGCCTTCCATATAAATTCCCAAATTGCTAATATAATTAGAAGAGCTAATATGCCTGGAGGTAAAGCTGATAGATTATCTAATACCATTTATGATTTTTAAAATCAATGAATATATAAACTTTTTCTTCTCACAAAGCATGTGGAAAAATTACAAGCATACAGATTAGATTACAGTAAACCAAAAAAAC
>JAGVZD010000039.1 GCA_018302805.1 Candidatus Woesearchaeota archaeon | reverse complement strand
GTAATAGCAGATAGTATTTATCTTAATGCTAGTATTATTGATGAATCAAATACATCTGCATTTTTTGACTGGAATAATACTCTTATTGGATATTGGTCTATGGATTTTTACAATGAAAGTGGAATTTATGATAATTCAACTTATGATAATTTTGCTCGATTTATGGGCACAATTAGCACAAATAGTATATCTAATGGCAAATTCGGAAGGGCTTTCACTTTTGGGGGATTTAACGATTATCTAAAAGTTGATGATTCAAATGAGTTCGAAGGAATGAATGAATTAACCATAGCAGCATGGGTAAATCCAACTTCAGGGCAAAATGATCAAAGAATCGTGTTTAAGAGTAATACATACGTCCTTAGATTAAATGGTGCGACTCCAAAGATTTACTTTATGATATATAATGATGCATCAAGTGCCGAGATGAATACAGCAAATACAATTCCATTAGATACATGGACTCATGTTGTAGCAACTTATGATGGGTTTACAATGAAAGTATACATCAATGGTGTAGAAGATCAAAATACAAACACTATTTCAGGACCAGTTAGAAATATAGCAAGCCCAGCAATCGCAATTGGAAATAATCATGCAGGAGGATCATCATTTAATGGATCAATTGATGAGGTTGTTATGCTAAGAAGAACTCTTAGCAGTGATGAAATAAGGGCTGTATATAATAATGGAATTAACAGATTATTTAATAAGTTTGAAAACTTAGTAGAAGGGCAATATAATTATTCTGCCTATGCCATTGATGAAGCAGGTAATCTTAATATTAGTAAAAGGATTGTTTCAGTATTAAGAGTTCCTATTGTAAATCTATCAAGACCTATGAATGAAGCTATAATCTCACAACCATCTATACCGTTAGAATTTCAATGTAATGCAGCGAGTTATAATTATTTGGAAAATATTAGTCTATATACAGACATCACAGGAGAATGGAACCTAACAAAATCTACAATAATAAATCAATTTGATATGGAAAAAGGAATTATATTTTTATCGCATTTCAATAACAATAATTTAAGCGAAGAAAGTGAATTTCCATTATATGAATCTGGCACAAGTTATGAAGAGGGACTTTATAGGGATGGAATAAGAATTGATGCGGGAGACAATTTATACTACAATAGCTCTAATAATTTCAATATTAGTTTTGGTACCATAGAATTTTGGATAAAACCTAATTGGTTTGGTAATGATAACCAACAATATATATTCTTCTTCTCTATGGCTGATAATGGAGATCATATTAAAATAGGCAAAACATTTAATGTATGGAACTATATACATGCTACATTTAATAACTCAGCATATGAAGCTAATGATTACGCTTATGGTGGTGGATCAGAAGGGATTGGAAATTGGGGGCCTGGAAGCTGGCATCATATAGCAGTAACATATAACTTAAGTGAGCATTCTATTCATTTATATATAGATGGAAATGAAAGAGGATATGCTAATGAATCTACTTGTTACCCACCATCTTGTAGTTGGGGTTCAATACCAAAAATAACTGGAGCCAACCTTTCAATTGGACATAATTATATCTTTAGTCCAAAATATGCAAATGCCGTGATGGATGAGTTGATTATTTACGGCAGAGTGTTGAATTTAACTGAGATTCAATTAGATATGAATAGGACAAAACCTGTTTTAAGTTACAACGCAACATTCAAAGTTGCCGATATATTGAGTGGTGGACCTTACAAATGGAATTGTCAAGTATATGATAATTATAATAGGTCTGCGTGGAATTCTGAGAATTGGACATTTAGTTATACTGCAATACCATTTATAGAACTATTAACTCCAACTAACAATTCTATTTTAAATGAAGGAAGGATTAACTTTACTTGTGTTGCCCAAGATTATGATAATCTTGAAAATGTTTCATTGCAGGTGTACAACATATACAATGGACAGACTATAAATTTAACAAAAAATTCTGGTGAGATACCAAATAATGATAGTAATCTGCAATTATTGTTACACTTAGATAACGATCCATACTTTGATGAGAATATGACCTTTGTCTATGATGCCAGTGGTCATAATAACAATGGCATTGTTAGTGGTGCCACTTATGTGAATAATAGTAAAATCAATGGAGGATTTATGTTTGACACTCCAGATGATTTCATTGAATTAAATGGTTCTGAGGATCTTAGGATGATTGACAGTGAGTTCAGTATTGAAGCCTGGATTAATGTATCTCAAGCTAAAGATGGATTAGTTGTAGGTGAATTTGGACCTGTTTGTGGAGGAGGTAATGAAGTGTATGGAATTTATACTTCAGAAACTGGTTACTTTGGGTTTAGCTTACATAATGGTACAACTTTAAAATCCATATATTCTTATAATCCATTTAGGTTACATGATTGGTATCATGTAGTGGGTGTTTATAATAGAACACAAATGAAGATATATGTGAACGGAATCCTCAATAGAACTACTGATTCTTCGGGGCTACTTAATCCAATTGGGTATAAATTTAATATTGGAAAGTGGATTCAATGTAATATATATGATTTTAAGGGAGTAGTAGATGAAGTTGCAGTTTATAATAAAGCTCTAAGTGATGAGGAAATAAGCAGATATTATAATTTAGGGAAAAGGAAATTTTATGCTTATTTTGCAACTAATATTCCTGGTGATAGATATGAATGGAATTGTAATGCTTATGATTCTGAGGGTAATTCAAATTATGCTCCTTATAATAATACTTTAATTGTAAATTCTAATCCAAATTTAACTTCTGTATTTATTGGAAATGATGGAGTTATGTACAATTGTGAAGATGGGTGTTATGTAACTCCTTATAGACATTCAAATAGTACTAATTTAAGTATAAGAGTTAGCCTAATAGATAATAGTTGCTCGTTAATAACTCATAAGGTTTATGCACATTTGTGTTTGATTAATACAACAAATAATGAAATTTGTAATGAAATTACTTCAAACTACACTTATGAGCTTAATAATTTAACTACAAAAGTTTATGAAAGTTCTCAAAATAAATATCTGTGTAATTTTTCTACAACAAATGAATTAGGACCGGAAGGAACTCCAGCTTTTTTTGTGGGACCCGGTAATTATAAATTATTTATAAATGTTACGGAAATTATAACAGGTATTAATAACAGTCTAAGCGATAATTATTGGATTTATCGTTCACTGATGGATACAGGATTTGTTGATTCTACTGGAGAAGAAGTTACCACAATACAATTAGGTGATGGAGACATACAATTAGGAGAATTTAATCCTGGAATAAATGAGTACAAATTACAGAATTGGGGGAATATAATACTCGGATTAACTTGGAATGCTACTAATCCAAATAGTACTATTAGTGAATGGGATATTAATTATCCAAGTGATGGATTTATTCTTGATGATGATATAAATCCAAGTTATCCTGACTCAGGATTGAAGCCACTTAATATTACTAGTATAGCTAGAAGCTTCATTTTCAATAATGGTTTAATGAGATGTATTTCTCAGGAATGTAATGATAGTGTTAATGAAACTTTACACACTAGATGGCATATAAAGCCACCTTTTGGTTTACCTCCTGGAATATACAAAAATGAGATTACATATTTAATATCTCAATGGAAATCGGAGCCAAAACAAATTATTGCATATGATCAACCTGCATATGACACAAGTTTAACTGCCTTGGATAATAGAACTTTTATTGTAAGTTGGGTTGATAGTTTGGATCTCAAGATTTCCTTTATTATCTATGATACTAATGGAACAAATCTAACTAGTATAATAGATGTAGATCAAACAGTAGATAAAATGTCTAGAGTAAGTGTAGCTGTAAGAAATTCTACTCATTTTGTAATCGCTTGGTATGACGGGTTTGAACAGGATGTTACATTTAGTATTTATAATAGAACAGGGCAAATTAATTTTGGACCTATCGATCTTGAAACTACGGTTGGAGGAAGCTTTTCTGATATTTCCTTAGCTCAAATGACTGATAGATTCCATAATTGCTATGTTGATGTAGAGGAATCTGATTTAGACAATAGAATGGTAACATATAATAGCTTAGGAACAGGGATAGAATTTACAATAGACTCATTAATTACACCTGAAGATTCATTACAAAACTTAATTGGATGTAGTGCAATTAATAATACAAGATTAGCGTATATTTGGTTTGATGACTCTGAAAACGACGTAACTTATGCTATTACAACTGAATCGGGATCTTTTATTAGTCTACCAACTGATTTAGATACTGATGTATTTGAGTTTGGACAGGTTGCTATTACTTCTTTTAGTAGTTCAAGTCCTAACTTCAGTAGGTTTGCAATTAGTTGGTTTGATTCATCAACGGGCGAGATCAAATTAGTAGTAAAAGATGTTAATAATAATAATATATTGCTGCCTTCTGTTATTAGCTATAGTACTACCACTAGGATCTCGATGACCTCCTATATAGATAGTGCTTCAAATTCTGAAGGCTTTATATTAGCCTGGCAGGATAAACTTACAGATGATATTAAAGCAGCGGTATTTGATGAAGATGGGGCTATTAAATTTGGGCCCTATATATTAGTTGAGGATGAACATCCTTCTAATTTATTATTTGAGATTTATGGAAGAGATACTAATAGAAATATAGGGCTTTGCAAGGATTCCTTTATACTGGCTTATGCTAGCTCAACTGGACAAACGTTGATTAAAGAATATAAGGTTGATGGAAGTGGATGGGATGGGAAATGCTAATTAAAAATTAATTATTTACCTGAGAGAAAAATTTATATATAGAAGACTTTAGAGTTATTTAATAAAAAGAGTGATATGATGAATAAGCATAAAATTATAGTTTTAATAGCTATATTGTATTCAATATCTATTATTTTCTTATCATATACTAAAGTAATTGCTGATACTCCAAGAGCAGTTAATGCTTCATTTACTACTTCAAACACTGCTCCGGGAGCACCTTATAATCTTTCAATACAACAATATGTTAAAGGGATGCCGCAAGATTTTGATTATTATGATTTCAATGATGATGGAAGGGGTGTTAATATAGCGGATACTCACTATGCTGGTGGAAGACCTCCAACTGGAGGGCCCGAATTAAATTGGTCTGAGGGTTTTGATGCAGAAGGAAATCCTGTTATAACCCAAATATGTATAACAACTGATGAATCAATTAGAAATATTGCTATACCTGGAGTTACGATATGTAATGTGCTTGATAATTTTAGTTATGCAAGGGCTCAATCAGCACCTCCCTTGAAAATAACCTTACCTTCTCTTGGATTCAACCAGACTGGAGAAAATAGAACATATTATATAAGAATGTTATCTAATGATTCATTAGGAAGAGCAAGTGGCTATTATGATTCTAATGTAACTATTGTAAATACAAGACCTAGATTGCCATTTAATTTTACTACACCAGATCAACCATTTCCAAGTGTTCCTGAAGCACATTCAGTAAGGCCATGGATTGAATTTATGCCTGATTATAATGCCTTAGACCCTGATAATGGAACAAGACCTGATCATTGGCCCGGAGATAATGTAACTTATTTCGTTACTATTCAACATCCAACTGGATTAGTTTATTTAAACGCAAGCTCTCAAATTGATAACTCTTCGTTAATTGACATAACTAGATGGTTATTGGATTTATCATGGGGGGTTCAAGAAATAGGTGGTATTGTTAATGCGACATATAATTTTACCATAAGAGCAAATGATTCTGCAAATCTTTGGACAGCAGGTAATTATTTAGGCCAATTTAACCTAACAGATTTTGTTCCAGATATACTAACCGTTATGATGGGAGATTATATACCCTTTTCATTAACAGATTGTGATCCACTAAATGCAGGCTGTTATCTAACACCAATTAGACATTCTAATGTGACAGGTCTTGTAATTAATGTAACCACGAGAGATCTGGATAAGGATTGTCAAAATCCTGCACCTAATACATTTAAATCTTATTTCCATCTATGTTTAAACGTACCTGGAAATAATTGCAATGAAGGAAAATTCCAACATAATTTTACTTACTTCCTAGACACAGTTAGATTTGAATCTCCAGATTTGTGTCATTTTAATTTTACAATAAGCCCTAGCCCACAACAGGGTGTAACTCCTGCTTTCCATGAACCGCCAGGAATGTTTACATTTTATATTAATGCTACCAGTCAAAGTGGAGTTAAAAGGATTTTAACAGTAGACCCACAAGCTAGTGGATTCTGGAATTATAAACAACTATTGGATGTTGCTTATATTGATTCTAATTTACCACTCTTCTTCGAAACAACAAATGTTACAGTAGGTTCATCAGGATCTATTACTCCAGGAATTTTTAGCCCTGGTGATCATTTGTATGTACTTTATAATTATGGGAATGTTATTTTTGATACTGCTTGGAATGTTACTAAATTTGTTAGGGATGGTGGGAGTTGTGGTGGGGCAAACTTTATTTGGACTCCAGATGATATATTCCCTTTACAAATAGATGATGATAATTTAGCTGATTTTCCAGATACTGGCATTGTGGGTGTAATTAATGTCACCGGAGATACTCCTATTAGGAGATTTTATAATTATACAACTGGAGTAGTTAGATGTGATAATTATTATTGCAGTAATATTAATCTTAATGAGACCTTAAATACGTACTGGCATATTAAGCCAATTGCGCCATTGTGTTCAGGATCTTATAGTGCAATATTGGATGTCGCATTTACTGAATTTCCATAGGTGGGATGAAATATGAAAAACATAATTTTATGGGCTATCACAATTTTAGTTACAATGAATAGTGTGTTTGCAGGTGTAGTTTTTCCAATTCCTGATTTACAGTTAAAGCCTGGAGAATCAGGCAGATTTCAATATGTAATTCAAACAGGAACTTTACCAATGAAATGTTCAATGTCATTAGATCATAAAACAAACTTAATTGTGGAATTTGATGAAACTGAAACCATATTAGATAGTCCTTCTAAACCATTATACGGAAGTGTCACAGTTCCAGAAAATTTAGGAGCTGGAGATTATAAAGAAACTTTCTGTGTTTCATGTGAGTCCATTAGTGAGACCAGCGGATCCTCAATAAGGCCAAGTTTCTGTGACATCCCAATTAAAGTAGAAATTGTTTTAGATAGAACTAAATCTAACATGCAGTTTCCAAATAAACCTAAAACAGGAATTGATGAGTTAACTATTCTAGGGATTATTGTATTAATTGTTTTAATAGTCGCTTTAATATTGCTTGGCTTAAAAAGAAGCAAAAATAGGAAAAAAAATTAAAACCAAAATCTATAAATATTGAACTTTAGATTATGCATTTATGAAAAAAAGAGTATTTTGTTTATTTATAATTTTATCAGTCCTATTTCTTTTAAATACAAATATTATTTTTGCATTTGATGTAAATGCATCATTTAGAACACAGAACAGCCCACCAGTACTTAGTCCTATTGGTAATCTTACTGTTTTTCTAAATAAGATATTTCTTTTTACTATTACTGCCACCGATCCAGATCTACCACAAGATTCTCTGACATTTAGGGAAAATTCAAGCTTACCTGATTTTATTATTGTTCAAGATCCACCGCAAAATCCAACTATTATTGATGCTAGAATTGAATTTGTTTCTTCAAATAAGTCGCTAATAGGGATACATTATGTAAATATAAGTGTTGTAGATGTTTTAGGTGAAACAGATTCTGAAGTTATTAGACTAAATGTTAGTTTGAATAATTCCCCCCCAATTATAGTTGATTACTTTCCAAATCTACCTTTGGTTGTTTTGAATGAAGGGGAATTTCAAAAATTTAATATAACTGTGTTTGATACTGATCTACCTAGTGATTCTTTAAGATATGAATGGTATTTTGATAATTATATAATACCTGGGCAAATTTTTGAAACTTTTAATTATATTCCTGACTTCAATTCGGCAGGTAGACATAATTTAAGCGTATATGTTTTCGATCAATTTAATTTGAGTGATTTTCATATATGGAATTTGAGTATAATAAATGTACCTGCAGATTCCGGTGGTGGAGGGAGCAGCGGTGGTGGAGGGGGGGGTAGTAGTTGCAGAGCTAATTGGACCTGCACAGAATGGAGCCCATGTCCGGTTTATAAAATTCAAATACGAACCTGTGTTGACAAAAACCAATGTCCTAGAGCTAGAGATGAGCCTCCTAAAAAGCAATCGTGTTTCTATCTGGCTCCTGCTAGTTGCAGTGATGGAATCTTAAATGGGGATGAATTATTAATAGATTGTGGTGGAAGTAAATGCAAAGATTGTGCAACTTGTAATGATAATATTAAAAACCAAGATGAAGAAGATGTGGATTGTGGGGGTCCGTGCCCTAGACCATGTGGTCTTCTATATAAACCGGCTTTCTATCCTGTTTGTGGCGATAGTAAATGTGAAGGTATTGATGCTTTAATGTGCCCAGGAGATTGCAGATCCTCTTTACCTATTATATCTATAATAATGGTTAGCCTAACCTTATATTTAGTTTATGCTTATAGAAAATTATCTTTTGTATTTAGTTTAGTCAACAAAAAAAGACATGAGTTAGATTTACTATCCTCAAAAAGAATCCCAAGTCAATCTGCAATTAATAATTTAAATCTGATTAAAAATATGTTAAATATCGGTAATAAAGATGTGCTATTTAAAAGATATCAGTCGGTAATTAGAGAATTTTTCTCTATATTTTTCCTAGTGCAATATGAATATACCTATGAAGAACTCAAGAGAGATATTAGAAAGAGTAACCTAGATGAAGGTTTGAAAGGTCGAATATCCAAATTGTTGGATTTCATAATTAGGGCGGAATATAAAAAAGAAGAAATCCCATTTAATTTATTTAAACAAATATTAAATGAATCATTGTATATAATTCAGGCTTTAAGAATAAGAGAAGAAAAGGTATATCATGAATACAAAATTAAACAAAAGACTGAAAAATTTAATATTATTAAATTACCAATAATTGTTTTAAGGAATACTAGGAATACTTTTATTTATCTTGAGAATCTAATAAAGGGAGCTAGTGAATATACGAAGACAGTGAAAAACTTTGAAGATGCAATGATAAATCTTAGGGTAGAATTGGATAATAGAAATTTTGAAGTAGCTTCAGAGAAGTATAAAAAAATTAAAGGATTATATGATAAATTAGGGATAAGAGAAAAAAATAGATACCATAGTAAATTAATTATAGTAGCAGCTACCCTTAAGAAAATTAACAGCTAAGGAATAGTCCTATATCTTGTATTCATCAAAATTATTTCTATAATCAAAATAAATAGACTAAGTAATAGAAGATAATTTGCTAGATCAATTTTTTTAGAGCCTTCATTTAGGTTTATTATCTCATTATAGGCATTTTTAATGTCTAATTCATTATTGGCAAGATATGACTTACCATTTGTTTCTTTAGCTATTAATTGTAAGTCTTCGAAGTTTACTTTAGATATAACACTTTCATTAAAATTTGTAAAGGTACCTCCTTCTTTAGTACCTATCCCAATTGTATTAACTGTAATTTGATGATTTTTTGCGTATTCTATACTCTCTGCGATTGAAGCACCAATATTATTTTGTCCATCAGTTATTAAAATAATTGAATTTGATGGTTTTTCAGCTAATAGTACATTTGTTGCTGTTATAATTACTTCCCCAATACCTGTACCTGCAATCAATTCTGTTTCAATTGATCTTACAGCATCCTTTGCCAAATTTTGGTCATTTGAAGGCCTTTGTTTTATATAACTAGCACCGGAAAAACTTATAATTCCAACTTTTGTTTGAGACGGGAGTTGATTGATAAATTCTAAAGCTGATTCTTTTGCTGCCTCAAGTCTATTTGGAGAGAAATCTGTAGCTAACATGCTACCAGAAGCATCTATTGCAATAATAAAGTTGGATTCGGCAATATCCCCAAAATAAGAAACACTTAATCCAGATAAGGCAAATATTATTAATAATAAGCTAATGATACGCAGAAGTAAAACAGAAATATTTTTTGTTAAAATCTTAGTTTGAGTAAATCTTTCTATAGCCTCGAAATTTGCAAATGCTAAAGCTTTTCTTTTTGTAATCCTAAGACTAGTAAAATGAATGAGTATGATTATTGGGATTATTAATAATAACCATAAATACTGAGGGTGCGAAAAATTTAGGCTAATTCTATCTCCCTCCGTTTCAGTAATTTCATAAATAACAAAGTGAAATCTTCATCGGTTTTCATGTCAATGTAGTCTAGCCCATACTTCTTAAATGCATGAATAAGCTGCTGCTTTTTTATAATATTAAAATGCTCATAATCCTTGCTTATTTGATTTGGATCTACTAATAATTCTTTCTGGGTGTTAGGGTCTTTCAATAGAACATTTCCTATATTTCTAGGTAGAACTTCGTCGCGTTTGTCTCTCAGTATAATTAAGATTATATCAAATTTTTCTTTTGCAACTTTGATTGGTTCTTCCCAATCACGATCTAAGTTCAGGAAGTCTGAGATTATTACTATTAAAGACTTCCTCTTGGATAATCTCATTAAGTGTTCAATAACTAATTTCAGACTTGATTTTCCACCATAATATTCTTTATCAGACAACGCTCTTAAAACTATAAAAAATTGGTCTCTAGAGTTTGAAGGAAGTATTTCTTTTTTTATTTTGTTACTGTACATTATTAAACCTATTTTATCATCACTTTTAATAACTAAATGAGATATAGCTGCTGCAATTTCTGCTGCAAGTTCATTTTTTAATTTCTCAGTAGAACTAAAAATCATAGTATATCCAACATCTAGTAAAATATATACATCAAGCTCACGCTCTTCTTTATACTCTCTTATTAGCAACTTATTTGCCCTCATTGAAGATTTCCAATCAATTCTTGAAGAATCGTCTAATTCAGTATAAGACCTGTAATTCATAAATTCTAGACCTTTGCCAAGAAAAATTCTTCTATATCTACTCATTATCCTGGCTTCAGCCAAATTCTTTAATATACCTTCTATTCTTCTGATTAATTTGCTAGTATCAATTTGAATTTCCTTCATGGTATGGGGACATTAGCAAGAATTTCTTTTATTATTGAATCTGTTTTAATATCATCTGCCAATCCTTCATAATTTAAGATAATTCTGTGTCGTAAGATTGGATATGCAACTTCTTTAATATGTTGGGGAGTTACAAAATTACTAGCTTGCATGAATGCATTAGCTTTAGATGCTATATATAATCCTATTGAAGCCCTAGGTGATGCTCCCCATTGAATGTATTTACCAAGATCCAGATTATAATCTTTATAATTTCTTGTTGAATCAACGATTCTTATAATATATTTTTCAATTTCGTCGCTTAAATAAACTTCTTTAACAGCTGTTTGCATCTCAATTAATTTTTGTGGATTAATAATAGGCATTATATTGTAATCTTCAAACTTTCTTAATTGAATATTTTGTCGAAGCACTTTCTTTTCATTATCTAAAGTAGGATAGCCCATATGAAGTTTGAATAAAAATCTGTCAATCTGAGCTTCTGGTAATGGGTATGTTCCTGAAGTTTCAATTGGATTTTGAGTGGCCATTACAAAGAATGGATTAAACATTGGGAAGGTTTGTTTTCCAATTGTTGTTTGTCTCTCCTGCATTGCCTCAAGTAAAGCACTTTGAACTTTTGCAGGAGCTCTGTTAATCTCGTCAGCTAGAAGAAAATTAGCAAAAATAGGGCCTTTGATAACATAAAATCCCTTTTGAGGGCTATATGCTGTAATTCCCGTAATATCTGTTGGAAGTAGATCCACTGTGAATTGTATTCTGCTAAATATTCCACCTGTAGTTTGTGAGAGTGCCCTGATCAATAATGTTTTAGCAATACCAGGGATACCTTCAACTAATATATGACCATTTGATAATAAACCTACTAATAATGCATTTACTACTGCATCTTGTCCAACTACAACTTTACTAATTTCTTTTTTTACTGATAATAAAGTATTTTTATCTTCATTTAATCTATTTTGCATAATCTAAAGTAAATTTTTGTTTTTAAAAGGTTATTATACTACTAAAGCGAGGTGATTTGATTCTGGGGGATCTATACTTTAGAATAATTATTTTGATTACAAAACATTTATTATGCAAATGGGGGATCAGTTTAAATAATCTGGCGGAAATTTCATATTTTATTGGCATGTAGCACCTTTTAATCACACAAAATAATTACTATAACGGATTGACAATAAATATTTTTTCTGAATTTATATTTATCATTCCGAACAAGAATATGCTCATATTCTCTGGCTATCTTTTTAATTTATGGTATTATAATTATCTTGATAATAGTGTGATTATTTAATAGTAGTGAAAATGGAAAGGTTTAAATATATCTAGATTTCTATATATTTATGCAAATTTCAAATTTATTATTTAGAATGAATAGAGTTATATTACCAATATTAGCAGTTGGAAATTTAGCATCTGCTAAGAATCTTTATGAAGAAGACAAAGTTAAGGATTATATTCACAGTAGATTTCAAACCCAGTCAAAC
>JAGVZD010000073.1 GCA_018302805.1 Candidatus Woesearchaeota archaeon | reverse complement strand
TGATGTCAGAAAAGAAGAACTAGAAAATTTTAATGAAATTGAATATTGGGTTAATACTGCTTGTTCTAGAATTGAATTAGATGGAATGATAAGCATTGATGACATAGAGAGCAATAAGAAAGCTTAATTATTACATTCAATTCCAGGTGGAGAAGATTCTTGATAGGTACAATTTGGATTATTGCATACTGCAGAACATATGGTTGGAGTATCACCTGTCAAACAATAATAATTATCTTTAATAATATAGCATTGATAATTCTCTGGGCAGGGTGAATTATCCGGACCACAATTAATCAGGTCAGGGCATTTCTCAAATTCACAATTAATACCTGATCTTCCAACACCACTCCCATCAGGACATATTTTAGCTTCTGCAGTACACCCCGCAATTATATTATTTGGCAAGAAGAAACTAGAAACAAAGATAATAAAACAATAGTGAGAATCAGATATTTCATCATTCTCCCAATATATGGTTCTTTTTAAAGATTATTGTTGCTAAGATTTAAATATCAGTAATTTTAAAGAAATTCAATGGAAAAAAGCAAGCATGAAAAGATTATGGATATTGCATCTAAAAGGGGTTTCTTCTATCCTTCAGCAGAAATATATGGTTCTAAATCAGGATTCTGGACATATGGAAGTTTGGGAACTAAAATAAAACATAAATGGGAAAACTTATGGAGAAAATATTTTCTCTCATTAGATTCAAATTTTTATGAAATAGATGATGTTAATATTTTACCCAAAAAAGTTTTTGAAAGTAGTGGACATTTAAAAAATTTTAATGACCCTCTAACAGAGTGTGAAAAATGTCATTTTAGATTTAAAGCAGATCAACTTATTGAAAAAGAGCTGAAAATTAGCGCTGCTAGCCTTAATGAAAATGATTTAACAAAAATGATAAGAGAAAATAAATTGAAATGTTCAAATTGTAAGGGGAATCTAAGTGATGTAAGATTTTTTAATATGATGTTTGATGTTAAAGTTGGAGCTGTGGGTGAAGATTTAATGTATCTAAGACCTGAAAGTGCTCAAAGTCCTTATCTTTCTTTTAAAAGAGAATTTGAAGCTACTAGAAGAAAATTACCATTGGGATTGGCGGTTATTGGAAAAGCTTTTAGAAATGAGATAAGCCCAAGACAAGGTTTTTTTAGATTAAGAGAATTTACTCAAGCAGAACTACAAATATTTTTTGATCCTGATAAATTAAATAAGCATGAATATTTTAATTCTATTAAAGGATATAAATTAATTTTACATATTAAGAATAAAACTTCTAAAATAAGTTGTGATGATGTTGTTCAGAAATTAAAACTACCTAAGTTTTATGTTTATTATCTATCTAAAGTTCAAAGGTTTTATTTAGAAATTTTAAAGATTAATGAAAATTTATTCAGATTTAGAGAACTAGGTGAAAAAGAAAGGGCATTTTATAATAAAATTCATTTTGACATGGAATTAGATTTGGAATCTCTAGGAGGATTCAAAGAAGTTGGAGGTGTGCATTTCCGCGGTTCTTACGACCTTTCTAAACATCAAGAAGGATCTGGAAGTAAGTTGGAAGTAACTATAGAAGAAAATGGTAAATCAAAAAAAGTACTTCCGAATGTTCTTGAACTTTCTTTTGGTGTTGACAGAAATATTTGGGCCCTACTAGACATTTTCTACAAAGAAGAAAAAGAAAGGACTTTGTTTAATTTTCCAAAAATTATCACTCCACTAGATGCTGCAATTTTTCCATTAGTAAATAAAGATGGATTACTAGAATTATCAGAACAGTTATTTATTAACCTTAGAAATGAAGGATTTAATTTATTTTTTGATAGCAATTCTTCCATAGGAAGAAGATATAGAAGAATTGATGAGATTGGATGTCTAATTGGAGTAACCTTAGATTATCAAACCAAAGTTGATTCTACAGTGACTATAAGAGATGGATTATCTATGAAACAGATTAGAGTTAAAATGTCAGATCTAAAGAATGTATTAAATAAATTATTAAAAGATGAAAAAATAGAGAAAATTGGGAAAATAATTTGATTTGCTAAAAGTTTATATATTACTTATTTTGCTTTGTTTGTATGACCTACGATATAAATGGTTTAGCTTTTTTGCCAATTAGGTCTAATGATGATTTTTCTAGAAGATTAGTTGGTCATTTTGGAATAGGAGATGCAGATAAATTAGTTCTTAATAGAAAATATAGTAATGGCGAATATTGCCCAAATGTGACAAATATTCTAGATTCTAATAAGGAGCCTAGGCTTGAAGGAAGAATTGCTTGCATAACTTACAGTTACACCCAAAGCGGCATTAGCAATACTGAAGCATTTGCTAGAATTTTACTCTTATCTGATGCAGCATATAGAAATGGCGCAGAAGATGTAATTCTGGTTATGGCAGAACATTTGTTTGATAGGCAAGATCTTGATCCTTCATTAAGGTATAAATCTGAATTTAGAAATTTGCCTGAAAACATACAAAGAAAGGCTATTGCAATGGATGGTCAGCCTTATTCGCTAGAGACATTGGTTAGCCATTTTAAGCATGCGGGTATTTCAAGGGTATTAACGTTGGATAGACATTCTGTAGACTGTGACAGAATTTATGAAAGAATATATGGAAGAGATTCCAGAGAAGTTCTGTTTAATTTAGAATCAGTTCCGGTGTTCGCCCATTATATTAGGGGATTGCCGATAGATTTTGGAGAAAGAGGGAAAAAATTAGTTCTGGTTGCACCTGATGAAAACGCTTGGGCAACTGTAGAAGTTTTTAGAGATCTAAATGGTTTAAATGATTCTTCAGTAGTTTACTGTAAAAAAAGCAGAGAAGTTCCAAATGATCCGGGAAGGATAACTACTCAAGTAGATCACACAACGCCTAATTACAGTGGTGTGGGAGATAAAATAGTTATTGTCATGGATGACAAAGCGGATACATTTGGCACCCTTAGAAATACGTTAGATCAAAGCTTGATAATTGATGGGAAGCCAAAGCAATTACATGCCTTAGTTACTCATATGTTATTAACTACACCAGTGGCCTATGAAAATATACACACTTATAGAATTAACTTGCATGGTTCTAATAGTCATCCTAATATGGCATTTAAGAAAGATGAACCTGGAGTAGAAAATATAACTGTAATTGATTTTACGCCGTATTTTGTGTGGGCATTAATTAATCACGTAGTTCCAAGAATTCCATTAGATAAGGACCAAGTGCAAGATTTAGGTAAAATTGGAGAACTATATTCTGTAATTAAAAAAGGAAAATCTGTAAATTTTGTATCTTAACTGGGTTGTTAACTGTTAGTGGTATCAATAAATTAATAAAAAGATTTAATTCTAACACAGGTAGTTTAGGGGGTTGTAAGAATGGAATTGGATATTCAATTAATAGAAAGAGCTACAAGTGAAGTGCTATTGTCTCTACCATTATCTAGAGAATTTAATTGGACTATGATGGGTATTGACACTATTACTTTTTAATATTTAATTGGACTATGATGGGTATTGACACTATTACTTTTTAATTTTATTTATTTTTTAATTCTTTAAAACCAACAGTTTTTTAAATTTAGTTTTATCATTAAATTTTGTGGGCCGGTAGATCAGTCCGGAAAATATTTGGACAATAGATCGCGCGCTCGGCAAACTTAAAAATCCTAATTGCGCGAGGCCGTGGGTTCGAATCCCGCCCGGTCCATCTAATTATAATGTACTAATTTAAATTAAAAAAATTAGATTTATCCTTCGTTAATATCTGATGTACATAAATATCTTGCTTTATAGACTTCTAATTCTGCTAGAGAAAAGATATTCGAATCCGGATGGTATAAGCTATTTACATTGACTTTAATCCATTTAGCAGATATAGGAATAACCATTATTTCTTCCTTTGATTGGTATTTATTATTTAGGCTCTTTTTTGCAACTTCAGTCCAATAGCCATCAACTCCATTTGTGGAATCTACTGAAACTGCAATAGAAATCTCATTTACATTTCTTTTGTCATCTTTTCCGAATCCATTTTGCATCAATCTTAATCTATTTATTACATAAATATTATCTAATTCTATGGCTGCGTATTGTGGCATTTTTATTGGAATTATTGATTGCGTGCTACAAGACCATTGTTTGCTGACTTCAGTAAATCCGGCATCAGTTAGTTGTTTTCCGCTTGCAGTGACCTGATCATTAATTTGGAGGGTACATGATTCTACAGCTTTAATTGATTTAAATGCAATATTTTCAGAGTCAAAATCTCTTGCTGTATAACCACAATATTTCTTCATGGACTCTATGTATTCAAAATATGGTTTTTCATATTTTGTGCAAACATCATTTATACATGTTTCTTTTGGATCTATAGTGGTTAAACATTTAGCATCTATGCAATTACCACAATTTTCACCTGCTTCAATTTGACCATTTCCACAAATCCCTTTTGTTTGAACATCTACAGGTTTTGGTTTAACTTTAGTTTCACACTTGTAGGATTTAGAACAGATCTGGTTAGAGGCACAGTCAAAAGTGGATAAGCAATCTACCCCACATTTGCTTTTAATTATTCCTTCATTTGAACTATCTTTACAACCATCTTCTTTTGTAAGGCAAGAGATATAATTAAATCCTTCGCATGAATCTTCAGAACATTCATCAGAACATTGAGGTGGTAAACTTGTTTGCGGTTGTTGACATCCGGCTATAAATAAAATTAATGATATAGGTAGTATCAGGAGTAATATTTTTTTCATTTAGCACACCTCATATAGAAATAATCTTATTATTACTGCCATTTATAAAACTTTCTAATGTAAATTTTAATTATTTAAGATAAAAAAAATATATAAAACAAAAAGGTTTAAATAGCGAAATAAGTTATTTCTTAATTAAGAGGTGATTTAATGGTTAAGGCTAAATCGAGTAAAAAAGCAAGCAAATCTAAACCAATTGGTGCAACTATTGTTGCGATATACTTCTTAATTGTTGGAATTTTTGCTTTAGTAGCTTCAGTTATGTTTTTAACAGTAGGTCCAACAGTGATGGGAATGTTATTTCAAGGGCCTTTATTTAGCTTAATGAGTGCGGCTATTGGAATAGTTGCATTAATTGCTGCGATCATTTATTTAATTGTAGGGTATGGTATTTGGAAACTTAAGAAGTGGGCACAAATAGTTGCTACTGTACTTTCTGTTTTAGGGTTATTTGGTGGACCATTAAGTCTTGTCTTAAGTATTGTAGTAATTTTATTGTTATGGGTACATAAAGATACTAAAAAAGCTTTTTCTTAATTTTTTATTTAAATGGATAATTTCCAGTAAAACAGGCATTACAACTTTTTTCTTTTGGTAAGCCAATTGCATTCAGCATACCTTCTATACTCAAGTAAGATAGAGAATTTGCCCCTATATATTTTCTAATTTCATCAGTAGACATTTTATGAGCTATAAGTTCAGGTATTTTGATTCAAGTAAAGCAGCTCTTTTTTCAGGTTTGGCCATGAAACCTCTAGGATTACTTTGATAATGACGTCTGACTATTCCTGGTTTTAAAGGTAAATTAGCCTGGGAGGAATAACCTACTGCAGCAACATGAGACGAATCTGGTGCATAAACAACAATAGAATCTTTAATTATTGAATTATCTTTAGAATCTTCTATTGCCAATTGCCTTCCTAGGCGATCTCTTACACTTGGGATATCTAGACCTGAAAACTCGCCAACAGGAAAATGAAAGTAAATTAATTCAAAAATACAAGGAGAGCCTCTTTTTTGCTCAATTTTATGTATTTTTTTTATTTGGCCTTCCTCAACAAATATAATTTCTCCTCCTTCAAGTTCTCTGATTTCTTGTCCATTTTTCGAAGGAAGAGAATTTTCTGACAAGGCGTAAATACCTTGATGATTTTTTACTAATGATAAGGGTCGAATACCATATGGATCTTTTGCAAAAATTAATAATGGATTTTTATCTTCTTCCTGAATTGCCATACAAAGACTCCAAGAAGGATTCAAATTACTTAATCCATTTATAATTTTATCTTCTAGATTTTCTCCAGGGGCTCTGGCAATGGAGTAGGGTATTATATGGGTGTCTGAAAAGTGATTTGGGATTTCTTTTTCCAAATTCCATTTTATTATTAGATCATTTGAACCTACTATTTCGCCATTATGTGCGATTACATATTTTACATTATCAATTGTTTTAATAATGGGTTGAATGTTTTCAGGAATTAATGTTCCTTGTGTTGGATACCTAACTTGCCCTACTGTTAATATTAATGATTTACGCTCATTATCTATTTTTAGAACTTCATTTACTAAACCGTGGCCTTTGATTATATTATCTTCTGCAGGATGGATAAATAAACCGGTACCTTCTTGTCCTCTATGGTTCAGTCTTGTAAGTAGCGCCCTAGAAACTAGGTATGCATCTTTACCGGAAACAGCACAAATTCCACACATTGAAATCACTATTTTTTAAAAATAGCCCCGCCAGGATTTTCGTGTACTTTTGATTAAACTTTTCTCCAAAGTTTCTTTCGAACCTGGGTCAACGGATCCAAAGTCCGCTATCCTTGGCCGCTAGACTACGGGGCTATATTCTTAGAATGATTTGTGAGATTATTTAAATTTAATGTTTAAAATCAATTAAGAATTCCTTAGCAAATAGGAAAGTTTCCGAATATTCCTTAATTTTCCTAATCCTCTCAATTGATTAGCCCCAGTTGTGTAAAACGGAGTTTCGCATAAAAAATAAAGGCTTTGATTCAGCCATTCTTTCTTACATTCTTCAGTATAATCAAAAATTCCATGGACACACAGTTCTTTGAAAAGTAATTTGTTTTTTTCAAAGAAATCTGCCCTACCAATATTATCATGATCTGCGTCACTTAGAATCATTTCTAACATATTTCTTGGTTTTTCTTTAGCTCCTGCAGAGATTATTGTTTTTTGAACTACTGCGATCTCTCCTTTAGTAAAATTACAAGCAGGTAAGATATCTCCTGCAATTACTGATCCTTCTAGCTCATTGTTTTTATATTTTATCGTATATCCAGTATCATGAAGATATGCACTGACAACTACTAATTCTCTCTGTTCCGATGGTAAATCAACCAAAGAAGCATAGTTGTGTGCCATGGCAACTACCCCTATAAAAGGATTTAATGTGTGGTCAGTTACATGGTAAAATAAATTATTTGGCAGCCCGGTAAGTATTTCCCGTGTTTTTGCATCCACTAACTGCAATCTTGGTGTAAATGGTTTAAATTCTATTTCCATAATATTTTATAAAAAAGATGGGATTGTTTTTATCAAATTTCAAACTTGTCTTTTTCCATCACAATATCTTTTTTCTACATTTATAAATCTTTTGTTTTGTTACTACTATATAAAAGTTACTTTCTAAGAAAACTTCTATAAGAACCTTTTTAAATGGTTGAAATAGGGAAATAAATTATGGCAGATTATGTTGTTGACACTAGTGTAATTATTGAGAAAATAGTCTCAAAATTAGTAAAAAAGAAAGAAATAGAAGGCACAATTATAGTTCCAAATGCAGTTGTAGCAGAATTAGAAGCGCAAGCAAATCGGGGCTTAGAAATAGGATTAATTGGATTAGAGGAATTAGAAGAACTTCAAAATTTGCATAAAGGAAATGTAATTGAGATTAAATTTGTAGGAGCTAGACCTACACCTAGTCAAATTGCTTATGCTAAATCAGGAGAAATTGATGCTTTAATTAGGGAAATTGCATATAATGAAAATGCAACTTTAATTACTGCAGATAGAGTTCAAAGACAATCTGCAAAAGTATTTGGAATTAATGTAAAATTTATAGAGACAAGAGCATTAAAAACCAAATTAGAAATTGAGAAATTATTT
>JAGVZD010000003.1 GCA_018302805.1 Candidatus Woesearchaeota archaeon | reverse complement strand
TGTGTTAAATTTAATTCACAATTTGTTATTGATAGGCAATTTGAGATGCTTACATTAAAGAGTTCTATATCAGTAGATCTCACAGGAATAAATCTATTAATAAGTATATCTGCGTCAACATTATAGTTTGAAGACTTTAAGGTTATTAAATTATCGGTACTCTTGGTAAATTCATTAGCACTTAATTCAAAGAATTCACCGTTTCTGTGTTCTGGAACATCTAAGCTATTCACCCACATTTTTTGTACTCCATCAGTTCTAATTTTTATTTTATTTGTTAGACTATCTATCCATAAATGTTTCCTGAAATAAATAGCTCTTTCATTACCTTGTGCAGATAGTTTAGTAACTCCCCATGCTGAATCATCAAAGAATTTATTATTAGCAGTTGTGTCACCAAAATTTGAACCTCTAAGCCAATTTTTATCCTCAAATAAATCTTCTTCTACACTTTGCAGCTGTAATTTTGAATTTGTTGCGGTCTGTGGTATAGTTAAGATAACATCTAAGTCTTTTTGTTCAAATGGATTTACAACAAGTTGATGGTTTCTAAGAGTTTGTTCTTGAAGTGTTTCGAAGTCAACTAAATAAAGTCTTAAGTTAAAGTTTAAGGTTTTATTATATTTATTATCTACTCTAATACGAGCTGTTACGTCTTCTCCTGGAAATACTCTAAAAGATTCTCTTGGTATTGGATTTGTTTCTCTAATTCCGAAAACAGTGAAGAAAACATCTTCTTCAGCATTAGTTACTTTTCCACCTGTGAAAGACCTTCCACTGTATAATTGTGTTTCTGTCTCTGGAATTGCTCCACTTATAGAAAGCAAATTGTTTTGACTTTCTTTAAATCCAACAGATACTGTCATTGGGGACCATCCTGGAAATCCTTTTCCTTGGAATTCTCCATTAAGATATACTTCAGTATTAAATGATGTGTCTCCAAGTATCATTTCAGCTCTTGTAATGTCAGGAGGAACAAAAAAGTGTTTTCTGTATAAGCTAGATTCTGTTGTTGGCAGTGTATCTCCATAGAAATAATCTGTAGTATTCTCACTTAAGAAATCATTGTTATTCAATTCTTTATTTCTGAGCCATAATTTATCTGGGAATCCAAATAAATATTCTACAGTTACTCTTAATTCAGAGTTTAATGGAACATCACTTGGAATTCTAACTTTGTAAGATTTAGTGGTTATTTGTCCTGGAGCAAATATAATTTTATCAGTGTCTGTAAGAAGATGAATTACTTTATTATTTGAGATTAAATCAAATGTAAGAACATCAATACTTCTTGGGTTATCATCATTGTTTTTGAATGTTATATTGATTTGTTCCTCATATTGTCTTCTTAAATGATCGTTTTCTCCAAATGAAGTAATATTAACCTGAATTGCAGGCTCTGTTTCATATATTGTGTCGTCAGCAAAATCAACACCTTTTATTTCATAGAACAAATAATCTAACTTTCTGTGAGGGCCAAAATTAAAGTTTGCAAACTCATTATTTGATTGATAATTTAGCTGTTCTGCAATAGGTGTCCAACCAATTTGAACCACATTACAATTTGTAGTACGTGTTGCAATATTCTTACCGTTGATCCATGAAGTTATGTGGGATTTCTCATCGAAACAACCAGGTTCGCATGTTTGTCTCATTAGGAGCTGATATTCTGCTTTGTATACTGTTTGGGATATCCAAGATTGCTTTTTTAAGAAGTTATTATTTGCCTTGGTGCATTCAAAAGGACGCTGAGTACCACATACATTACAATAATCAACAAGATAAGGATATTGATATCCACCTAAAACTTGTTCATCTATTATTGGATTGACTGAACTTGAATTATAGATAGCATTTGGTGAAAGATCAGAGATAATTGTTAATGGATCATTTTCAATTGGTTCTGGAAGTATTTCTGATATAGAATTCCTTGAATATTGATTATCAGCAAAACTATTTTTTTCAATTGCTCTTGCAACTAGTGTAGAATCAGGAGAGATTCCTACTGGTATAAGAACATTATATGACTTGAATACCTTTTCATTTGGTGTAATACTGAATGCATTTGTATCAGTAAATAAATCAACTATAGTATCATTATTTATAAGTTCCAATGAAATCCTGTCAATTTCAAAATCTCTTCTATTATTGTTTTTTAAAGAAACAACAATTTCTTCAATGTAACTTGGCTTAATTTCTAAACCAAAAGCATTTTCTATCCTCAATTCTAATGGAGGCTGAGTTGCTTCAACAATATCAAATAAAGATTTTTCTTCAATTGAATGTCTAATTATTTCTCCACCTCCAGAGATTGTATTTATTTGGTTAGGAATAAGGCCAAAAATTGGACAGAATTTATCGGCGTCACAAATTTGTTCATGGACAAGAGTATTATTAATGAAAACTTTGTACGAACCACTCATTTCATAAATTTCATTTTCATTCACAAAAATATCAAATGTGTTTAAATTTAACTGAGGGTTTAATGTATAAATTGGAGCTCCTTTTACTCCTCCGAGATATGTTGTTGGGCCACAACCACCTTCCCCATAAATATAGAAATATGGTGGATTAACATTTTCAACCTTATCGGCTCTCGCACTTAATTCTACGTTGGATGGTAAATCGCTTGGGATATTAATCTTATATTCTTTTTCTAAGGCATCAACAGCTTTTATACGATATCCACTAAATATAACATCTATTGGATCTGCACAATTGAACGATCTAGGATTAAGCAGTCTTTTTTCGAATGGACCGTCTTGGAATAAATATGTTATTAAGGCACCAGAAATTCTGTCTTTTGCGAATAAGGAGATTCTATTTAATTCCATCTCATTTTGCGCATAATTTATTACTTGAACACCAACAGGTTCAAAGTATCCTTTTCTTAAATCCATTTGTTGAGGATTATTACTTCCTAAAACCATTTTTATTCCTTGAGCAAATGCCAATGCCGGTATAAAATCAGTATTATTGGATGTTAAATTAGTAATTGTGGCTGATAATTGCCATGAAGGTTGTGAAGCATTTCCAATATTTTCATAAATAGTAATATCAGAATGACTGCCAATAATTAAATCATAGTCATTATCTCCATTTAGATCAAATAAGAATGGTGCTGAATTTCCATCACTTGATATTCCATTCAACCCCCAATCTATTGGAGAAAATAATGTATTGTTCTGATTTGTTCTTTCGAAACCTCTTAATAATCCAGATGAATCTCCCAAAATAAGATCTGAATCACCATCAGCATCAAGGTCTGCAAATGCTGGGACTACCTTTGTTAATTTTAGGTTATGATTATTAAGGATATTTAAATTTGTTAAATTCCATAAGGATCTAATCCCAATACCAGGAACAAATAATGATAATTTCTGATACATCCTAAGCCTACCATGTGCATCTCCGATAACTAATTCAGGATAATTATCTCCATTAATATTAATAAATCTTGGTACAGATCTTGCACCAGTATCTAAGGTGGAAATTCTACTAACTAAATTACCTTGATTTTGAGCGTTTATAATTATTTGTTGAGGAACATTTTCAAGATTTTCCCAGGTAGTTTCCTCAAATATACTGCCACCTTTATTTTCATAACTATATATTTTTCCATCTAGGGAACCAACCAATAAATCCAAATCTCCATCTGAATCATAATCAAAAAAGTAAGGTGCTGCATCGTATTCCATGTTCACCGTTTCATAGCCAATTGGTTGTGATACAAAATTATTATCAACGAAAGCAAAGGTGGATAATTTATTAATACCATTTTCTCGTGATAAAATGTTGAGCTCATAATCTGCTGAGATGGCAATAGAAGATTCTACAAGATTGTTTGATTCATCTTCTCCAAGTATAACATTTTCACTATCTGCAATTATTTTAATATCATGCGATAAAACTGCACTTGTAGGTATTATATAAGTAAAAGAAACTGGTTGAGATTCGCCTGCCCCTAGAGATAATAGTCTTTGATCTTGTACAATTCCATCAATAACAAGTTTAACTGTAAATTCACCTGATGGGAAATCAGCGTCATTACTTATAGAGGCTGAAATAGTAACTAAATCTCTTGGAGCAGCAAAAGATGGATTTATTAATAAATCAGATGCAATTATTTCTTTCCATCTGAAATCAACATAATTCTTATGTCTGATTGATTCTATTGATTCTGTTAATGAACCCGGAATTGATAATTTATAAGATTTATTATGTAACATATCTGTTAAATTTGCAGATGTTGCATCTATTGAAATAAAGTTAGACAAATCAATAGGAGCGTTTGATGAATTTAATCCACCATTTGTAATAACTTCAACTAAATCTCCGATTGTTAGGATTGGTTGATTATTATTCTTCTTTATAATTACATAATTAATTGAATGTGGAATCACTTGAAGAGTAAATCCGGCTGATCTTACCTCAATTTCATTTCTTATCAAGGAAATTGAAGATCCATTATTTATTGGGGCTATTAAAAGAGTGGTTGTTTCTCCCTCCCCCACTATTCCAGGAATTGAAGCAGTTAATTCAAAACCCTGATCAGAAACTGCCCTAGCAGTAGATTGTTCTTGGCTTTGGCCATAATCTAGATATAAATAAATTCTATGGTCACCAGGTGTTAAATTTGTTAGATAAAATTGTTTAACCTCAGTTTTGGAAGAATGATTCATAATAAAGCTAGTTGTAACTCTTGCAAGTGGGATGGAATCATTATTGTCTAAGTAAAGCAATGTATCAAATGGTGTATTTATATCTTGGCCACCATTATTAAATTGGTCATAAGTAATTTGAACTGTGGACTCGTTCAATATTGACAGTGAGAGGGGATGTAAGTTTTCTAGACCACATACAAAAGGTGGTAAATCATAATCCAATTGTAAATCTATTGGTGAAGGTAGTACTTCAATTGGTTCTTGAGTAAATTTAACATTGTTGATTAAAGATGAATCAATATTTGAGCTTCTTCCATTTATGTTGCCAAGAATGGCACTAATGAAATAGTTACCCTGGGATCTAGCCTTATAGTTTCCAAGCCTATAATTAAATAATAAACTTTTCTCTTCACCAGGATTTATTGAACCTGTATTTGAATTACTAGATGTCATTCCGTGATCACAAAATCCGCCTGGAGGTATTTGAGTATCGTTACTTACAATACAACTTAGTTTAAGATTATCTGGAACACCACCACAATCACCCCTAAAGTGTTCTTTTATTTCAACCGAGCCAAAACTATTTGGTTCGGTACCTACATTTCTTACAGTAACATTAAAACTAATTTGTTCTCCTTCTTGATAGATTAATTTATCTGATATAATATTAACAATTGCTAGGTCTGTGGCATTTGCCGTACCTATATATTCAGTAATTTCATTATTTATGTTATTTGTTTCAAATTCAGTATTTCCAGGGTTTACAATAACTTTGATACTTGGTGTGTTGAATGTACTTGTAAATGAAGGACCCCTAATAATTGAGGTTCCGTAAGCTCCAATGTTAAATAATTGTGAACCTAAGGACCTATTTCCATCTGCAAAAAATGTTATATTAACATTATTTATAGAGATATTATTCAGATTTTGAACTACAACATCATAGATTATTGTTTCTCCGGGTACTATAGTTTCTTGATTCCTGAAAATAATATCTATTGGAGTAAAATCTGGGATTCTTATAAGTGCTTCTGCAAATGCCTTATCATTTTTATATGGAAGTGGATTTATATTCTTAGAATTTGCTAGTTGATCATTTAAATTTGATACATCATCACTTAATAAGAAACTTGTAGGTTGAGTATTAAACAGTCCAAGTAGGGTATAATTAATTTGAGATTTTGCAGATATTTGAGGACTTGGAGTCATGGACTTGACAATGTATTCAAGTGAAAATCCTTCACGCAAATATATAGACTGCATGTGATTAAAAATATCTAGTACATTTGATATAGTAATTGAATTTCCGATTATATCTGCAGTTCCTGAATAGATGAAACTTCCTGCACCCCCACACTCTCCTGTTGCTGAACACCTTTTTACAAATACTGTGCTTGGAAGATTTAAATAGAAATGGTATCTTGATTGTGGGGTATCAAGCGATGTGTCATAGAAATGAAGGTCAGCACTATTTAAATCATCAACTCTGAATGAATCCTGCACAAAAGTCAGATTTTCGCTAAGCTTTTCTTGAAGTGTTACATTAATCATTTGTCTTGCATATGGGTTTTTGAAGTTTGTGAATATTTGAATTGGTCTAAGCGGAGGGCTTGCTAAAGGTGAAAAGCTTTTTTGAATTCTAAGAGAATTTTCAAAATAAGTAATCTCACCGGTATTAGACCCTACAATTAAATCTATATCATTGTCCCTGTCATAATCTCCTGATGAAAGTCCAGAAGATTCTCTTTTATTTCCCACAATTAATGGTTCTGCAACTAAGCCACCTTCTCTACTATAATACAAATTAATATTTCCATTAAAGCCTAGTGCAAATAGGTCAAGTTTGCCACTATAATCTATATCTGCAGTTGTTAAACCGTGTGCAAATTCGCCAATGTCAGCAAATAAGAATCCATTATAATTATTTGATTCAAATACAATTCTCTCTAATTGACCAAGTCTATCTCCAATCATCATATCAATATGGCCATCAAGGTCATAATCTCCTGTTGTTAAGCCATAAGGTTGATCTCTTGTGGTGATAGTTTTATTGAATTCAAATATTAATGTATTGGGACCTTTATTTATAAAAAAGTCAACATGACCAATTCTATTACCTGTAATTATATCAAAATCATTATCATTATCAACATCTCCTATTGTTAAACCATAGACATCGTCACCTGCATCAAAAATAACTTCGCCATTTTGTGGAATTATGCCATTTGTATTTCTAAAGAGATATACTTTTCCACTTAAAGTTCCTACAATAATGTCTGGGAAATTATCAAACTGGAAATCTGCAGAAGCTAATCCTTGAGTAAATTCTCCTAGATTTACAATCTGATTACGATTGAACACAACAATATTTTTATTTCCAATTTCAGATACTGAAGTTATATTATTTTCGTACAATACTAAATTTCCGGAATTTGTTACAATTGCAAAATCTATTTTTCCGTCTCCTGTGAAATCATTTGAAGTTATACCCCTTATGCTTTGATTTGTTTCATTTAAAAGGGGAGTTTTCAAAAAAGTAATTAAGTCTGGAATTTGTTCTGCAACAAATCTAGTGAGCTCAAATGTTGTATTGGCACGATTATTTGTTCTTTCAACTTCTGCAGGGAAATTTTGTGGATTTACTTCAACAATTATAGTTCTATTTCCAAGTAGTCCTGCTGTTTGCCAATTTATACTTGAAGTTTTTTGAGTGCTACCGTTTATCGATACTATATCACTAAATCCAATTAAATGATCTAGATCAACTGTTCCTTCGTAGAAATTTACTCGGATAGAATCAGCAGTTGCATTAATATTATTTCTGATGGTTGCAATTATTCCTACTGTTTCTCCTGAAAATACTGGAGAAGCTGGAATGAAACTAATTGATGTTACAGATAAGTCATGTCCATCTACAAAGAATGTTTTAAGTGCAATGTTATTTGATGAATTTGATTCAGTAAATATTCCTAAAGCTCTTATTGAAATTTGAACATTACCTGCAAAACCCTTCGTATCCCACGGAAGTACAACTGTTGTGGTTCCATTGGCTGAGACATTGATTTTTACACTTGAGAGATTTTGACCTAAAGAACTTAATGAAACATTCACATTAAATGCATCTCTGTTACCAATGTTTTTTACTAGAGCTGTTACAGACGTAATAGAACCGGTAAATGGTGTTAATGGTAATATAGAAATAGATTCTGGTTCAATAACTAAATCTACTCCTAGAAGAATAGTAAATGGTACATGTTGAATTGCTACACCACCTATTATATTTGCGGCACTAATTGACGAAATATATGTACCTGGTTGAGGTGGTGCTGCAAAGGTTCCAGTAAATAATAAAGTATTATTATCAAAAGAAAGTGATATTGTACTATTAATTTGAGTACCATTTTGTGCAACTGTTGGAATTGTTGCTTGAACTGATGAAAGTTGACGAACTGAAGTAACATTTACTGTTAATATTACTTGTTCTCCTGTAAATGTGTTCGCAAAATTAACAGCTTCTATTGAGGGAACTGAGTTATCCATGGTGAAAGTATTTGAATTACTTTCACTTCTAAGCCCTGCAGAATCAGTGCACACAACTTTCCAATTATGAAGCCCCTCACTTAAGTTTCCTACAGTAAGTGTAGTTGTAACCCCACGAATAGCTGAAATAGCTAAATTTCTTTGCTCATCAATAACTAACGAACAAGATAATACTATATCAAAATTATCTGATGCATTAAATGAAAATTGCAATGATCCTCCATATCTGATATCATTATCTCTGGGGCTTATTAATGTTATAGTAGGACTTGTGTGATCAATTTTGAATTGATCGGAATTAATACTTATGGAATTTTGTCCATCTGATACATTTAACAATAACGAATAAAGTCCTTCTGTTAAAAGTGAAGTATCCCAGAATAGATTTGTACTTGCAGTCTGATCAATAAATACTATTTGAGTTCCATTATTGTAAAATACATTTGAAGTGAACAATTCACTGTCAGGATCACTGATAGACCATCTAATGGTGGAATTAAGATTAAAAGAAGAAGATGCATTTGGAATTAGGAATACAGCTGAAGGGGGCAGTTGTGTTTTGCATTTGCCAGCAGCTTGGGCACCATAAATCTGTCCTATTTCAGATGAAGATAACGGTCTATTATAAACTGCTACTTCATCTATTAAGCCACTGTAATAACCATAAGTTGTTCCAGTTTCACCAATATCATTTCCAGGATGCACAACCGTTGTACTTGTTAATCCAGTTCTGACTAATTGACCGTTTAAATAAAGTTTAGGCTGTTTATTTGTGTATACTACAGCTATATGATTCCAGCCTGATATGGGAGCATTATATACCAATAATGATGGCATGTAATTAGCGGCGTGTTCAAATACACTAATTCCATTGGTACCAACAGACACGCCTGCTCCTGCGTTTGATCCACCACCTAAATACACACCATGTTCAGGAAAGATTGCGTATCTTTGGCCGCTTATTCCAGTAGCACCAGATGTTGCCTCAGAAGTCGCTGTCCTTGTTGCCAAAGGATAAGCCCAGAATTCAATTGTAAATGTGTCAACTATAGAGGAAAATCTACCGTATCCTGTATCAATGTAATCATTTGATCCGTCAAAACTAAATGACTGATTTACAAAACCAGTTGCAAATGTAGCTCCTCCCTGAAGAATCCCAGTATTATTATCAACAATATCATTAGCATTCCCATCTCCAGGCCACCAACTAGCGATTCCTGTGGGAGCAATTGAACAGCTTGCCGTACAAAGAGATGTTGCAAATGATAAACCATGATTGCAGATTCCATCTAGATCAGAATCGACTTGGCTTTGTTTACAGCCTGTTGCAAGTTCAAATAAACTAGTATCAGATTGGCTGGTGGAAGAACATTTATCTTGAAAATTCGGAACTGTATCATTATCATTGTCCGGCTTGCAAATTCCCCCAGAACCTGAATTATAAATTGTTTGTATTTCAGAAACAGACAACGTTCTATTAAAAACTGCGAAATCATCAATAGCACCATTAAACGCACGATCACTTGTATATCCTCGTGCAATCATAAAATTTAAATTTGGATTTGGAACTACGGGTGCTTGACAATTTCCTCTGCTTCTTTCAACACCATTTACATACAGATAACAATAATTAGTATCCTTAACAACAGCTATATGTTGCCAAGTATTTGCAGTGAATGGGACTGGTGGAACTCCTAGCCACGCTGAGCCAGATCCATAAGCCCAACTATATGAATTTGTATTTGAAACATCCTGCTGCAAAACTATACCTTTATACCCATCAGCATGATTGCCAAAAATATCAGCATAGGTAACTTGTGTTGACGCTGGTTTTACCCATAGAGTAAATGAAAAATTATTTAACAGTGTAGGGAAATAAGTGGATGTAGTTATGTAGGCATTATTGCTAAAGCTAAAAGCCTGGCCTATTTTACCTGTTACATAAGAAACACTATTTTGAATAGTTCCATGATTAGAATCTATTACATCTGTTGGTGTACCTTCTGCAGGCCATAAGGTTACAAGGCCATTTAATATTGGAGAACATGCAAATGTACAAAGTGTTGTTGCAAAATTTAACCCTTCATTACATATATTATCTAAATTTGTGTCCACTTGAGATTGTTTGCAACCTGTTGCAATTTCAAATAAACTGGTATCTGATTGGCTTGTACTTGGACAATAATCCACAGAATCTAAAACAGCATCATTATCTGAATCTGTGCAAACATTTGAATTCTGGTTTTGATTTCCGACATTTGGACAATTATCGCAAGCATCACCAAAACTATCTCCAACAATTCTTATATTGTCTAAACCCCAGCTTTCATCAGTAGGACCACCATCAATTGTAGAATCAAATCTAAGTACAAGCGGTCCACCAGAATGATTAAATTGGACGCTAATCGGATCAATAATTTCATACCAATTAAACCCTCCACCACATATCTGAATTCCATCTGTGGGTGTATATTGTTTGTTCCAAACTTGAATATCATTTACATAAGCCCGGGCAAATTCACTATCCCAAGAATCAATCTTTACAAAAGTAAAATTCAGTGTGTGCGTGCCTGAAGGTAAGTCAAATATTTTTGAAGTACTTGCTCCAGTACCAAAAATATTGTAGCCACCCATAATTCCTTGTGATCCACAAGTTGATATCCTACTATCAGACCAACCTGAGTAATTTGGATATTTTCCTAGCTGTATTGAATCACTATTACTTTGATTGAAATTCGAGACAAGAGGACAATTGTCTATTACATCATAAATTGTGTCGTTGTCCGCATCTGGTGCGCATTTCCCATATAATCCAGAAGAATAAACTGACTGGACCTCAGTTTGGTTAAGTGAACGATTATAGATTATGAATTCATCTATTTTTCCATTAAAATAATGTTCATAACCACTGCTAAAGCCGGATTGACCAAATAAAAATTGTCTATTGGAAGAAGAGGTAGGATTAACTGATATTGCTTGGCTATATTGCTGAACACCATTTACATAAACACGATAATTAGAACCATCATCAACAATTACATAATGAGTCCATGCATTTGCGGCAGCATTTGGCAATGCCTGCATAAGTTGATAACCTGCACCGTTACCAAAGTTAAGACCAGTGTCATAGGAAGCAACCGGATTTGCTGAATTGCTAACCCCACTGCCAGCAAATCCAAATGTCGGCCTATCTGAAACTGATCCAGGATTTGCCCAGAATTCTATAGTAAAAGTATTGGCAATTAAACTCGAAACAGGACGAGAAGGCGTGATTGCATAGCCATTTGTGCTGAAACTAAATGCTTGGTTAATTAGTCCTGTTGAATAGGAAGCTCCACCTTGAAGCGTACCACTATTACTATCAATAATATCATCAGCATTGCCGTCTCCTGGCCACCAGCTAACTATGTTAGATGGCGGTGTTGCGCAAGAAAAAACGCAAAGTACAGTGCTAAAATTAATGCCTGGATTACAAAAGCCATCTAGATTTGAATCCACTTGCGATTGTTTGCAACCTGTTGCAATTTCAAAAGTTGTGTTATCCTGCTGATTAGTCCCAGGACAGCGGTCCGAATAATCATAAATTGTGTCGTTGTCCGCATCTGGTAAACATATGCCACTTGAACCTGAATTATAAATTGATTGAATTTCAGTTAGGTTAAGTGCTCGATTGAAGATTTCTATTTCGTCAATTGATCCATTGAAATATCTATTTGTACCAGCTGCACCTTTGCCTATTGCAACTAAGGTACTATCACTTGGAAGACATATTGTCGTTGCAACAGAAGATTGCTCTACTCCATTTAAATAACCCTTAAGATTAGAACCGCTCCAAGTCATGGCAATATGATACCATATGTTTTCATTTATTGGACCAACTCGCACATTATTTTGTGTTGACTGAGCATTATTGGATATTGTAAGGGCAATGTAATCTGTTGTGCTGTCTCTAGAAATTTGTATATGGTTATTTACCCAACTCCCACCATTTGATTTAGTAAATAGAGTTGTATAACCTTCTGTCCATGGTCCTCTCTTAAACCATAAATCAATTGTTCCCTGGCACACACCATCCAAAAAATCAGGATTAATATTTACATAATCGTTTACACCATCAAACCTAAATGCTTGATTAACTAATCCCGTAGTATATGTTGCCCCATTCATTAATGTTCCATGATTACCATCAACTATATCTGTGCTGATGCCATTTCCTGGCCACCACGAGACTAAATTAGATGGGGGGGCAGCACAATTAAGTATAGATGTTGAAAAACTAAGCTCTTGAGAAGTAAAACAATTTCCATTCTGATCACAGAAAGTTGTCTTATAATAATAAGTTGTAGAAGAACTCAAATTAGTTAGGGTATAATATGGTTGGGTACTGAAATAAGAGTTAGAAACTGAATTTGGATAAGGTCCACCTGATATAGTACCATAAATTGTTGTGGTATTTGATGGTTCATTTAAAGTGAATTTCACAGTTGCAGTATTTAATGTAACTGTTAAATTAGGTTCGCCTAAAACTGCAGGTGGAGTAGTATCTTGAACTTTACACTTCCCTGCTGTTCCAGCATCATAAATAGATTGGATTTCTGTTTGGTTAAGTGCTCGATTGTAAACACCTGGTTCATCTATAAGACCAAAGAATGCATGAGGTGAACCACCTGAAGCACCAATACCTATTTTAAGAGGTGCATTAACACTATTTATCGATCCTGTTAGTCCTTGTGTTTCTGTCTGTTGAACTCCGTTTACATAAATTTGCATCAAGGATCCATTCCAAGTACCTGCTATATGAGTCCAATTGTTTATAAGGATCGTTGTTGCCCCACCATTAATATATAACTGTGAATTACCTTGAAACAATCCAAAATAAACTCCACCATTAGCACTTAATCCGAGAACATAAGCAACATTATTGAGTGAATCGCCTTCTCCTTTATAAACTACCCTATCCCATGCTTCGATAGCTTGCGGATAAATCCAAGCGTCAATTGTTAATGCATTAGTGATATCTAAGTTTGAGGCGTCTGCAACTTCAACATAATCATCTATGCCATCTAAGGTAAATGCTTGACCTACTTTACCTGTGGCAAAAGTTGTTCCACCCCTAAGAGTTCCGTTGTTACCATCAGTAATATCATTAGTATTTCCATCAGCAGGCCACCAACTAACTAATCCAGTTGGTGGAGCTACACAAGTACCATCTGCTTTTGTAAAACCTACAAATAAGATAATAGTTACAATTACAATTATTAAAGAAATTAACAAAAATATTGGATTTCTTTTTATCCATCCTTTCTTATCCTGATAAAATGTTTTTAAATTCATTTTAATTATGTTCCGTTTACAAATGTTATATTTGGTCTGATTGTAATTAATTCTCCTGCAATAGCAGTTATATTTCCAATGGGTAATAATCTAACAAAGGGAGGTCTAGTGATTAAAATGTTAATTTGTCTATGTACTAATGATGTGCCATCTGTAACTTGAATTGTAAATACATGACTACCTAGTTGTGATTCTGTTGGGGTGAAATTTATGAATCCTGTTGGAGTTATATCAAAGAAATCTGAGTTATCAAAATAGATAAGTTGACTACTATCTGAATCATTTGCAATTACTTGAAGTTCAAAAGGATGATCTACAAAAGCTGTTTTTGGGGGGATAAATTCTATTACTGGAAGAGCTGATCTATTTTCATTATCTACTACAATGAATTGAACCTCCTGCACAATTTCATAAAGTAAACTTCGTGCAGTAATGTTTACAGTATAAATACCAATTTGACTTTGCTTTGGTGTAAATGCAATCTTTCCAAGATATTGATTAATATTGAATAATTCAGTACTGTCAAAGAATGTTATTTGATCATTATCAGGATCAGATGCAATAACTGTTAGATTATAATAATTACCTTCCATTAGGAATTGAGGATTTATTTGCTCTATTATTGGAGGTCTATCTACATTTTCAATTGTCAATTTAAATTCTTCTGAGCTTATATTATATAAATCTATAACTTTAATTCTTAAGAAATACTGTCCTGCATCTTCGAAATTTGATTCTAAATTAAAAGTACTTGTATTATCAAATGTGAAGTGGTTTGCAATTCTAGTTATTCCTAATCTTTCAAAGTCTTCAAGTATAACTTGAAAATCATCATTTTCAGGATCTGAAACTTGGACTTGAAGTTGTAATGTCCCATTTTCAAGAATTGTTAAATCATCAATAGGTTGAATTACAGGCGCATTAAATGTTCTATTCCATATAAAGATTTGAGATTCAGCAATACCAATATTTCCATCAGAGTCCTTACAAGCAATTCTAATGGTTGTATTAACACCATTTTGTATATCTTGAACTGAAGTGGAATGTGTTTTTGAGTTTGTAACATCAAATGGATTCATTGATTCAAATAATACTGGTGTAATGCTTTGTCTACAATTTGCGATTTCATCTGTTTTAATGCTTACTGATATGTTTGATGTGTTAATTGGGTATTTTGTTCCTGATAATGGTTTTATATCTGAAATTATTGGGGCAGCTACATCAATTTCAAAGAAATCAAGTACTTTACTCATTAAATTTCTTTGCTCATCAAAAGTAGGCATACTTTCAAATGCAAATGATAAATAAGTAATATGTTTGATCTCATCATTATATGTGAGACCTGCAGCTCCGTCTCCTGTATATACAAATGCTGTTTTTGTTCCACTGCTTGGAGTTATAACTTCTCCTGCCTGATTTAGTTCAAATAAGAAGCCTTGACCAATTGTAAATAGTTTACCTTCTACAATATTTTGAGTAGATTGACTTACAAATTTCGATTTAAATACATTATTATAGATATCTGTTGATCCAATATCACTACCAATTTTACTTCCTGAGATGAACAAGTTACCACCACTTTCAACATATTCTTCAATATTCTTCCTTTCTTGAGCACTTAATGTTTCTTCAGAAGTTCCTGTGTACCAAATAACCCCCCTTAATTGCTGTAGTATATTTGTAGAAGGAATTCCTTTTTCTTCAATATCCCATAGAACATAATCAAATCCAGGCATGCCACCAACATTTGCTGTGGCTATTGCATTTATGAATGCATTAGTTTCTTGTATACCATCATCTTCAACAAGAAGTAAAGGTATTTTATTTGTGACAAGTAATTCTGCACTTAAACGATTATCATCTAAGAATCTTTCTCCTACAATTGGAACTGTTCTTATTGTTATATTATGCCTGCCAGCAATTGAGATATATTCAAAGCTTAATTGCTTTATTTCATTTCCTCCTAAAGAGAGGTTTTGAGTAGAAACTACTGTATTATCTACAACCAATTCTGCTAAGACTTCTGACTCATCAAAAGATAATGTATTTTCCACTTTGAAACTAATCGGAATAACTAAACCTGGTTTTGATGCGAGAGGTAGTTGAAGATTTGAAACTAGTGTATTATGGCTGTCTACATTAATATTTATAGTTTTAAGAGCTTCGTTAGCTACATCATCAATTGCTCTTATTGACAACTCATGCGGACCTGCTGACAAATTATTTAGTCTAATTTTAGTTGTTCTATAAGGTGATGTAATATTTGTATTTGTTTCTAATCCATCTAATATAAATGTTTGATTTGATAATTCATCAACAAAATATGTAAAGTCAAAGGTATTTCTTATTAAGAAGCTATTATCCCCAGGATATTTTATTGTTATATTTGGTGCTACATCATCAAGTTCATAGAAAATTGTTTTTTCAGCAAGGTTACCATTATTATCTACGGCACTAATTAAAATAGGATATTTTCCTGATTGGGTTGGACCAATAAGTGTTGCTGTATACTGGGAGCCACCAAGATGTTGCATTTCAATTGTATTGCCATTGAACATTATACTAACATTTGATACAGCTTGATTGTCTATTACAGAAGATGTAACAGAAATATTTGAAGTGCTAATTGAAGTTTTTGCTGGATTTATAATAATGTCAGTAATTGATGGTATTTTATCTGTTGCAAGTATTACGAAAGTTCCTGGACCGGAAATTCCTGTAGTTAAAATGTTTGTTTTGTCATCAAAAAATGCAAAAGTATCAACATAAACATCATTTCCATCTACAATTATTATTGCCTCAGATTCTTCGCTAAAATTAAGATTAATACTTTCATTTGAGACAAGTTCAAATATGGACAAAGAATATTTAGCTATACCTTTATTTTTAATTATATCTTCTGGTATTACTATTGCTAATTCACTACTAGTATTAGCTAATATATTAGAACTCATAGAAATGTTAATTGCAAAATCTACTCCAAACACATTGTCAGTAATTAAACCATTTGATTCTATGAAGTTTAATTTTTCAATCTGTATATTTTCATTGGAAATTTCTTCATAGGCTTCTAAAATTATTTTTGCGTTAGTATTATCTACAACATCAACTTCAATAGGTTCTCTTAATTCGAGATTAAGAATATCTATTGTTGCTGAATTGTTCCTCTGATTAATTTGTAATGATGTTGAAGGTTCAATTGTCTCTTCAAAAATACCGTTATTATCTTTGTCTAATACCAAGATAAAATCATCATTTATGGCATCGATTTTACCTCTTGAATGATTAACAATAATAAATTCAGGATATTCTATTAAAATTTTTTGTCCTAATTTAGAATGCCTTAATGATAAATGAACTGGCCCTTCAGCATATGATTCCAGTTCGAATCTATATTTTTCTGGAGCTTGAAGTAAAATAATTTCCTTGGCATCAGTTTCTGGATCTTCTGTGTAATAGGAAAGAGGGATTTCAGTCTCGATATTATTTGCTTTGGGGCCTACATGATTACCTTCTTCATCGTATAAGTGCAATCTAACAGGAGATTCAGCAGTAAAGGAGAGTTGAGGATCAAATAAGTTTTGACCGTCAACGCCAACCATTGAATCAACTAAACTTTTACCAGCTACGAAAAATGTTGTTGTTGTTCCGATATCTGTTATATCGATATTTTCTTCTATTTCAAAACTTTGTCCTTGCGCACTGAAATAATTAAGTCCAGGACCAGTAATTATAATAGGTACTAATGTATCGTTTATATTGCCACTTTCACCGTGGTCTGAGGTAATAATCAAAACAGTATCGTTAAACATCTTCATGTTTTGGAGTTTATCTATTAGAAGGCCTATAGTATCATCGACATTTGCTGCATAAGAAGCATAATCAGATATCTGATTGTGTGTATTTTTCAACACATAAACAGTTATTAATTCTGCTGGATCATTTGAGGTATTTTGATCATTGGTATTCAAAATATTAAAATAAGAATTAATAGAATCTTCTGCATTATTTGAACCGGAATTCCAATCTATTGTCGTTGGAGGTATGATTTTATCGTTTAATTGACCTCCCACCCCTTTTGTAATTATACTTGCGATTACTGCTTTACTCCTATTGTGCGTGCTGAGAAAATCATATATTGTACTTACATTGAGATCTTGATTAACATCATGTGAGTTATCAGGAATATATGATATATTCTGACCATCGCCTCTTGTGAAATTATCCCCCAGAATACCATGATTTTCAGGTTGCAATGCTGTTATAAGAGAAGCTTGTGATGAAAATGTTTGGAAAGGACTTGGAATAACAGCAGATCCATTAACTGTTGGATTATTTTCGATGAGATCTTTCAAAATATCCATAGAATTTAGATTATCATAGAATACAGAGCTATTAAAACCATCTAAAATGAGTAAAATAGTTGTATGTGGCATTGTCCTTTTGAGTAATACTCTAGAACCAACATCATTTGAATTTATCCAAAGAGAATATATTCTATTAGCCCCAGTGTTATTATTGGAAATAGAATTTATAGCTAACAGGGGATTTCTGATATTAGTAGAACTTGCAATCTCTTCTGTATGACTAAAACTTGCAGTTCTATTGATGGTTAGAACTTTTTTTAATAATAATTTCTCTTCAAGACCTAATTTATCATTCCATAAAACTATTGGATTATTTTTTGTATCTATAATAATTTTTGAAATTCCTAATTCTGCAGACAAAATTTGGGATACATTATTATCTTCAAAATCTGGACTCTTTGTATATTTCAATTTATTATTTGATTGCCAAACAATGTGGCTTTCTCCATCAGAATCAATTGCCAAGTCAATAGAATTTGGTTTAACCTGAGATGCTTCTAGGGACACTTGAATTGGATCTGATCCTGCTTGAGGAATTTTAATCATGTTAAAATTTGATGGTAGATCCTGTGATGTAATTGGAACTTTTTTATACATGACTACGCTAAAAGAATTATTGACAAAGACATCCATTTCTCTTAAAATTGGTGCAAAGTTGAGGTGGTTTGGATTATCAGGATCCCAAACATCTCCTGTAGCACCTACAAATATCGATGAACCTTTGTGATAAATAACATGTAGATTACTAAGAGTATCCACTTCTATTTGTGGATTTGAAAACATATCAAAATTAGTACGTAAACTTGCACTATCCAAATGTCTCCACTTCCAGTGATCGGAACGTTCACTAGGAATTGCCATATCATTAACAAGGTCTGCAATATCATTCATGGTATCGGTAAATACTGCTACATCTTGTCCATATCTCACACCACCAGGAGTATAATCACTTGGCCAACCAAATGAAAAAACACCAAGTTCAGTTCCAATAAGTTTTGCTACCTGTACACTTTCAGCAAAATATAGAGGTGGGATTATTGCTTCATTAATTAGGTTAAAACCTTGAGAAAATGTGCCTGATGGGTATATGAAAAAGTTTGGATTAATACCTAGTGATAGAATTGGAAGAATCTTTTGCATAAATAAAGTTGATGGAGCTTTTGCATTTATGATAGCTGTTATAATTGGCCTATTATCTTGTGGATCTATTGCAATATCTGGCTCTCTTAGATCATATTCCACAAATGGTTGGGATCTATAAAATATTATTGGAGCAACAGCTACTGATTCACTTACGTTTATTGAACTCCTAAATGAAGATATATTAAGTAATCCACCTTCAGCAAGGAAAACATTTTCAAAAAGTTGGTGTGGTTCTCCCAGAGTACCTTCAGATTGCTGTTTTTTGATAACAAAAAAGAATTGGGTATCTATTAAACCATCCTTAGTTAACTTTGTCCATTGAAGCCATTTATTATCTGCAGTTTGCCTTTCCCAAATAATATACGGTTCGCCATTCATATCAACAGCAATCTTAGGATTTGAAATTCTTGCGGGTGTTCTTGGGATTTCTGTAAATTTTACTTCTTTTGCTACACTCCAATCAAATAATTCTGGATGTTCGAGATCTATCTTATAATTAGAGTCATGAGGAATTCTTGCATACATTAATCTTGTTGCAATTATTGGTGGTGGGTTGGAATTTGTGTTTTCTGCAATTCCAATAACATGAACATTGCCTTCTGGATCTACATCCGCATCAAGCTGTGTAATTATATTACGTACTGTAAAAGGATCAGCAGCCATTCTGTCAGCAGAATCAAACAATCCGTTGTTATTTAAGTCAACAACGAGTCTGTACACGCCTTCAGTTAGAGGGGGTAACCATACAACCTGTTTACCGCTTTCAACTTGTCCAACACCTGCGGGTATTGTTATTTCTTCAGGACCGTCAGAACTTTGGTCTGCTAAATTTTGCCATGAAGGACCAGCCTCAGCTACTTCATTTTTTATAACAAATATTTTTGCTTGGACTTCTTCATTGCCATCATTCTCAAGTGCGAATGCAGCATAAACTTTTTCATTTGTGAAAAAGTTTGTTTTTAGAGCACTTGATTCATCAGAACTATAGATATAACTGCAAATACTACCGCATTTCATAACTTCAAAACCCGGTTTGCTTTTGCCGTCCGAACCTAGTTCCATACTGTCTACAGCATCAACCCACTGAAATTTTTCATAATCATATATTTTAGCAACGATATCAAATTCACCTTCCATTGTTGGAGTCCAGACTTTTACAGGACCGAAATTCCCAAAATTGTCAGTTATAATTCCTATTTTAGCAGCATTTTCTTGAGAATTAACTGCTATTTTTTTTATATCTTCCCCCCTTGTATAATCGGTATTATAATTCTTGTGTCGCACAACATTAAGTCTGATATTATGATTTTTTGGAAACCCGGTACCTTTAGCCCAAACATCATCAATATTAGGGTAATCAGAGATCATATTGAAAACATCCCAATTTTGACCTTGATCATCAGTACTTTCCACATTAGCATTGAAGAATTTTTTGATGCCTTCGAATGTTCCTTGAGCTACAATATTCTTTTCATTAATTTTATTATATGCTAGTAACGTGTTAAGGCTATTGATGTTATCATGAAAAGTAAGTTCAATAATTGAAGAAGGTATACTACCTGATAAGATGACTGCTCCTTCCTTATCGCAGACAGCTTCATCAATAATTCTTCCACGTTGTGGCCAATTTATGTTATTTCTCTGGATTTCTGATACAATGGCATCAGCTAAAAATTGGGTAAAACGTGCTTTTGAAAGTGTTAATAGATCATTTTTACGACTTGGGTCACCGTTGATATTATTTTGAGGTTCTAAAAAATTATGACAACTTATGACTTGATCACTTGAACCAATTTGAACATCTCTCTTAAAATTAGGGCGTGATGAAAATAAACCTCTTGTATCAGAATTCCCCCCCGAATTCGAATGGTAACTTATCAATATCCAATCCTTTTCTCTATCATTGTCCTGTACCTCCTCACCAAATAATTCTCTTATTAAATTTTCATCACTGGGGTCTGTTGGGTTCGATGACGATAAAGGGCAGAACGAAGGATCCCGCATTTCACATAAATATGTTACTGCTCCGTGTCTCCAATCATTTTCGATATTCGAACGTCTGACGCCTAACCAGTAATCATCAGTTTCTATTTCATAGTTTATGTGAATATTATTAATCGGTTCTACTATTGACTCTAATCTATCGATCTCAACTCCAGGGGGACTTTGAATATTTAGAAAGGGAAGGTTAGGGACTGAGATTGCTAATACTCTATTAAACTCGTTTTGAGGAGTATTTTGATTAATATTTTGCTGATAAATAACACCTGAATTCTGCTGAGAAACTGTAATCGACATTGCATCTCTACTTGGTGTAATAGTAACAGTTACTTGTAAATTTATTTGTGGAATACTAAGGACTGTATTGGGATTATAGATAAATAGCGGAACGATTGTTTCATCATCTTCATTAGTAGTGAATTTAAATGTTACAGCATCTATTCTGAAAGGATTTCCCAACATTACATCTAATGGGGTAGAAAGATCTCTGGTATTTTCAGATGCAATATTATTGGTTTTTAGTATGTCTTGTAAACCACGGCTAAAAAAAACCATTCCTTCTGGTTCCACATAGTCATTTTGTATTCTAGTTACAACCCTATTTAAATTATTAAATCTTAGGTATTTACCGCAAGTGTCATCAATGTCATTAGACGGTATTAATGAAGGATCAATACAAGATCTTCCTCTAGTTTTTCCTTTTGCGTTCTTTGTATCATATCTAAGAAAGTTTTGACTATTAGCATTAGCACTATCTGGATCATTGGTTCCATATAATGCATGTCCTGAATCTATAATAACCCCAATATGTTCTTTTTTCATTTCCCAAGGTTCTAATGCCCATACAACTTGGGAAAACCCTAATAAAGCTACAAATATCACTCCCAACATCCAAATATTCCTCATCCCATTTCTCCTATTCATCAGGCCGGCCCCACTAATACCGATACCAGTCGTGACGTGGTTAGATTTCCTATAATGTTTGTGACGTTCATAACTTAGAAGCCTGTCTCTCCGACCATTTTTGGCCCTTCGAGTGGCTGGTTTTCTATGCATGCAATGCTTAACGAAATGTTTTTGTAGCGGAATAAAAGAAACAGCAAAGTTGAGAAATAGTAATATCAAGATAAGTATAAATTCAACTCTTTTAATAGGTAAAAGTTTAATTAATATCAGCTCCGTTTCTTAATTTTTCAATATAATTATCAATAGCTTCTTGTTTTTTCTGGATTATTAGTTCATCTTCAATTAGGAATTTAACATTTTGAAGATCTAGGTCATCTTGCGTCAGCTCATTAAATTCTTTATCACTTAATGTAATTTCATTTGGTTTAACTTCTTTATCAATCAATTTTGATATTATTAAATAATTTTTTAATTCAAGTTTAAATTCTTCCAAATTGGATCCTGTTGATTCAAGCTGTGTATTAAGTTCTTCTTCAGATAATTTAGAATTTGTTAAAAAATTATTAAAAGTATTTTCCTGCTCTTCATCAGATACTATTATTCCGATTTTATCTGCTCTTTGAAGAAGTAATTTTTCATTTATGAGGGAGTTTGCTATATCATCTTTTGATACTTCTAAATTACTAAACCCAAGATTTTTTGATTGTTGATATTCCTTTTCAATATCATCTGAAGCAATTGTCTCAGAATTAACTTCTATATCCTTTCCATTATAATGGATTTCTTCTGTTGGAGAATTAATAAACTTGGAAAATATCAGTGTGAGACTTAATGTTATACCTATAGCTAAGATTATTATCCACCTTTTTTTCATAATTACCCCCACTTAAGAATAAAAGTGTGGAATTTGTAATATATAAATATTATTGTACTTAGAGGACACTTTGAAGCCTAAAAGTGACTCTAATTAATAAATTTTCTAGTTCAGAACTTATAAATTTAACTGCAATATTCTTTTTATCGTTTATAGCCAATAATTAATAAAAGTTAAATAGGTTGGGCTTTTTTCTTAATTTTTATCCTTTCTGTAATCTTAGAAATCTTACTTTCTTCCCCTTCTTTAATTTTTTTGTTAAAAGAATCTAATTTTTCATCAAAAATATGAATTGCTTCTTCAAAAATTTGTCTTGCTGATAATTGACCATAGGCTTCAATAGTCAAAATAAAATCTGTTTTACTTGGTCTAACTTCAATGCTATCATCAGGATTTGCTTCTACACAAGCCATACACATATCGCAATTTAACAAATTTTTAATCACAAGTTTATTATTTTCAACTTCAAATACATGGGTTGGACAAATGTCTTTATATTTTTCAGGATTTGGAATTTCACCTTTTAACTTTATTTCAGGATATGCTTGATAATAAATTAATCCAGGAGAGAATTTTATATGTTCTTTTCCTATACCAAGTTTTGCAGTTGCTTCAATTTCAAGAACTTGATTATCACTTAATTTTGTAATAGGCATTCTTGCATGAACTGGAATTACTTTTGGATCCTGGGACTTTAAATCAGATGCATAAACAGTATTTGGTCCTTTAACTTTAAGTGAAAAAACTAATTGACATTTGGCACATCCAACACCTTTGCAAGTACATTTTTCCTTTAATTCATAACTTTGAAGGTCTGTTTTTAAAGGTGTTAGAGCTAAACGATGAGCTATCATTTCATCATATAAAGCCGAATCATTTACAATGAAGTTTACTTCATCAATTGCCATAATTGGTACTTCTGTATTCATCATTCTTCTAAGTGTATTAATGTAAGAACTAGTAACATCCTTAATTATAAATCTCAAATAGAGCTCTTCTTCTTTAAGTATTTGAATATCCATTTTCAAGTAGAAATTTATAGTAAAGGCTAGGATTTAAAAAGGTTGTGGTGTGGTTTTTACTTGATTTTCTTATAGTCTTCATAAACTAGATTTACAAATTCACTGTAAATTGCAGGGAATTTTGAACTTGGAATTTGGAAATAAATACTATCTGAAGCTAAGTAAAGACCTTGATCTGTTAATCCAATTGTTGCTAAATTTTTTCTTATTGAATGACTTACGCAATCATGCTCCCAGTAATATTCCTCAATTTTGGCAACAACCAATGAATCTGCTAAAGGTACAGCAGTAATGTATGTATTTCTTTGGGATATACTTTGACAAGAATCTGAATCTAAGAAGTTAAATCTCCAAATATTAAATAAAAATTTATTGCCTTCTGATGCCATCCATGCAGATAAATTCATTTTTGGAGAATCCCACTGAAAGAAATTTTCTGATTCTTTATACAGCCTTTTTGGACTTGTGTGCGGACTAGGTTGGTAGTTCTTATATCTGGTAACAATATCAGAAATAGAATCAGTATTCAATTTACTAAATTGGATTTCTGATGAATGTGAATTTGGATATGAAAATAATAAAGATGAATGTATTAGTAAAGCAGCTGCATACATAGGAATATGTCTAATAGTTTGTTTCATGTTAATAAATAAAAGTAATCAGAAAAATTAATAAACTTAATTGAACAAAGTCTGTCTTTGGAACAATTTGGAATAATTCATTTTGACTTGAAACATCTTAATATTTATTTTTAATATCAGTGATTCGGTATATGACTTTCTTAGTAAAGAGCAACTCCAAATCTTCAATGCTCTGCAGACCAAAACAATCATCATTATATGCTGATACAAACCTATTATAATTTGTAAGAATTCTCAATGCTTTAATTGTTTCTTCACTGTCGGGAAATTGGATTAGAGCAACTAAATCTCTATCTAATTTTTCTTTAATAATTTTTAAGTCTATTGAAGTTTTTTTAAACATAGTCAAAAATCTCAATTTTGATCTTTTATAATCATAAAATTTGTATTCAGTAAATTTTAAATAGATTTGGATAATTTCTCTAAAACATGAATGAAGACCAATTGAGAAACTTAAAAATCCTAATAGGTAGTTATCATATTGATGAATATTTGAAATGGTTTAATAGTCGGGAACCAACTTCTATGGACAAAGATTTGCTTCAAGTTTATTTAGGAATAGCTTATGGTTATTTTAGTCTTGCACAATACAATAATGGTTTAGGCAGAATTGAGGAAGTATTATTACTTGCTCCTGAAGGCAAGAGAAATTTTATAAATTTTGCAAGATTAGAACTTCAAATTATTCAAAAAAAATTCATAATAGATGATTTAAAAGATTTAGATGTAATAAGTGAAAAGTTAAATTGGCATTCTCTTGGGGAAAGATGCATTGCGTTTTCTAAAAGCATAAATAGCTAATTACATGAATTAATTAATTTAATTTATTCCTTATGCTTTAATATTTTTGAATCTCTCTATTTCACACGACACACTGGACATCTATGCGCGTAAGATATTTAAAAGCGTTTTTTGCTTAAATTATATGGGTGACTTAGATATTCATTACTGGCAGCTTCCTCAAGATCTTTATGTAAGTTTAAATGAAGAATATCATTCAATTCTTATAAAAAAGATTTTAGAAAAAGTAAATTACGACAAAAGTGATTGTTTTTGTATTTTTCTGGATTGCAATCAGCTACATTCTTCTAGATTATTTACCAGAAAAATTAGATTTACGATTAAAGAACTAAGAATCATAAGTAGTTTTGTTGGCATATCAAATAAGGAAATTGAAACTAACATAGAAACCTTAGGTAATAAGGAAGATGGAACAAAAATTAGAAATCCTAGGCTACCTTTCAATATGAAAGACTTGTTCTACGTTGCCAGTCACTTAATGTTTGATGGTTCATTTAGAAATAAAAAAGGTGGCTATTTCTACACATATTCAGAAGATTTACTAGAGTATCACAAGAACAGATTAAAGAATTTTGGAGATGTACCCTTGAATTTCATATCAAAGGAAAATCAGCTTTATTTTTCTAATACAATTGGATATATTGCCTCAAATATTTTAGATATTGAGGACTTTAGATCTTTGAAGGTTTATTTGTCTCCTAAATTTAAGAGACTTGCAAGAGATAATAAAGTCTTATTGGATGAGTTTATTAAAGCAATGATTATTGATGAAGCAACTGTGAATGATGCAATCAGGATAGAGTTAGGAGATAATGAACGATTTGTTATGGACATACGGGAAATAGTTTGTTATTGTTATAAACTAAATAAAATATCTCATAGACAGAGAGCCACAAACTTTACAGAAGGTAATAGTAGTTGGAGTTATTTCAAAAAATTTTGGAATATAGAATTTAGTACCTCCAGTTTTAAATTATTATATGAGAGTATAAGCTCGTTGCCGATTTCTTACAAACAAATAAGTTTTGAGGCATTATATAGAAGAAAGTCTAGGATGTGGTTTAAGAGAAATGCAAAAGAAACTAAGAAACTTATCATAAAATCATTATTGGAAAAACCAAAGAGTATATTGGGACTTTGTATAGAGTTAAACGTAGGGAGAAAAGCAATCACATCGCATTTGAATGGAGCTCCCACTTATTCACAGTCGTTAATTGATAATGGTATAGTTACAGTAATTGGTGAAAGACTTTTGAAGAAAGGAGGCTATGCTAAAGAAAATGTGTATGGAATAAAAGATGAGGATAAAGCTAAAGAATATATAATATAAAATATATAATCTAAAGTATATTTTACACCCTACGACCCCTTTTTCCATGGCTTTTCCTACATCCGTCATGAGGTATTGGAGTAACTTCTTCTATGTTTCCTATTCTTAATCCGCTTCTGGTTAAAGCTCTAATTGCAGCTTGAGCCCCAGGACCTGTATTTACTGGACCATTATGGCCTCCAGGTGCTCTGATCTTGATATGAATGGCATTAATACCTTTTTCTAAGGCTTTTTCAGCAGCAATTTTTGCTGCACTCATAGCTGCTGTCGGACTTCCTTCTAATCTGTGTGCTTTAACTACCATGCCACCAGAAGCCTGAGAAATAGTTTCAGATCCTGTAATATCGGTAATATGAATAATTGTATTATTATAGCTTGAATATATGTATGCAATACCCCACTTCATATTTTCCTTTCTATCCATTTTATTGTTGTACCTCTGGGACAACTTCTTTTTCTTCTTTTATTTCTTTTTGTTCTTTCTTTTGTTTCATAATTATATTCTGATAAACTTTGGAATTTTTATCTATTGTGATTTTTGCTTCCTCTTCTCTACTAACTGAATATGATGGAACATCTACTTTTTGATCATTAACTAAAACATGACCATGTGTAATAAATTGTCTAGATTGATATATTGTTAATGCCAGATTTTTTTTGTAAATAATTGATTGCAATCTCCTGTCTAAGATATTTTTGATATTAAGTGATAGGACATCGTCAATTTTTGCATCCTTTTTTGTTAAATTATATCGATATAATTTTTCTAATAGTTTTTTCTCTTCTATTTTGGATTGTTCTGAAGTTGCCAAAATTAATTTTTTGGCTTGACTTGTGTATCTTCTAAGAATAGAACCCGCTTTCCACACTTCTCTTTTGTTTTTTAAACCATATTCTTCAAAAAGTATTCTTTCTGTTTCTAATCTCTCTTTTTGCCAAGGATGCGCTGGCGTCTCATAAGTTTTTTTTAGTCTTCTTGGGTCTCCCATTTTTACTTCTTACCTTTGTCCTTTGTTTTTTCTTTAGGTCCAATTGCTGGTTTGGCAGATGCTATTTTTGATTTCTTCTTATTTACTCCTATTGCAGAACCTTTTCTAAAGTTACTCCTAGTTCTTTGACCTCTAACTGGTTGACCGATAGAATGTCTGACACCCTTGTAGGATCTAATTTTTTTCATTCTTTTAATATCATTATCCTTTTGGAGTTTTAAGTCTGAGGTTAATAAATGAATATCTGAACCTGAATCAAAATTCTTTCTTCTATTGAATAGCCATGATGGCAAGTTATATTTAGCGGGATTAATTATTACATCTTCTATTTTCTTAAGATCTGAATCGCTTACATTACCTATCTTGATATTTTCTTCCATATTAAGGGTTTTGATAACTGCATTAGAATAAGTGAAACCAACTCCTTGAATTCTTCGTAAAGCACTAGCTAATTTAACTTCACCTTTAATATCTGTATTGACAACTCTTACAATATGCTTGTAATTGGCATCTTCAATCATAGTTTTTTATTTATGAGGAGTATTTAAAAAGGTTTTGGTACCTCCCTTGATTAAGACCCTAGAAACAACTGGGCGTATAATAAATCCTGAAATTAATAAAATATATTTTTAAGTTCCCACAAATAATCTGTATCTGTCTTGTTCTTCTAATTCTGCCATTATTCTCTTGATTATGGTAGTTTCTGGATTTGGCATTAGTTTTACCCTAGTTTTTATGTCATCAAAGTTTTCAAATGGTTTTTCTTTTCTTTTTTCAAGAATTTCCCACATATGTTTTTTTCCAATACCTGGAAGAAGTTCAAGCTGATGCCTTCTAGTGTTAATAGGACCAGCATTATTGAAAAAATGAACAAATCTTTGTTCATTTTTTATTACTATGTCCTTTACTACTATTTCCAGTTCTAACTTAGCTGTTTGCGTAAGTTTGTCTATTGCAATCTTTCCTATGATATGATGAATATGATCTCTTTTACCAATACCCATATATACTTCTTGGTAGGGTTGCAAGAATTGACCTTTTTTTGGCACTAATTCAAGTAGAATAAAATGTTCCTTACCAATTGCTTGAGCAATTGGTGTTTTCATATGCATAGGCCTTGCATCGAAGGGATATCCATTTGGTAAAAAGTCTAGTACTATTGCATGTTCTTCTTTTAATTCTGTTTTCATTTTTAATAATCCTATGCATATTTTTTGACAACTTCAATTACCTTCTCAAATTCTTCTATAGATAATGCGATTGGTTCATTAGTGAAAATTGTTTTTAGGCTATCTGAATCCTTTGGAATAACATCAATGATTTTAACTATTTGCCTCGGTTTTAATTTTTCAATATTTAAATTAATTAGGTCATCATAGAGCTCTTTGGCTTTTTTTTCTTTCAATAGTTGAACATTATTAACAAATTCTTCTGTTTTTTTAGCTCTGAAACTGAGTTCTTTATCTCTTTTTTTAATCTCATTTAATTTTTCACGAACTTCATAAATTGATACTGGTCTTTCGTTAAGTATTGAAATTTCGCTCATTCTATGCCTTCCTTAAATGTACTGGGTTTACAATGAATTTTTTAATTTTTGAATCATGTTTTAATTGGACTATGTAGCATTTACCTTGTTTACCTTTTATAAACCCAGAACTGCCATGATATCTAAGACTGTACATTCCTTTATGAATTGACGGTTCAGCTTTTAAATAGACTTTATCTCCTATATTGAATTCTTGAAGATATTTTGTAACAGATAATTTTCCCTTCTGTTTTACATTTTTCCTTAATTTAGACCTAGTCTTTCTTCTAAGTCCACCTATTCTAGTTACCATAATATCCTTTAATAGAGATTCTTTATAAACTTTACTACTGCACTTGAAATAGGCGTTCTAGTTTCCTCATTAGTTCACAGGTAATTATTTGATGTTCAAGATCTTGAGTAATTATGTATTTACCATTTTCCTTATAATAGTTTAATTGTTGTTTGTCTGAATCATCTTGATTACCTAGAAATTCTTCTTCAGTTTCTAAAGGATTAATATCTAGATAATATGCTTGCCTAGGGATTAACAAGTAAATATTTTCGGTGGACCAGTCAGACATCCCTTTTAGTAAATTTATTTTTTTCCCTCTATATTCTTCTTGAATAAAAAAATCAAAATTGTTCATTTTCAATATATAAATTGATCAACTATTTTTTAATAATTTAATAGCTATTAAATTTGCTTAAAGCTTTATCCAAAGCGAAGAAAAGGTTTGAGTCTGCTGCCTCTTGAATATCAATTTCACCATTACTCTGCAATTTAACTTGAACATGGTGATTGAAATCCAACTTATTTAAACATATCAAAATCTTTTCAAAATTGCTTATGTTATTAGAGATCTTTTTAGTATAATTTCCCACCACTTTTTTTACAATTATCAACGCCCCCGGTTCAAGATTCTCGAAACCTTCAAGCGTAATGTTGCCCCCAAGTTCTATCAACTTAGTTCTTACTGCAAAAAATTGTTGTTTTTAAACTTTTCTATTGTTAGTTGATAGTAATACGTTAGTAGTAATTAAACATTTTTATCAGCTAGGTTAGTATTTCTCACATTCCCGATTGCAATGAATACCATAATAGAACTAAAGAGAATACTGAAGACTATGATTGTGGTAGCAAGTTGAGGAACTTGTTCTGCACCAGGAATATTGAACTGACTTACATATTGGGCTAGGACTGCGGCAGCTAATCCTCTTCCAAAAGTAGAATTTATAATGTTTCTGTCGAATTTGGGTAATTTCTTAGTTAGAATAGAACAACTTTTTCTAACCAAAACTATGGCCGCTGCAATTACAGCACCCACTATTAGAAGCTTAATATTGGAAATATCTAGTAATAATCCTATATATACAAAAAAGAAAGTCTTTAGAAAAAAGGAAATTTGATGATAGAAAAATTCTTCTGTTGGTGTTGTTGCTGATGTAAAATTTGTACCTTTTGTGTAGAAAGTATCATCGTCTTTTGATATTATTGATTGATATAGTTCTCTTAATTCTTTGGAATTTTTAAGCATTATCCCAAAGAATAAGGCAGCAATTGCACCATTACCATTTAGATATTCAGTAAGAACATAGATTAAAAGTAAATAGGCAATTGTTATCATATATGATTTTTGTTCTCTGAAAATTTTTAAAACTAAAGCGATCCAAATAATACCAGCTAAGACGCCAATAATACCAGCAACCGCAAAGGTAGTGAAGACTTTAGAAGCAATTACTCTCAAATTAAAAGTATCTAAAGTGAATATTTCCAGTGCGGTAAGAGCAAATACTATACATAAGATATCTGTGAAAGCAGATTCAAATATTAATGTTGTATATGTTTCTTTTGTGACCTTAATTTTATTTAGAATAGGTATTACAAATGCCGATGAAATACCTCCAAGAACGCCACCCAAGATAACAGATGTAGAGAAATCATAACCAAACAAGATGAGTAAAATACTAATTGTAAAATAAGAAATTAAGAAATTAAAAACGGTTATATTTAAACTATTTACAAGACCTTTGGCAAAAGAGGATAAATTAATGTCAAAAGCGCCATCAAACATAATAAAAAGCAAGGCAAATGTTGTAAATATAGGTGCAAATTCAGAAATATTGTTTAATGATATAAGTTTGAATCCAAAAGGACCTAAAAATAAACCCATTAAGACTAAGAGAAGGATATCTGGAATATTAAATCTCTTATAAATAAATTCTGCAAGTAACCCAAAGAACAAAATGACACTAACTATTGTAAAAATAGTCAAGATCTCAACCATGCTTACATTGAATTTTTTTAATCCTTTATATTGATTTTGGTTATTGATTTATGAATTTATTTCTGCTTGGAGAAAAATAAATATTAAAAAGGTGAATTAATTAAAGGAATTATGATAATAGAGCCACCGAATTCAGTTAATAAGATTATGGTAGGTTGTATTATGACATATTCTGAAAATTTTCTTTTGTTCCAAAGTACCTTAAAAAGTACCTGGAGTTCTCTAAGAGGAGATGTCCAAGATGATGAATCGATTAATATGGCAATTAAAAGAGAAATTAGAGAAAAACTTGGCTTAATTATTATTCCTGAGTATTTTACAGTTTCTTATCATAGGTATGGTGATGAAAATGTAGCTTACTATTTATTTAAATATAAATTCCTTAATGATCCTTCAAATGATATAACACTTTCCAAGGAATATAATAAATTCGGATTGTTTAGTTATGCTGACGCTTCTAAGCTTAAATTAATAGAAGATGAAGAGTTTAACTTAAAATTATATGAAGATCATGTTAAAAAATCAAAGTAAAGCATTGAAAAAATATGGATTCAAAAATATCTAAGCAAATTAAACTTTTAGAAAAGAACTATCCAAATGTGAAATTCTACTTAAATTTCTCTAATCCCTTAGAATTATTAGTGGCTTCTATTTTAAGTGCGCAATGTACTGATCAAGTTGTTAATGTAACAACTTTAAAACTTTTTAAGAAATATAAAACTGCTAAAGACTATGCCACAGCTGATGTAAAGGAATTAGAGTTGAATATTAAATCTGTAAATTTTTTTAGAAAAAAAGCTGAGAATATCATAAAAGCTTGTCAGATATTAGAAGAAAAATATCAAGGAAAAATTCCAAGTTCTATGAACAAATTAATTGAACTACCTGGAATTTCTAGAAAGACTGCAAATGTCATACAACAAAATGCATTTAATATTATAGACGGAATTGTTGTAGATTCCCATGTTATTAGAGTAACTCAAAGATTAGGTTGGACAAAAAACAAAAATCCTGAGAAAATTGAAAATGATTTAATGAATTTATTTCCAAAAGATAAATGGAAAATATTACCTCATTTACTTAAAAATCATGGTAGGGCAATTTGTAAACCTCCAGTCCCTATTTGTTCTAAGTGTTTTCTCAATAAATTATGCCCAAAAATTGTTATTGAAAAATTTAATTAATGGCCCATGAATTCAACTAATGCAAAGGTTTTGTAACCATTTTCTTGTAATTTCTTCCTACCATTTAAATCAGGTAAATCTATAATAACTGCTACTTCGACAATGTTACCTCCTAATTTTTCTATTAATTTACAGGCAGCCAAACTTGTACCTCCGGTAGCAATCAGATCATCGGTCAGTAAAATATGATCTCCCTTATCTATGGCATCTCTATGAATTTCTATTGTATCTTTACCATATTCTAATTCATATTCATGAGATTCTACTTCATAAGGTAGTTTTCCTTTCTTCCTTATTGGTATAAATCCAACATTGAATTCATGAGCCAATATGGATGCTAGAATAAAACCTCTACTTTCAATACCTGCAATTTTATCAATTTTTGTGTTTTTATACCTATTTTTAAACTCAGAAACCACATCTCTAAGTCCTTCTGGATCTTTTAATAAAGTTGTTATATCTCTAAACACAACTCCCTGTTTTGGGAAGTTTGCGATGGTTCTTATCTTAGACTTCAAATTATCTCGTTTAAATTCTGCTAATTTTGATAATATATTAATAAGCAAAGCTTTAACATTGTCTGAATTTTTAATAAAAATTTCTTGTATAGATTCCCATGATACTGGCTCTTCATCATCTTTCCAACAATCATAATCTGTTGACATTGCAATAGCAGCATATGGGATTTTTAGTTCATTTGCTAGGATAACTTCTGGAGTTATTGACATGTTTATTACATCAGCACCCCATAATCTAAACATATGTGATTCTGCTTTTGTAGAAAACCTAGGACCTTCAATTGTTATTACCGTACCTTTCTCATGTGTATTAAATCCAAGTTCCTTTGAAGTTTGAACTAAAATCTTTCTTAAATTTTCGTCAAAAGGGTTTGCCATGGATGTATGTTTTGGACCATCATTGAAAGTTTCGTGAAATGTAAGTTTTCTTTGTTTTGTAAAGTCAATAAATTGGTCAAGGATTACTAAATCCCCCCTTTTAATTCCTTCCTTTAAAGAGCCTACTGCAGTAGTTGAGATTATATGTGTGCAATTTTCTTGTTTTAATGCAAAAATATTTGCTCTATAATTTACCTGTGATGGTGGAATTTCATGCTTTCTTCCATGCCTTGCAAGTAATATTACTTCGATATTATTTATTTTACCTATTTTTAAAGGAGCAGAAGGATTGCCATAGGGAGTTGAAACATCTTTGTCATAAGGATCACTTAGAATTTCTGGGTTGTCCAGGCCAGAACCACCAATAATTCCTATTTTCGCCATACTAGAAATAGAACTTACGTGTTTTTATAAATTATTGAACTATATAATATTAGTGAGTTATATATCGTATATTGAAATTTCAGGCGAAAAAAGGATTAATCAAATATTTTTAGGGAATTGAATAAAAAATTTATGGCCAAGATTAATGGATTTTTATGATAAATTTAAATTATTATCTACCTTTTGAGAAAATATGTATGATACTACGAAGCCTTATAACAAAGAAATTATAGAATTAATACATAAAACCTGGGAAACTCCTTATATATCAGTTATCAACGATTGTGTCATAAAAAAATTTAATAATTTAGAATGTAAACCACATACTGATGGAATTGGCACCAAAGGGATATATCATTATCAAGCATCTACTTTTCGAGAAGCTGTAATAGACGCCTTAGCAATGAATTTAAATGATATAGCTTTTCGTAGATCTATTCCATATGCAATCAATGATCATATTTTTCTGCCAGAGGATAATCATAGGGTAATTCATAACATTATTCAGGCACTCTCGATTGAATGCATAGAAAGAAATATTGCAATACTGGATGGAGAAACTTCTATACATAATAATATGCAAGGATTGGAAATAAGCATAACTATGATGGGTTTCAATTATAGAGACAAACCTAATAAATGTGAAATTGGAGATTTTCTAATAGGGATTGAAAGCAATGGATTACATTCTAATGGTTTTACAAAAATAAGGGATTTGTTTCAGGATGAAATGAAAAGAGATTTTGTTCAACCTACTTATATTTACTCGGATGTAGTTTATAAATTAGATAATGAGATTGGTATTAATGGGATGATGCATATAACTGGAGGTGCCTTTACTAAATTAAAAAATATTTTACATGAATCAGACATTTATATCAATAATAGGCATAAGTTAAATCCACAAGGAATTTACTATGAAATCCATGATAAAGGTGTAAGCGATGAAGAAATGTATAAGACCTTTAATTGCGGGATTGGTTTTTTATTTAGTATTCCTGAAAGTAACGTTCAAAGTTGCTTAAATTCTATTAAAGATTATAAGTCTGATATCATAGGACAGGTTGTAAAGGGAAATAATAAAATCAAGATAAAATCTAAATTTTCTCATAAAATAATAACAATATAATGTCAAAATTAATGGTAATTAATCAAGATTAATATCAATTAGGGATTTTAGATTCTGAATAGCCTATTAGTAACTTTTATTAATTTGTAATTTAATATTCTAATTATGATCAATCAGAAGATTGCTAAAATTCTTTATGAGATTTCCATTTTATTAGATATGGATGATATTCAATTTAAGCCTAGAGCATATGAAAAAGCTTCTTTAACAATTCAGGATCTGAATGAAGACCTTGAAGTGATTTACAAAAAGGGTGGTATCAAAGCTATAAAAGAAATTCCAAGTATTGGCGAAGGTATTTCAAGAAAAATTGAAGAATTTATCAAAAATGGAAAAATAAAAGAATATGAAGAACTAAAGGAAAAATTTCCGGTTGATATTGATGAATTAAAAAGAGTTGAAGGTTTAGGTCCAAAAGGTATTAAGTTTCTTTACAAAAAATTAAAGATTAAAAATATAGAAGAATTAGAAAGAGCAGCAAAAGAAAATAAACTCAGAAATTTTGAGGGTTGGGGACAAAAAAAAGAAGATAATATCTTAAAAGGAATTGAATTTATTAAGAAAGGTACTGGTAGATTTCCATTAGGTCAAGTTTTTCCTTTAATTAACGAAATCAGAGATAGAATTGGATCATTAAAAGAAGTAAAAAAAGTAATTATTGCTGGTTCTGTTAGAAGATGGAAGGAAACAATTGGAGATGTAGATATTTTAGTTATAAGTGATAATCCAAAACCCATTATGGAGTTCTTTACAAAGATGCCGGAAGTTGGGAAAATTTATGGAAAGGGCGAAACTAAAAGTACTGTAAAATTAATGAATGGCATGGACATTGATATAAGAGTTGTTGAAGAGAAGAGTTATGGGGCTGCTTTGAATTACTTTACAGGAAGTAAAGAACATAATGTTGCATTAAGACAAATTGCCAAAGATAAAGGATTGAAGTTAAGTGAATATGGCTTATTTAAAGGGAATAAGTTTATTGCTGGAAGAACAGAAGAAGAATTGTATAAAACCTTAGGGTTAAGATATATTGAACCGGAGTTAAGAGAAAGCCATGGGGATGAGATTAAAGCAGCAAAAGAAAATAAATTACCTCGGTTAATAAATTATGATGAATTAAAGGGAGATTTACAGGTACAAACTAATTGGACTGATGGTAGTAATTCTATTAAGGAGATGGCTTTAGAAGCAAAAAAATATGGCTTGCAATATATTGTTATTACAGATCACACTAAAACATTAGCAATGACTGGAGGTCTTAAAGAAAAAGATCTAATACAACAAGGAAAAGAAATTGCAAGAATTAATAAGGAATTAAATGGAATCAGGATTTTTAAGGGTGCAGAAGTTAATATTCTTAAAGATGGAAGCCTAGATATTAATGATGAGACCTTAGAACAATTGGATGTAGTTGGAATAGCGGTTCATTCTAATTTCAATATGAGCAAAGAAGATATGACAAATAGAATTATTAAAGCAATGAAAAATAAACATGCTGATATTTTATTTCACCCAACTGGCAGAATTATTCATAAAAGAGAACCTTTTCAAGTTGATATGGATAAAATAATTAAAATGGCAATTGAAACTAATACAATATTAGAAATTGATGCTTATCCTGATAGGTTAGATCTAAATGATGAATATATTAAAAAGGCAATTAAAATGGGAGCAAAATTAAGCATTGATAGTGATGCTCATAATATAAAACATTTTGATTTCCTAAAATTCGGAATCGCACAAGCGAGAAGAGGATGGGCCGCTAAGAATGACATTATCAATACAATGGGGTTAAAGGAATTTGAAGGGTATATTAACCAAAAAAGGCAAAGATAGGTTTTTAATATTTTTCTGATTTAATTGGCAGAACTCTCGGAGGTTGAAAAATGGGAAATGTAAAGAAAGATATTTTTTTAGGTCTATCAAGTCTACTATTAATAAATCTAAACACTAATTGTGTTCCAAAACATATTTTGGTTGAAAGAAAAACTGCTGAAGAGGTTCAAGAGGCTAATATAGACCCATTATATCCAAGGTTAATATTGGACATGTCAGATAGCGCTAGGTCAGAATTTTTGAATGATAACGAAGTTGTAGGGGCTTATCATGGAATTGATTTTTTTGGATTAAATAGTATTACTGGTAGAGACCATTATAGATTGCTTGAGCGAAAGGCTTATTTTTACATTGCAAAATATCCGCTTGCGGATACTCTGAGAACCAGTAATTTCAAAGTCTCTGGACAGAAAGAAACAATAGAAGTTAAAGTTCAAGAATTAAAATAATTATTCCAATATATACTTTGTAATGTAAATATGTATTTATAGTGACCATTATATAATGGTTACAATGACTAATAGATTTTTTAAATATTCAATTCCAATTCTATTAAGTATTAACTTAGCATGTGGTTCCAAACCCACTAAGCCAGATGAACCAGAACCTCAAGAAGAAATAACTACTGTAAATGTTGATAATGACATTGGAGCCAGAATTGAAACTAGAAATTTTATTGTTAATATTCCTGCAAATTCCTTAGAAGATGATGCTGAAGTTGAAATTAGAAGTAGTGGTGAAAATATAAGTGTAGCAAGTAATGTAAGCAATAAAACAGCTTTACTAGGTTTAAGAACTACTGCATCTATTGAAGACAGCCTTTATTTAGAATTCAAACCAAAAAATGAAAGATTTAGTAATTCTGACATAGTAATTTCTAGAAGTGAAGGTAGATTTCAAATTCATGATTTTACGATTGATAGTACTTTAGTAATTCCTTATATGCCTAATAATGAACAAAGAAAGAATTTGTCAAATGTTGATTTTTGGGTTAATAATGTTAATGAACCAAGTCCAACTCTTGAAATATATGGGGATCCTTCATCTGGGGCTAGGTATGCTTTAATTCTTCATGGACTAGGTAGCAATTCAAGAACATTTAATGATCCAAATGATCCGCAACCTACATTATTTAACTTTTTATTTAATAAATATCATGGAAATATTGCTAGTTTTACTTATCCTACTAGTGATTTACCAGAAAATAATGCAAGAGCCTTAGAGGATTTATTAAATAATAATCAACTTGATAATATTGATTCTTATGGACATTCAATGGGAGGGGTAGTTGGAAGATTAGCAATTAGAATGAATCCAGAAAGATATAATGATTTTTATCAATTCGGAGCTCCAAATAATGGTGTATATTCTATTGATTTAATAAATAATGTTGTTGAGTATTTAATAAACAATGAAAATCCAGAAAATCTTCAAATTTTTAATCCATATACCTCACTAGGTGCACAATCTTTGGTTAGAGGTTCTGATTTGTTTTCAAGATTAAATACCCCTTTGATTACAACAAGATTTGTTAGATACTACATAATTTTAGGTAATTACAATGGAATCTTTAGTGCGCTTATACCTGGAGATGATGATAATTTGGTTGGAGACGAGAGCAGTAATCCTTTACATAATAATTTTCCAGAATTTGAAAGAACATTAAGTACTATTACTAATATATACAATGGAGTAAATCATTGGCAATTAATAGAAAATAGAAATAATATATTTAATGATATTAATGCCCATATTGAATCAACTGATGGTTTTTTAGTTAATTCTTGGAACTTTGGGTTTAATTTTAATGGAATCGCTTTTCGTGAAAATTTAGTTGAATTATTAGCCTATAATGGAATACTTTTTTCTGATGTTGATTTAAATGGAGAATTGCCTCCCCATAGACCAATCCAGGTTTTTAATCACCATAGAGCACTATCATATGATGGCCAAAATTTATGGGTTGCTGCATGTGGTTCGAGAGGGCTAGATTATTTGGTAAAACTAAATCATGAAACTTTATTGACAGTTGATTCTGGGATTGCTCCAGATTCTGAAGATATAAGTAATGGTAGATGTACTCAAATTAAAGGAATTGCATTTAAGGACAATGAGCTTTGGTGCGTTTCTGACCATACTGATAGGCTTTATAAGTTAAACAAAAATGATTTCAGCGAAATTGGAAGGTTAGACTTAGATATTAATTTTGTAGGACCATTAGCGCTTTCCCCTAATTATGCTTATGTAATGGATGACCATAACGAACCTCAGAAGGATAAAATTATTAGGCTGGATATGAACAATGGTAGGCATATTAAAGAATTTGATTCACCATCAAGTACAATTGGTGGAATGACATATCAAAATGGTTATTTATATTTATGCGATATTTCTTTAGGATTAGTCTATCAAATCTCAATAAATGAATAAGTTTGATAAAATTTATATATTAAAAGATATACTAAAAACTATGTTTCTCAAGAACAAATTGAAGGCGCTCTTAAATACTATTGAACTATTGATGGATCAAAATAAATTTGATGATGCGTTAAGTTTCTATAGGAGAATTAATAATATTTTTAGAAATATGAAATTAGAAGACCAAGATGAATTCGCTGATAGGGTTAATTCTTATAATCATGATATCCTTGCTTATTATAAAATCAAGGAAGCAATGATATTATTTGATCAGCAAGCAGACATAGAATTAGTTAAAGAAAAATTAGAAGCAATTCATGGAAAATTAGAAAATATAAGCCATCAAGCGCTACATGAATATGTCCAAAAGAATTTTTTAAGACTGTCTGAAGCTTATAATGCTTTAAAGCATAAGGATATTTTTGGTAAAAGGTTATTAGAAATTTATTATTTTATTGAATTAGGAATGGTTGAAACTGCTATAGATAAATATTATGAACTAATTCCGATACATAATATTCTTAGTAGATATGCCACTTATGCACAAAGAACTGAGATGTTCAAGTTGCTAAATAGAGCCTACTCAGATATTCAAAAAAGAATTGAACTAGAGAGGTTACATGAGGGTAAATTAAAGGGTAAAATAGTCAAAGGCGATGAAAAAATATCAAAACCTATTCAAATCATAAAAAAGGCTAAACCCGAAAGGATTGTAATACCGAAAAAAAATAAAATTATCAGGGAAGTTGAAGTAAGTAATAATCCATTTAAAAATGCTAGGGATCTCATAAACCAAGGTAATTTAGATGAGGCTGAGAATCTATTGTCTCGGATAAAATAGATTAGATATAAAGCAAAATGTTTAAAAGTTTATTTATATTCCAAAGTATATGTTTAAATTCTTAAAAGAGAAACTCAAAAGTGCAGTTAATCGAATATCAAAAAAAATCGAGGATAAACAGACACCTATTGAAGGTTCTGGCGTTGAAACTGAAAAGAAAGGACAAACAAAACAAATTGAAGTTAGAAAATATGAAAAACCTACAGACAAGTTTGAGGATCATAATGTTCAGGTACTTGAACAAAAACAAGAAGTAAAAGAAGAGGTCATAAAATCGAGCAAAAATATTTTCTCAAAAATAAAGCAGAAAGTAACTTCTAAGGTCTTAAGCCAGGAAGAATTTGAGAATCTATTTTGGGATTTAGAGCTTGTACTGATGGAAAATAATGTTGCTGTAGAGGTCATAGAAAAAATAAAAGAGGACTTAAAAAAGCAGCTAACCCAAAATACTATAGAAAGAGGTAAGGTGCAGGAAATTATCCAATTAAATCTTAAAAAAAGCATTGAAAAATTGTTCAAGCAAACTAAATATGATTTAGCTACAACCATTAAAAATTCTAAACATAAACCATTTGTAATTGTGTTCTTTGGCATTAATGGAGCTGGAAAAACAACAACAATCTCTAAATTAGCATCAAAATTAAAAAATAATAATATAAGCAGTATAATGGTGGCTGCAGATACGTGGAGAAGTGCAGCAATTGAGCAACTTGAAGCCCAGGGAAATAAGATCGGGATTAAAGTAATAAAACACCAATATGGGAGCGATCCAACTGCAGTAGCTTATGACGGTGTAGCCTTTGCTAAAGCACATAACATAGCCTGTGTTTTAATAGATACTGCTGGAAGGCAACACAACAATTTAAATTTAACTCAGCAAATGGAAAAAATTGTGAGGGTAATCAAACCTAATTTAAAAGTCTTTGTTGGAGAGAGTACTACTGGAAATGATTGCATTGAACAAGCTAAAACATAGATGCTATAATTTTAAGTAAAGCGGATATTGATGAAAGAGGTGGAGCTGCAATTTCTATTAGTTATGTAATTGATAAACCAATCATTTATTTAGGGATGGGACAAAAAGTAGAAGACCTAAAAGAATTTAAAAAAGAGGAAATAATAAATAGTTTGGGATTGTAATTTTAAACTAAATAAATGCTTATTAATTCTTTATAACTTTAATATTCTATGAAGAAAATATTATTAATTTTTATCTTTGCATTAATAATAAGTTCTTGTAATATACAAAAAGAAGTTTCAAAAGAGGAAATTACTGGGAAAATTGTCATAGAACCTAAAGAAGAAGTTAAAGTCGTAAAAAATGATACTAAATCAGTTGAGAATAATACTAAAGTTGAAGATAATGAAATTTTAGTTTTGGAAGAATATCAAGCAAGAAAAAATATTTTTTCTACTGAAAACAAAATTGCAGAAATTCAAGAACTATTAATTGATTTAGAAGATAAAAATAGAATTAACAAAGATAAGATGATAGATGCACAAAAAAGACTTGATAAAATAAAAGATAGTTTTAATATTTCATATAATTATTATAATAATAAAGAATATTTAAAAGCTAAAGAAACTGCTATTCAAGTTAAGAAAGATGCAAAGGAAATTATAAGAACTTTAGACTAGAATTCATAAGCTTTATAAATTTGTTGTAAATTTGTTTATTATGGCTGAGGAAAAGGTCTATTATGGTTATATAGCATGGAGTTATAAGGCTTGTCCATCATTGGAATTTTTTAATGATAGAGCCGATTATCAAAGAAGACTCGACATACTTGAGTTAAGTAGTGGTCGCATTCTCAAAAATGAATGGTGTAATCAAGGATTAAGAAAATCTGAAATTGAGAAAATTTGTGAAGGGAAAATGGCCAGTGCAATAATGAATGAATGGTTTTAGAAAATTTATGTAATTGATTAAGTATAATCTTATTTAAATTAAGTTCTTTATTTTCAACAGTTTTAGACTTCTATTTCTTTTTCTTTTAAAGAGTTAATAATTAATGAATCAAATAATTCAATTAATCTTTTAACAAATGGGTTTTTATTATTTAGTTTAAATAATTTAGCATTACCAATTGTTCTTGTTTGTATGACTAAATTTAGCTTTTCAAAGTCATTCCAAATCCTAAACAAAGTTGTTCTTCCTATTCCAGAACCTTCAGCTATATCTGATAAAGAATAATCTAATTCTCTTCCCTCGATTAAAAACTCTAATACTTTTATTTTAGCAGTATTTCCAACAGCCTTTGTAAATATTGTTTCTTCCATATTATATTATTTCCTATTATTTTCTAATATAAACTTATATATAAATGTTTCTAAATTGGAACACTATATAACCATAATTAGAACATATATTTAAAAATTAAAGATAGATTACAAAATTATGCAAAAAGAAATTATTATGACAAGACTTCTTAGAAAATTAATTAATTTAAATATGTGGGGTGGCAAACATACTGAAAATAAAAATTTATTAAAGGCCTTGCCCAAACATTTAAGGGGAGAAAAAATTACTAATGAATCTATAAAAGAACTTTATAGACTGGAATTTATAATTTCTAAAAGTTCAACAGGAGAAATTCACATTTCTTTAAATCATAATAAGAAAAAAGAAATTGTGGAATTTTTAGAGAAATATTCTTCTATTATAAAATAAAAGATTATTCTTTAACTTTTAAGAATATTACAAATGAAGCTAAAAAGAATAAAGCTATAGGTATCATTGCAATTCTTTGATTAAATAAAACTGAAAAGATCCCAAATATTAACGGGCCTGTAGTAGCGGACACTTTATTGGCAAATCCATTAAAACCAAAGAACTCTGTTTTTTTATTTTCAGGTATGATTTTACTTAACCAAGCTCTAGCTATACTTTGACTAGAGCCGACAACTAAAGCAGTTAGGAAAGCAATTACGTAAAACATTTGTTTTGAATTTGCAGTGGCTAATAGAATAACAATTATAATCCATAAACATAATGTTGTTAATAGCATTTTCTTTGAGCTTATTTTGTCACTTATAATGCCAAAAATAAGAGTCGTAGGAAATGCAATAAGCTGTATAATTAAAAATATAACCGCAATCTCAGAAACTGTTAATTGAAGTGTTGTTCTTGCATATATTGGTATAAATGCAAATAGAGTTACTAAAGCATCACTCATTAAATAAAATGCAATTAAAAATAGACCAATATTTTTATGTGTTTTTACCTCTTCTAAAGTATTTTTTACTCTAGAAAAACCTATTTTCACTAAATCACTAAATTTATTTTTTATATTGGATTTATTTTCTTTTATAAAAATAAAAATTGGAATTGAGAATACAAAGAAAAATAATGCAGTTAATGGGAAAGTAAGCTTATAAAAATTTAAATTTTGCTCAAACCCATTTATATAAAATGGCCTTAGAAGCAGCATAGCTGCAATTCCACCTAAATATCCAAAACCCCATCCGAATCCAGATATTTTTCCTGCATTTTCTTTTGTAGAAATATTAATTAAAAAAGAATCGTAAAGTGTTTGAGCAATTTCAAAACACATACTAGTTATTATGAATAAAATAGAAGAAAATAATAGTAAACCTGAACCTGTAAAGTATAATAGTGCTGTCCCTACTGCAGCTAAAACTGCAAATGTGATAAATCTAATTTTCTTTCTTGAGTCATAGTCTGCAATTGCTCCAATTATAGGAGATAATAATCCCGCTAATAAAACTGAAATACTTACGTTTAAACCCCACCAAAAATCACCATTACTTCCCGCTATTACTTCTTTAAAAAATATTGGATAAACAAAACTTAGTATTAATAAAGCAAATGAAGAATTTGCAAAATCATAAAACGCCCAAGCAATAACTTCTTTTCTTTTAAGATCCTTAAAAATACCCATAAATTTAGAAATATAAAGGTTTTTAAATTACTTTGTTTTTGAGGTAATCATGGTTTTAGAAGGCTTAAGTAATTCATTAAAGGAAACCTTAAAGAAGATAACTAGGGCTATTTTTGTAGATGAAACTCTGATTAATGAACTTGTTAAGGATATTCAGAAAGCCCTATTACGAAGTGATGTAAATGTTAAATTAGTATTAGACTTGACAAATAAAATTAAGAAAAGAGCAACAGAAGAAAAAGCGCCAAGTTCTATAAATCAAAAAGAGCATCTGGTTAAAATTGTATTTGAAGAACTTGTTAATTTCTTAGGAAGTGAACAGAAAGGGATAAATATATCTGAAAAAAAACCATTTCAAATTCTATTAGTGGGTTTATTTGGAAGTGGTAAATCTACAAGTGCAGGAAAGCTTGCAAAGTATTATAGTAAAAGAGGATACAAAGTAGGTATATTAGGACTAGATATTCATAGACCTGCTGCTATGGATCAAATTGAACAGATTGGAAATCAAATAAATATTTCTACGTTTATTGATAAAAAAGAAAAAAATGCTCTTAATATTTATAAGAGATTTAAAGTTGAGCTGAATAAATTTGATATTATTATAATTGATACTGCTGGTAGGGATGCATTAAGTGATGATCTTATTCAAGAAATTAATGATATTAATAAGGAAATTAAACCTGATGAAAGAATTCTAGTGATTAGTGCGGATATCGGGCAGACTGCTGAAGAGCAGGCAACCAAATTTCATGAGACATGTAATATTACTGGTATTTTAATCACTAAGATGGATGGCACTGCTCGAGCAGGAGGGGCTTTGAGCGCGTGTGCTGTTACACAAGCCCCTGTAAAGTTTATTGGTGTAGGCGAAAAAATTGAAGATTTAGAAGAATTTAATCCAGAAGGTTTTGTATCAAGATTATTAGGGATGGGTGATCTCAAAGCTTTATTAGAAAAAACTAGAGAAGCTATTGACGAAGAACAAGCAGATAAATTAGGGAAGAGGATGCTTGGCGGGGAATTTAATTTTGTTGATTTATATCAGCAGATGGAAGCCATGAAAAAAATGGGCCCACTGAATAAGATTGTTGAATTAATCCCGGGAATGGGAAATATGAATATACCTAAAGAAATGTTAAATGTCCAAGAAGAAAAATTAAAAAAGTGGAAATTTATAATGGATTCTTGCACTAAGAAAGAATTAGAAGATCCTGAAATAATTTCCAGAACTAGAATAGATAGAATTGCTCTTGGAAGTGGAACAACTGCAAGAGAAGTTAGAGAATTATTAAAGCAGTATAAACAAAGTAAGAAAATGATGAAGATGTTTAAAGGAAGTTCTAAAGATACTGATTTAAATAAATTGATGAAGAAGTTTAAAGGCAAAGGAATTAGGATGGCATATTAATTGAGAATTTTGTTATTTAATATTAGAGATAAAATTACCTGATAATCGCCCAAACCATGTCATCAAGATATTCTCCATTTTTGCATTTGTTTTTTCTTAATATCCCTTCAAGTTTGAAACCTGCCTTTACATTTAATCTTGCAACAGTTCTATTGAATGTCCTCGTCCACGCTTCAAGTCTTTTTAACTTATATTTCTTAAAGGCATAATCAATAACTTTCTTAACAATTTTTGTCATAATATCTTTACCTCTATATTCTGGATGAAGACAAAAGTCAATTTTTGCTTTATGCTCAAAGAAGGGGGTATTTAATTGATTAATCGAAATCCATCCAGCACATTTTCCATTTAATTCAATAGTAAACCTTTCTGATGTGGGTTTCTCTTTTTCATATTGTGAAATCTCATTTTTTATATCTTCTTCTACTTCTTTGACACTTTTAGGAGTTGTCATAAAATTCCGTCTAGCTTCCTTGTCTTGTTCTGCTTCAAAAAAGACCCTTGCATCTGAAAGTTTTACATGTCGAAGTTTAAAATCTTTAGTCTTAATTACTGTCATAATAATAAACTAAAAATAATGTTTATAATAATTTCTATCTGCTGTTAATCCTGTTTTATAATTTGAGGTGATATTTACTTTGCGGTTTAGTTTCACATTAACTTTATATAGATTGGATATGAATTATTTAATATGAAGATTAAAACTTTTAATGGTAATTTTTTTGAACTTGGAAAGCAACAAGGTCAAATATATTATAGAAATGGTATGGTCTTTAATAATGCAAAAATTGACAAAGTGCTTAATCAAAATCAATTAAGAACTTATAAGAGGTTTTATCCAGAATTACTTGAAGAACTTGAAGGGATGGCCCAAGGAGGTAATTTTGATAAAGAAAGGTTAATATATAATTCTATTTGTGGGGAAATTCTTTGGTTTAAAAGAAAACTGAGATTAAATAAAGCTTGCACAATATTTGGGGTAAAAAATAAAAATGGGATATTTATAGGTAGGAACTATGATTGGATCCCAAAGGCAGAAAATTTTGTTGAAGCTTACAAATTTGCAAATCCCCAAAGAAACTCCTTTATCGCCATATCAGATATGGGAATTGGTAGTGAAGCTGGCGCCAAGCCACAATTTGCTTTCTATAATGTTGATGACGCGATTAATGACAAAGGCTTATTTATTGGCCTAACATTTGCTTATAATAATAAATGGACATATGGTTTGTCTTGCATACATATGACTAAGCTTATAGCTGAAACTTGTTCAACAACCCATGAAGCAATAAAAGTTTTTAAAAAGGTTCCATTATGTTGCCCAAAAAATTTCTTTATCGCTGATAAGGATGGGGAGATGGCAGTTATTGAACATACTTCAAAAAAATTTAAAGTTGTTTATCCAAATAGGGATGTTTTAATTCTGACAAATCATTATACGGATCTTGAGCTAGCAAAGGAAGACTTGGTTTTAGATGAAATACCTACTCATAGTACTTTTCTTAGATATTATGAAACTCTACAAAAAATAAATAAAAGAAAAAGTAATTTTAAATTGGATGATACAATTAAAATTCTGGGAAATGTAAAATCATTTGTTTGCCAGAATAATCCAAAGATAAAGACTTTATGGTCACTTGCACTAGATTTAAAGAAAAAAGAATATAAATTATATCTAAATTTATTAGGAAAACGAAAGGAAGTATCTTTGATAATTTAATTAAACCTTGGAGGTTAAAATGCAATTAATAAATTTACAAAAAGAAATTTACCAAAATAAAGTAAATAGGAATTTTAATACTACTGATGTTGGCAAGGAAATAATATTAATGACAGAAGAATTAGGAGAATTAGCAAAAGCCTATAAGAAAAGTGATAAGAAAGATGCAAAAAATATTAATAATAAGGAAGATATTATAGATGCTGTTGGTGATATAATGGTGTATTGTTTAGGTCTTTGTGAAATGCTCGATGTAAATAGTGAAGAAGTTTTGAAAAATATAGTAGAAAATACTAAAGATAGAATTCATAGTGGGCAGATATAAAAAATGAAAATTCTGAAGCAAGGAGCAGAAGCAATAATTTATTTAGAAAATAATGAAATAATTAAGCATAGAATTAAGAAAAATTATAGAATTAATGAAATTGATATTAAAAAAAGAAAATATCCTACAAGAATTGAAGCAAAATTACTTCAAAAAGCTATAAGCTTAGGTGTTAATGTTCCATCTGTAAATAAAGTTGATGAAAAGGATTTTAAGTTAGTTTTAGAATATATTAATGGAAAAATTGTTAGAGATTATGTTGATAATTTGAATGAGCAAGATATTAAAAAAATATTTAATGAAATTGGAAATGAAATTGCAAAATTACATGATGGAAATATAATTCATGGTGACTTAACAACTGCTAATTTTATTCTAAGGGATAACAAAATATTCATAATTGATTTTGGTTTAGGATTTACTAGTGAAAAAGTTGAAAACAAGGCAGTAGATTTACGAGTACTAAAGCAAGCTCTAGAAAGTAAGCATTCTAAAATTTCAGAATTAGCTTTCAATGAAGTTTTAATTGGTTACAGCAAGTCTAAAACCTATGAAATGGTTGTTGAGAGACTAGGAATAGTTTCTTTAAGAGGCAGATACAAAAGAAAAAAGAAATAATTACTTTTTATTATAGAATTTGTAGATTAAAAATCCAACTAACAGAGCTCCAATTTCAACTAGCCAAACTTTTAATTCAAAATAGAAGAACATAATTACACATGTAATTGCTCCTAAAACTGCTAATATTGGGAAATTTCCAATGCTTGGACTTTTAAATGTTCTTTTATATTTTGTTTTAGAGTATCTTAACTTTAGTAATGACATATTAACAAAGAAATATGCAATAAATATTCCTAGATCTGTTAAAGAAGCCACAAATCCTAAATTACCAAAAGAAGCTGCTATAATAGTAGTTAGGGCAACTAAAATAACTCCTATATAAGGAGTTCCAGTTCTTCCAATTTTTGCAAAGGATTTAGGAAGGGTTTTTTGTTTCGACATCCCATATAAAACTCTTGAACCAACAATAAGTAAGATTAATACTGTATTAGAAGTGGCAAACAGTGCAATGATGCTCATAAGGACACCTGCCTGAGGAATTTTCATTGAAACAACTTCTGTTAATGGAGCCTTGGAAGAAGCTAATTTCTCCCAGCCTACAACCCCAATAGCGATTGTTGAAACCAGAATGTATAAGACAGTTGATATTATAAGGGAATACACTAGGGCTTTAGGAACTACTTTCTTTGCATTTTTCACTTCTTCTGAAACATTTACAATGTCTTCAAAACCAATGTATGCAAAAAATATTAATGCAACTGTTGTTATAATTGCGGGGATCCCACCAGGAGGCATTTCAAAGAAATTTACATCAATATCATTAAAGAAAAATATTCCAATAACTACTACTAGTAATAATCCAGATACCTCAATTAAAGAAGCAATATTGTTGAATTTTGCTGAGCTCTTAATTCCTATGTAATTGATTAAAGATAAAATTATAATTAAGCCAATCGCAATTAATTTTATTCCACCCCCAAAAATATGAGAGAAGTATCCGGCAAATCCAAGGGACACTGTGGCTGCAGCAATTATACTGGCTATAACTAGAATCCAACCTACAATAAAACTTAATGTTTCTTTGTTAAATGCTTTTTTTGTGTAATTATATTCTGCTGCCTCTTTTGGAAACATGCCTGATAACTCGGCATAACTTAATCCAGAAAATATTGCTAGGAATGCAGCTAAAATAAATGAGAACCAAAGCATATTCCCAGCAATTCCTGCACCAACACCGATTAAAGCATATATACCTGCACCTAGGATTATACCAACTCCGTATAGAGTCATACTAAACAAATTCAACTCTTTTTTTAATTTAAAATGTCCAGTCTTGTTTTTCACGCTAAGAATTTTTGAAATTACTATTTATAAAGTTTTTTAATTATTGTGATGAAAGAAAACTTTTGTTTTTATATCAAACTCATTTGCAAGTTTAATAATTTGATTTTCAACATCAATCCAGTATTCGTTATTTGCAAAAAATATGCCCTCATATTTCTTTGACAATTCAGGATATTTTGTTTTAATAGTTTTAGAAATTTCTTGCCAGGTTCCGGCTTTATGGTTCAAATTTTCACAAAATATAAAATCTGTTTTTAGTTCCTTAAACTTTTTAAACATTGCAGTTAGGTCTGTAAGAAAAGGAAAAATTGGTCCGATGAAAGCATATGTTTGTATTCCATTTTCCTTTAATCTCTTCATAGCCTCTAATCTTTTTTGTGGAGGAGTGGCAACTGGCTCAAAATCTTTTCTATGTCTATTATCAAAGCTCAGAAAAGAAAATCCAACATTACAGTTTTTAAATTGTGTCAGGATATCCAAATCTCTAGTTACTAAGTCAGATTTTGTTAAAATACTTATCGGAAATTGATATTTTAGCAATATTTTTAGAATTTCTCTAGTAAGTTCATATTTTATTTCAATAGGATGATAAGCATCAGTGACACTACTCAATAAAACTACACCTTTCTTTGCAGTTTTAATCTCTTTTTCTAGAACTTTTACTGAATTAATTTTAACATCTACAAACCTACCCCATGGTTCTTTGTGATTTGTAAATCTCTTCATGAAAACAGCATAGCAATAAACACATGAATGCATACATCCAATATAAGGATTAATAACGTAATCTGTCTCAGGGAGTTTACTTTTTGTTAGAATTGATTTTACTTCTATTTCCCGTAATTGGAATTTTTGCATTCTTATAATAAGTCTTTGATTTTTATTAGGATTTCTTTTCTATTAGGTATTAGAAAATAATATAAATGTAATAGTTATATCAACTTTGTGATTAATAAACAAGAGTTCAAAGAGATAGGAAAAGAGTTAAAGAAATTTGAAGAAGAAAGAGAAGATTCAATTCAAAAATCCAGAGAAATTATTACTATATCTAAACAGATTATTTATTCAATTCATAGAAATGATATTTCCAAAGCTGAAAAACTTTCTCAAGAAATAAAAAAGAAAATGTCTAATCTATCAAGCAATTCATATGACACTGCAATGGTTACTGTAGCGCAGCAAGAATTTGTAGAAGCAGTTACCTTCTTGGACTTTGTTAAGAAAAAAGTCATCCCGACAAGAAAAGAACTAAAAATAGAAACTGAACCATATTTACTTGGATTATGTGATCTTACTGGTGAATTAGTAAGAATGGCAGTAAATTGTGCTATTAGAAAACAAATTGATGAGGTAATGAAAATAAGGGAATTAATAGATGAAATTTATGGAGAAATGTTATTATTTGATTTTAGAAATGGTGAGATGCGAAAAAAATATGATTCCATAAAATGGAATCTGAAAAAAGTTGAAGATATAATCCTTGAAATAAGCATGTACAACGGAAAAAATCTTAAGCAGTGGGTTTAGTTATATTTACTTTTTCTACTAGAATGTGAGGCAATATGCAGGGAATTTCAGCCTCCCAGCTTCTAATTTGCTTTGAATCCGTTGCAGTATATTTAATATTTGATAAAATATTTGGCATCAGGTCACTAATTCTTATACCTTTGATTGATCCTGATATAGTCCCATTTTTAATGATAAAAATACCATCTCTTGGAATAGTAGAAAATTCTCCTGTTTCTTGATTTTGAAATCTAGTGTACCATATATTTGTAACATATAATCCATTTTTTACTTCATTAAAAAGCTTATCTTTAGATAAGGGGTTGGTAGAATCAAGAATTAAATTCCAAGGTTGAGGTGCAATGATTCCAGAGTTGGCAGTTGTTTCTGTATTAGCTTTTTTTGCAGTTGATGTATTATGTAAATATGTTTTTAAAATCCCTTTATCTATAAGAATATTATCCTTAGTTGGGACACCTTCAGTATCGAAATTACTTGATCCTATGCAATTAGGAATAGTTGCATCATCCCTCAATATTAAATTGCTTTGACTTACTTTCTTATTTAATTTATTTATTAAGAATGATAAACGGGCATCTACATTAAAATAAGATGTTGCATCCCCAATTCTATTTAGTAAGGGCGCAAATGCAAGCGGGCTGAAAATTATATCATAAGTTCCTTCTTTTCCTTGTTTTGGATTTTTTGATTTAATTGCAATTTCTGCAGATTCTTCACAACTTTTTTCAATATATATATTTTTCAAGGTCCTTGAGCTATTAGTTATGTGCCCACTTGCCTCTTTATCATACATAGATCTAACTGAAAAATGAACCTGCGATAATTTTTCTTCGGCTTCAACATTATTTGAAGTCAAGAGTAAATGTTGGGATTCTGCTGTTTCTAAGATACCTGAATTTCTTTTTGCTCCAATTTCAAGAGCTTTGTTTATTCCGGATTCTAATTTATCGCTAAAGTCAAATTCAAGGATTTTTTTATCATATAAATCAGATATTTTTTTATATTTGAAGGGACCTTCTGCTATTCCCATATAATCTCCATTTGGGTGCATCAGTTCTAAATTTTTACTAATAAGATTCAAGGATTTTTTTATGCTTGCTTCGCTAAAATCTAAAATTGTTGTGGCAAGGACTTTCTTATTTTTTGCAACGAAAATTGTTATTGAATTGTTAACCCAATTTTGGATTGTACTGACTTTATTATTGGAGAATTTTATTTGATTTGAGTCAGTATACCTAGAGATTACAATAGTATCATCAGCTTGATTCTTCAGTTGCTTCAAAATTTTTATTGGAATTTTCTCTTCTATCATTTTAACCTAATCTTATCTTTCTTATCCGCATGGAAGGGCCACCGAACCAAACAGGACATGCTTGCATAGGTTCTCCTTTTCCGCAGCTTCCAGCATGATATTCCATATTGTTTGCTGCCGCATCTACTGAACTCCATAACTTTGGTGTTGTAATTTCTATTATTGGTTTTATAACCGGATTAGTGATTTTACCATGTTCTATCAAAAAAGCATCAGCCCCTACATATTTCTGATTAAATCTTTTATCATCTATATTCCATTCCATGAAATTTTTGATATAAACTCCTTTTTTGATATCTTCAAATAATTCTTCTTCTTTATAATCACCTTTTTCAAGAATGGTATTTCCCATTCTAATTAATGGTTCTTTATCAAAATCTGTTGCCCTTGCACTGCCATTACTTTTAATATTGAAATTAAAAGCTGTTTCTCTGTTTTGCAAGAATTCATTGATTAATCCATTTTTTATGAGAATTCTTTTTCTAGCTTTGACTCCTTCGTCATCATATTTATAGAATCCAAAGCTGTTTTCAATTGTTGGATCATCTGTAACAGTAACTGCATCGCTTCCAATTCTTGTGTTTAACAATTCTTTTGTTACAAAACTTTCTCCTGCTTGAGCTGCCTCTCTTCCTAAGATACGGTCGGCTTCATATGGATGCCCAACGCTTTCATGACACATAATACCTACGACTTGTGGGGCTACAACTAGATCTACTTCCCCTTTTGGAGGAGAAACACCTTTTTTTAGATTTAAAGACATAGTTTTAACTTCTTCAACAAGTATATTTGGGATATCCCAATTCTTTACTATTTCAAAGCCTCCTGAAGCACCCCAAGGCCAATATCTTTGCATTATTTCATTATTTTCTATTATTCCAATTTGGTACCAAAATGAAATTTTGGGGATAATACTTTTTATTTTTGTTCCTTCTGTATTTTCAAAATACTGAGTTGTTACTGAATCTCCCAGGGCAATATAACTACCTGAAATCTTGACATTTTGAGATCGCATTTCTTTTTCTGCATCTAAGAGAAGCTTGGTTTTTTCAGAAAAGTCAACATTTGCAATTTTTATTTTCTGTTTAACTTCATAATTTTCTATATAGGTTTTATCAGAAGCTAAGCTAATTTTTTCATTGATTTTTTTATTAGTATTAATTTTTCTTACACTTCTATCAAGTAATTCTTTAATCTTATTTTTATCCAGCTGATTAATTGATAAAAATCCTATGGCATTATTCAATAAATATCTTATTCCAATTCCTTCATTTTCTTCGAATGTACCTATTTGTGGAATTTGATTTTTAATAATAATACCATTATTAGTAGAATGAACATATCTGACTTCTGCATATTGAACATTACTTTTTTCTAATTGTTTAAGAGCAAATCTAACTATATCATCCATCGGGCTTTCTAAGTAATTATGTATTTTAAATAGTTTTCGAAAATATTTCATCAATTTATATAATGTTTTCTGAGCAATTCCATAACCTTTTTGCCATTGGCTTTGCCTTTTATTTTATCCATGATTATACCCATTAAAGCATTTATTGATGAATTTTTATTTTGTTTAATTATCTCAATTATCATTTTTTCTAATTCTATATCATCCATAACCTTATAATTACTTAAATCTATTTTATTGCCTTCAATTTTATCTTTTAAGTATTGACTAATTAAACTTTGATATATTTTCTTAGAATTTACCAATGAAAATAATTCTTTCAAGTCTTCATCATTCAGCTTGGAAATTTCTAAATTGTATCTTGATTTTAAATCGCTTAATGTTAAAGTCATTGTTTTTGCAATCAGAGAAGGATCAAGATTTCTAAATTTATTAGCAAAATTTTCAAAAAGCGATGGATTCTCCTTAACAATTAAAGAAGAAATTTCAGGACTTAATTTATACTGACTTTCAAACCTCAAGATTTTTTCTGTTATAATTTCTGGTAGGATTAATGATTTAATTCTTTGTTTGGAAATCAGAAAAATTGGAACATCTGTTTCTGGATACATTCTCGATGCTCCTGGAAGAGGTCTTAAAAATTCAGTTGATCCATCTGGTTTTACATTTCTAACATGGCCCAGCAGATCCTTTTTTGTATTTATTGAATTTAGTTGTCTTTCCACTTCTTTTTTAATTACAATTTCAATTAATCTGATATCTTGAAATCCTTTTATTTCAACTCTCGGATGTCCTGTGATAGAAACATTAACATCTTGCCTAATACTACCTATCCCACGCATAACTTTATCTGTGCTTCTCAAAATCATGCCAATTTTCTCAGCTGTTTCTTTTGCATGTTTTTCATCAAGAATATCTGTATAAGTTTGTATTTCTACTAAAGGAATTCCTAATCTGTCTAACCTCCAAGTCCTGTTATCAATAGATTCTCTTACATTCTTTGCTGATTCCTCTTCTAGGTAAATTGATTCTATTCTTACATCCCCTCTAGAAGTTTCAATAAAGCCATTTCTTGCTACTAAGGCAGTTCTCTGGAATCCTGTTGTATTACTTCCATCAATTATTGTTTTTCTCATAAAATTAATATCTTCAACTATTTCACATTTCAAAAGTAAGGCAATCTCTAATGCAATGTTTAATGCATCCTCGTTTAATTTATGTGGAGGTTCGTCGTCAATTTCTACGAGGCAATTGGTATCTGTGTAGAATTCATAAATAAATTCTTGGGATTTTTCCATAGCATGTTTTGCTGCAATGTCTATATTTCCAGTTTCTCCTGCAACAGCTCTTAGTTTTCTTTTTATAGTAATATCTGGAGTATCATCTCTTAAAATTGAAGGGCAATTACAAAATAACTTATGTGATTGTAAACGTTGATGAACTTCGATACCACACTTAAACCCTAAGTCTTTATAATTCATATATTTTATTTTGTATTTATGTATTTAAATATTTTGCATTGACTAAGAATCAATATGGGCAAAAACACTTAATAGTTGTAATATTCTTCCCTTTGGATTTGCTCTGTGATCTTAAATTTGTTCCTCATTTCTTTTGGCTTGTAAAAAACTCCCGTTATGCCAAAGCCCGTATACATGAGTCCATGTTGATCTATAGGGAGATCAAAATGCGCTTCATATCTTCTTTCTTTTATCAATTTTGCTACTGATTTAATAAGTCCAATAGTTGATTCTGCGCTTCCACCCCACAATACTTGAATCTGATTTGGGTAAATCCAACCAAGTCTGTGTCTATGTCCAAATTCTGAGGTATATTGCTTAATTTTGCCTTTGTGTATATGGTGTTGATTGGTTTCCGAAGTTTTGGAAGAAGCAAGGTCACGAAATCTAAAGTCGCCACCATCCCCACCTCCTCTACCATAATGCTTCAAATCATTATCTGTTTTAGTGGGGTCATCCATTTTTATCTCAACTGGAAGATCCTCTTTAAGACCATCGCAAAAATCATCAAAAATATCTTCTGTAAAACGTTCTTTAGAAATGAATATATTAATAGCGTATCTTCTTTCAATGATAAGTTCTTCTCTCCTCCGAAAGTATGATGGTGAAATTGCATCTAAATAATAATCTAGAGGCATAGTACTGAAATTTACTATTGGCCCTCGACTGGGTAGTCCCTCCGGGTGATAACCAAATGAACCATCACCATAGGAAATGACTCTCTCTTTCGTATTACTTTCATCTCGTGGCAGTAGTCGGTCTCCGTGGTTAAATCCACAAATATCTATTCCTTGCATCTGTTCTGGAGTTAAGCCCCAGTGTTCATTTACGTATTCATCTAGTGTAACTATTTTTGCTTTTGTCATTCTTATTTACCTCTAAGTTATGGATTTTGTTTTTCTCTGAGAAGTTTATCGAGTTTTGCGAATCCCTCAATAGACTTCTTTACTCTTTCACTATAATATACAGCTATATCAATAGCAAGAGTAAATAGGTCACAATTTCCAGTGTATAATTCTGGAGCAAGAGCAAGAATATTATTAGGATTTAAATAACACTTACTTTCATCATGAGAGATACTTCTTTCTAATAGATTTATACCTACATTCCCAAACTCAGAATATTCTCTTCCCTCAATTTTAACAGAAAGTGTTTGTATCTCGGTTGGGTCGTTCAAAATCCATTCATCTATCGTTGCTAAGCAAGGTTCGAGAAGACCCCCCCTGCTCATATCAGTCCCATTAGTGTGAAAATAATATCTAAAATCATTACGCTGGCAGATTTGTTTTAACTTTTGTAAAAGATCTTCTCCTGCCCTAACAATCTCTCCTCTAAAAGATTCGAGATGCTTATTCTGGCTGTATTCGGAAAAAATTATTTTTCTTTTCATTTTTTTACCATTCTAGGACTTAAATGAATATCATCTATTTTCTTAATCAAAGCCAAGAGGTCCAACGTACCAGTTTTATTTGCTTCTAATATAACGTCTACTACCATACCTATTTCTAATTTAGTAGAAGTTGTCGCACAGTACAAAAGAGAACCAGATCGTGCACAGCTTTCATCATATTTTCTTACTATCCAATTGTATCGGTCACTTCCAAAGTGTGTAGCATCGAATCCACAGTGTGTTAAGTCTAGTAGTCCAAAGCTATACTTTCCATCTTTTCCAAATATGTAATATCGTTTCATTTTAGCAAAACCTCCAAATGTTTCCCTTTAGATACTAAATAGTTAGTCCTTGTCTATTTGTCTAAGTGTTTCCTGCATATATTCCATATATGGTTCAATATATGCATCACTAGTTAAGGTTCTTTCAAGATAACTTTTATCACTTGTAATTGTAGCTTTTTTCATTAGTTCGTACAACTCATTAGCCTTTTCAAGAGCACGCTTTCCTCTTACCGATTCTCGTCTCTGTACTAGAAGTGACCTGCTATCTCTGTATAATTCTAGTGTATGTAGAATTGTGGTTAATGCAGCTTGTAGAACATCAGGATCAGATTCTGAAACTTGATCTTCAAGGCATAGAGCAGCAACCTTGATTGCATTTGGATTTACACTTCTAAGCCAATACGCCACTGCCTGACTAGGTGTTTGTAAGTCTGGTTGGAATAGACCTTCAACTCTATAGGCAAGTCCTCCTTCAGGATGCTTGGCCTTGTAATCAGCGATAGCCAATTTCACGTCTTCTGCCTCAATATTCCCTTGCCCGCCCAGCAAATTCACTATATGACATAATGGCCTAAAGCTTGGTAAATCAATTTTAAGGCTCGGATGTAAACTAAGTCCCATTTTCATTTTTGCTTTTCCTCACTTTTATGTTCAAGTAAATATTTTGCTAATGTTTTTACTAGTCCAAATATTTCTGAAGAGTCTTCTTCATCTGCTAAAGCCCTTTCAACATATTGGGCTATAGTCTTTTCAGTATCAGGATCTATCCCACGTAAAGTTTCATAACATGCTATGTAAGCTTCGACTGGATCTGGTACTTCTGGGTTATGAGGCCAATATCCTTTTCTTTCACTAGGTGGGGCACAATAATCTAATGCGCTTTCTAATTCTGTAAGATCGCAATCTACTGCTCTTGATAATTTATATCCTAATTTATGACTTAATGTTAATTTTGCCATTTTTATTTACCTTCCTTCATGTTTCTTTCAAAACTCAAATTTTTGAACATGCCAGCCACATCCTCTCGTGACTCTATTGGAATGTGGAATAAGATTGTATATTCATAAAGGCTTCCAAAGAGTCCAGAAGACCCAGAAGGTCCATACCCACATTCTTTTAAATAGTCACGAAGTACATCTAGAGATCTAATTTTATCTATACGCTGCTCTAGGGTTTCTGCGCCAGAAAAAGATACGGTCAAATCAACACGGGCAGTCGCTCCCTTCTCTAATACTCTTGGTAGTTGGACACTAAGAGGATAACTCTTATGCTGCAACAAGTCATCTGCTGGAATATCCCAATAAAAGCAATCAGGTTTCAATGTTTCGTACAATTTTCTTATTTCTTCATATTCTGCCATTTTTATTTACCTCTAAATTATTACTTATTAGAGACGATATATTAAGTTTATAAAATTATGTCGTTCTATAATAGTACGAAAAAATTAAATACCTGTTTGATTTTCAGAAATATATGAATACAGAAGCACTCAGAAATATTGGATTAACAGAAAACGAAATTAAGATATATCTTGATTTGCTTAAGTCTGGAGCAAGTACAGCTTATGATATAGGAAAAAGAACAGATATTTATCGAGTTCATGTATATGATAAACTAGAGCAGTTAATGAATAAAGGACTTGTAACACATGTTTATATGGGATCGAAGAAATTTTTTCAAGCAACAAATCCTTCTAAAATCAAGCAATATTTAGAAGATAAAATGAGAGAATTGAAATCACAAGAAAATTCTGTCAATGCTATTTTACCAGAATTAGAGGCTATGACAAAACTTCCTAGGCAAGATACATTTGTTGAAGTTTTTAGAGGAAATGAAGGCCTAAAATACTTTTTAAAAGATATAATAAAAACAGGAAATGAAGTTTTAATCACAGGTATTGATGATCGCAAATATCAAGAAGCATTGCCTATTTTCATGAAGCAATATTTTAGAGATTTAAAAGCAAATAAAATTATAGAAAGAGTAATTACTACTAAACGTAAGGGAGTTTTCTTATTTGATAAAGCTTCAGCCCCAACAACAAGATACAGGTTTTTAGAGGCAACTGAATTTAATCCCACTAATACATTTGTTTATGGAGATAAAGTTGTTATAGTTACCTGGGGATCTCCTGTTACAGCTGTAATGATTAAAAATAAAAATATCGCTACAACTTACAAAGATCATTTTGAGCATTTATGGAAACTAGCTTCTAAAAGAAATCAATTAAAGTAATCTTTATATAATTTAACCTAATTTAGAAAAAATATTTGTTAACATAATTATTCTCGAATAGAAAGATTTAAATATAAAAAGTTACTTAGTTACTAAGTGTAAAATGGAATCTAAAACTATTAAAATAAATAAAGAGAATTATGAATGGCTATTGAAAAAAGCTGCTAATTTACAGAAGAAAAGCGGAAAGCCAATATCATTTGATGAGGCTTTAAACGAAATTAGAATATCAAAACCAAAAACTATGATAAGTGACTTAGCTGGAAGTTGGAAAATGAGTGATTCTGAATGGAAAGAAATTAAAGAAAAAACCAAAAAGGGATGGAGTAAATGGAAAATCTCATATGTTTAGATACAGATATTTTGGTTGATTTCTTAAGAAATAAACAAGAGATATCAAAATGGATAAAGGATAGAGAAAAAGATTCTGTTCTTGCATCTACAACAATTAATGTTTTTGAACTTTATTATGGTGCCTATTTATCAAATAATATTGAAAAAAATGTTGAGGCTGTTGATAAACTTACTGCTAGACTTAAAATCCTTAATCTTAATACAATTATAGTCAAAAAAGCAGGAAAAATTAAAGCTGATTTAGAAAAATCAGGAGAACAAATTGACTTTAGGGATATATTAATTGGAAGCACAGCAATGTTTGAAAATTTTAATATAAAAACTAATAATAAAAAAGATTTTTGTAAGATACAGGAACTTAAAGTTATTTGACATGAGAATTTTAGTTACTGGCGGAACTGGATTAGTTGGATTTAATTTAACTTCTTATTTATATAATGAAGGACATGATTTAGTTATTACTGGACATGATGCTGAAACAAAATTAATTAATTTTAGAGGGGTCTATTTACAGCCAAGTTTTATTGGTTTAGATTGGGGTAGAATCGGAAAAGTTGATGTTGTTTTTCATCAAGCGGCAATTAATGATACTACTTTTATGGACAGGAGAGAAATGTTCAGAGCTAATGTGATTTCAAGTGTTACATTATTTAATAATGTTATAAAAAATGGATGCAAGAGAATTGTCTATGCATCATCTACTGCAGTATATGGAAATGAACCTGCCCCATATGTTGAAGGAAAAACCAAACTTAATCCACTAAATCCTTATGCTGAATCTAAAGTTGTTCTTGAAGAATTAGTAAATGATCTTGCAGATAAATATTCAGATGTTGTTTTTGTTGGATTGAGATATTGTAACATATTTGGTCCTGGAGAAAGCCATAAGGGAAAAAGAGCAACAATGATATATCAATTAGCACAACAAATGCTTCATGGAGATCCTAAGATATTTTTTGATGGTGAACAAAAAAGAGATTATATTTATGTTAAAGATGTTGTTAAGGCAAATAAGTTTGCTTCTAATGCAAAAGAAAGCTGTATTGTTAATTGTGGCACTGGAAAAGCTATTAGTTTTAATGAAATTATTAAAATTTTAAATTCTACTTTAAAGTTAGATAGAAAACCTATTTATATTAAAAATCCATTTTCTGAAAGATATCAAAGTTACACTGAATGTGATATGAAATTAGCTAAAGAAAAAATTGATTTTACACCTAATTTTGATATTGTTAGTGGTATTGAAGATTATTATGAAAGTGGGTATCTTATAAAAAACTAGGAAAAATAATTCACTAAGTTTTTAAAGCTTAGATAGTTTGCACCGTTAATTTCTGCTCTTAATAATTTTCTTGTTTTCATATGTGCTTTTATTGAATATTTTAATTGTGCTATAAATAAAAGCAATAAATCCTAATGGCATTGTAACATAATATACAATTAAATTTGATTGAAAAACAATTTTCAAATTGTAAATCAAATAATAAGATGCGGATGCTACTATTGGAATTATTATTAATATTATATAATTAAAATAATTATTACTAGTTTTATTTGCAAATATATTATCTGATTCCATTTTTTTATTTTTATACAATATTAAGAATGCTAATACAAGTAATATTGGCAGTATTACTATGGATGTTGGATTGGTAGGATATGTCACAGTTATGAAATATATAACTAATAATAATGGAATAATAATTTTTTCTGCTAATCTTGGATTAAATTCCTTTATAGATTTATTAAAATAAATAAAGCTTATTATTAATAAGAGTGAACTAACAAAAGCATGAATTAAAAAGCCATCAAAAGGTATATTTAAACTTGGATCTTCAGATTTCCAAAATATTGACCACAAAGCCCAAAATAAACCTATAAAAATTGATAATAATACTAATTTAGTTTTCTGATTTTTATTAATATATAATTTTATCAAATAAAATCCTATTGTAAAACTAATTAATGCATGCCATGCCAGTCCAGTCCATGATATCGATGCAGGAAAAGGGCTTCCTTCTATTCCATAGAGTGTTGTTGTAAGTAGACCTTCATCTAACCAACCAAATATAGCTCCAGTAATAAAAATGGAATAAATATTATTAACTTTAAAATAGCTGATTATTAAGATTATTGCATAAGCTACTAATGAATAGAATATAACGCCTAAAATAGTCCCTCCAAAAGTTTCATCTGGTTTCCAAAATGACCAAAATACCCTTTCAGAGAAAAAATATAAAATAAATCCTAGTGCTAATACTAGTAATATTCTTTGTAGGATATTCATAATTACTTATTTTTTTAGTTATTTATAAAATTATTGTTTTAGTTTACTTTTCTCTAAGAGATCTGAATATTCTTTCTTTAATTTTTTAAGTTTTGGATTTATAACAAGAATGCAATAAGGATTTAGTTTATTATTTTTAAAATAATCCTTATGATAAGCTTCTGCAGAAAAAAACTCTTCTAATTTTTGTATTTGTGTTACCATAGGGTTTGTAAAATTTTTCTTTATTTTTTGTATATATTTTTCAATTTCTTCTTTTTGTTTTTCATTAGAATATAGAATTATTGATCTATATTGTGGTCCCATATCGTTTCCTTGTTTATTTGGAGTTGTTGGATCATGAGATGTGAAGAATACTTTAAGTAATTTGGATAATTTTATCTTAGATGGATCAAATTCCACTTTTATAACTTCTGCATGGCCTGTTTCTCCTGAACTAACTTCCTTATAAGATGGATTTTTTGTAACACCTCCCGAATATCCTGGAGTTACTATTATTACGCCATTTAGCATTGAAAAAACAGCTTCAGTACACCAAAAGCATCCACCACCTAATACAATTATTTCATTTTTGCTTTTCATTTCTTATATTCTAACGAGGAAAATCTCTTACATATTTCTTAAGTGCTAAAGGTAAATTCCTAAATCCACCAGACACAATATAATTATCAATTCTAATATCCCCAATATTTTGTAATATGTATTTTTTTATTTTAAATTCTCTTGAGCAAAATAAATCTACAATTCTTTCCTTTTCATTATGTGTTATCTTGAATTTTTTAATAAAATCTTCAATTCCAATATGAACTAATTCATGAATGATGGTTTGGAAAAAATAATTCCTTTTTGGTTGATCGCCTTTCTTAATTAAAATATAAATTCTTCTGGTTTGTACATCATAAGAACCTTCAGTACCATATAAAGTTATTATTACTTCGTATGTCTTATGAATTCCAAATTTCCACAATTTTTCATACTCCACAAATTTAGGAAAGCATCTGTGAATATCCTGGCGCAAAGAATTCAGAACATTAAGGCCATTTTTAAAATATTTTTCATCATAGGTATCTTGTATTATCTGTTTAATCTGATTTCTATTTTTTCTTTGTAAACCTTTTTCCTTTAAAGAAATTTGTATTAAATTGTCTATTTTCTTATCTTTAGGAATATTTAGGGAATAACCATTAGTTTTGTACCATGAGTAATTGTTTAGAATTTGCCAAACTTCTTCAACTTCTTCGCCAACAGTAGAAGCTCTAAAAAGAAACTTTATTTCTTTTTTCATATTTAAGAACTGTAATTTGGATGTATTTAAATTTATTTATGAGGACTTTTGTTTTTCATTTTTAATAAAATTTAAGGATATTGAATTAACACAGTGCCTCACATTCTTCTTGGTGAAATTTTCTCCTTCAAATATGTGACCAAGATGAGCACCACATTTAGCACATTGAATTTCCAATCTTGATCCGTCTTTATCTCTAATTCTTTTTATTGCTCCTTTAATTTCGTCATCAAAACTTGGCCAGCCACAACCAGAATCAAATTTATCTTCTGATTTGAATAAAGGCGTATTGCATTGCTTACACAAATAAGTTCCCTTTTCTTTATAATCATTGTAAATGCCTGTGAATGGAAGTTCTGTGCCTTTTTCTATGATAACTCTTGCTTCTTCTGGAGTTAGTTTATTTAATTTCATAATTATTCAAGTGAAGAATTCTATTTAAATATTTCTTTGAAATACTAGGCTAATCGAAATGGTTGCTGGGTCCTCTTGTTAGAGATTGAATCTTAGTGCAACGTCCCGAAGGGAAATTTCAGAGTTATTTTTTAGCCCCGTACTTAATCCATAACTTTTTCAAAAAAGGCAAAGATAATGTAGAAAGTACAAAACCTGCTGTTGGAACAATAGAATTAATGAATGGTTTTGGCAATTGAGCAACGAGGAAAAATAATACTATTATAGCGTAAGTTAAAACAGCGATTATTATTTTTCTTGACAAACTTGTTTCCCAAGCTTTGTCTACTTCAACTTTCCTATTTCTTTGCTCAATTGCATTAAGCCTTTTTTCAACATCACTCATATTATATGATTATGGATTAAAGTTTATTAAGTTTTCTTTCCAGGGGCTAAAAAATAATTGAATATAATTCCTGTTAGTTGCGGTTTTCTGAAAGAAACCCGAGCCAAAGTGCAAAGGTTTTTGCGAAGCAAAAATTGGCGAAGAGTTGGCGGGCTAGGAAAGTTGCGATAAAATTTATATATTAAAGAAAGTATCAAAATATCATGTTGCCTAAAATCCAATTCAAAATCGATTTTAAAACTAATTTTTCAGCTTTCATTATATACTTATTCGAAGAGTTTCCTGGATGCACAGAAGATGCTTTATCCAAAATAAACAAACTGAGAATTAAAAAAGAGATTGACAAAATTAAAAGGAAAGAAACTCTTGAAGATGATGAAAATTTCTTAAAAGAATTATCAAAAAATCCATTTGCATTAAAGAAAAAGATATCTGTAGAATTATTCGAACAAATCTATTCGAGTTATAAAAATTATTATACTAAAAATAGATTATTATTCAACAATAGAGCAAAAAGAATAGTGTCCAAGCTAAATGGTAAAATAATAAAGCAAATACTAAAAATGATTGAAGATGAAACTAAAAAGTTATTTAAAACGAAAATCATTTATGTTTGGCTTGTAGACATATACTATCTTGTTAAGGAAAAGAATATTGAAGGAACTACAACTAAAGAAGGAATATATTTGGGATTGCCACGCAGACCAATCAATTTGTTTTATTCTACATTAATACATGAATTGGTCCATTATAATCTTATGAATATGTATTCTGAAAATGAAGAAGAAGTAATTGCTCAAGTATTAGGATTAAAAATAAGTAAAAGGATTTTGGGCAAAGTACCATCACAATCTATAATTACAGCAAAACGAAGGATTAAGAAGATAACAAAAAAAGATTTCAAAATTGTAATAAAAATATGGGATGATAAAGATAATATCGACAAATTTCTGAAAGCAACTTTCCGTTAAAGCCCTCCAATTGCAACTAATGAATGTTAAGTTCCCGAACGAATGTGAGGCAAGCAATCTTTGATTGCGAAGAGTTTTTCCCGTAGGAAAAATTGAACTTAATCACTGTTAAGTGGGGGTGAGCGAAGCGAAAGACTGAAAGCGCGGCGTCCCCAAAATTTCGTAGAAATTTTGAGTTTTAGGTGCAGTAAATTAGGGTGGGCAAAAGATGTGTGCGATAAGTTAATAAATAACGAAACTTTAATTGTAAAAAGAGAAGATGAAATTTACAGGAATAAATCCAATTAAAGTTGAAGGTTCTAGTTATGATGCAGGTTTTGGCTATTCAAAATTTGTTAATTTGAAAATTCAGAATAAAAATTCTAATCCAATTCTAACTGCAAAAATAAATCCTTTTGGAATAAAAGAATGGAAAGATAAAACAAAGGAAAATATTTTTGGAAAAGTAGAAGAAAAACAAAATCTGCTATCTTTTTATGCTAAAACTTCAAATCCAGAAAGGAATGGGTTTATTTTGGGGATATCCACAATAATTTTAGGAGAGGATATTTGGGGACCTCAAACTGGATTTGAATTAGGACAAGTTAAAAATTATAAAAAGATAAAAACCTCAACAAAATGGGATTTTAAAATTAAAAGAGGTTTTGCAGATTTTGTTTATGATATTTGGCTGAACAAAAACAGAAAGGGAGGATGTTCTGAACAAGATATTGAAATAATGGTTTGGCTTGATTCTAATTTTGAAGTCCCTTGGAAAGATATTGGAGAATTTAAGGACTTCAAAGTAAAATATATGCAAAAGAAAAAAGAAGAACATCCGAACGATTTAGGACATACCTTTGCATTCTTTTTGAAAGGCAAAAAAGGACAAAAGGATTTTGATTACAAAGAGATTATAGATTTTTGCAGTAAGTATCTAAAAAAAGATTTGAAAAATTATTGGATTAGGTCAATTTATCTTGGAACTGAATTTTCAAAAGATACAGAAGTTAATGTAAACCTGCATCGAGCAAATTTTTCTTTCGAGTGAACACACATCTTTGGGTGGGTTAAAAATAAGAACCTAAAATTTCACTTAATATGTGTTAAACGACCCGAAGGGCAACTTGAACGAATGTGAAAGTTGGGTTTTCTGAGCGAAGTGAAGAAAATCTTGTTTAACTCTTTATATACGCAAGTGCTTGAATTTTAATACTAGGAGGCTCATAGAGCTCGAATTTTAAAATCCATAATTAAGTTTTCCGACCCCATTATATAGTAGCAAATATATAATCTAAAACCCCAAAATAGATAAGGTAATTTTTCCTTTAATTGATATGGATCCAATTAATTTAATACAAAAAGAAGGCAGACGAAGAGGCGTAAGCAATAAAACTATCAAGACTTATTGTAATTGCATGAAAGTCTTTTTACAGCATTACAAAAATGATCCTTTAAAAATATCGAAGAACGATATTAAAGATTACATAGATAAGCTTTTGGAAAAAAATGCTTCAAATAGCACATTAAATGTGAATTTAATGGCTTTAAAATTCTTTACTAAAAATATACTAAACAAAAATTATTGGATTTATAATAAATTTTCAAAAATACCAAGGAAATATCCTACTGTCCTAACAAAGCAAGAAGTTCAAGATCTAATAAATTCCATAAGTAATGAAAAACATAAATTAATGATAGAAATAATGTATTCAGCTGGATTAAGAGTAAGTGAGCTTGTAATGTTAAAAGTTAAAGATCTAGATCTAAAAAATAATTATGGTTATGTACGAAGTGGTAAAGGGAATAAAGATAGAATTTTTATTGTTGCACAAAGATTAGTATCTAAAATTGAAAACCACATAATGAATAATTTACTTGAATCAGATAATTATTTATTCAAAGGACAAAAATATAGTTATTATAGTCAAAGAAGTATTCAAGAAATAGTTAAGAAAGCTGCAAAGAATGCCAAAATTAAAAAGAATGTGCATTGTCATACTTTAAGACATTCGTTTGCCACACATTTAGTTGAAGATAATTATGATGTTGCAACAATACAGTCTCTGTTAGGACATAATAGTGCAGAAACAACAATGATGTATATACATATGGCTTCTCCAAAGTTAATTAATGTTAGAAGTCCCTTAGACAGTTTTAATTAAATAAAATCTTCAGAAGTTCTTTTAGAAATTTCACCTTTTAAATCTTTATCAATCATTTTTCTAACATCTTTTGGATAATTACTTAATAACCAAGCTAATTTAATAAATGCAGTTTCAGTTGTCATATCACTTAAATGTCCAAGAATTCCAATTTCTTGTAATTTTCTTCCAGTTGAATAAACATTTAAATTAACCCTTCCAAATATGCATTGTGAGGTAATAATAATTGGGATTTTTTTGCTTAACTTTTCAAGTTCTTTATAAATAAGTTCGTTTTCTGATGTAAACTTATCAACTTTATTTATTGGTACATGACCTAAACCAGTACCTTCTAAAATAAGACCATCAAATTTTGAATACATGGAAATTTCTTCTTTCTTCATATTTGGATGAGTTTTAAGAATTCCAATTTTCACATCTTTAAATAATTTCAATTTTAAATCTTTTTTGTCAATTCTATTAATTTTAGCATAATCATGGCTTAATATTTCAATAGAGCTATTTTTAATTCTTGCAATAGGGTTTACATTTATTGATTTAAATGCGTCTCGCCTAGAGGTATGAAATTTTCTTGCTTTTAAGCCAGGGATAATTAAACAAGAATCATCTGACATATTTTCATGCATACACAATGCAATTCCACTAAAATCAGAATTTGCTATGAAATTACAAGCTGCAATTAAATTAAGAAAGGCATCACTTGAACCTCTATCACTGCTTCTTTGGGCACCCACTAAAATAACTGGGATAGCTAAATCTTCAAAAATAAAAGATAATGCAGCACTTGTGTAATGCATTGTATCTGTGCCATGAGTAATAATTAAACCATCAAAATGTTTTATATTATTAGCAATTTCATTGGCAATTAAATTATAATGATTGAAATTCATATCTTCAGAGAAAATATTACCAACAAATTTAGAATCAATATTTGCAATTTCTTTGATTTCTGGAAACATTCTTATAATATCATCATTAGAAAAACTTGGAGAAACTGCTCCTGTTTCATAATCTACGCGACTGGCTAACGTGCCTCCTGTATGCAAAATTAAAATATTTTTTAGCTTGGGATTTTTTTTAATTTCTGATTTTTCCTTTTTAACTTCTTTTTTTATGTCTAATTTTTTGATGCTAAGTACATTTTTTTTATTAATTGACATGTTATAACCAGAATTTAATTTTATTAAATATTTTTCAGAATTTTGAGATGATAAGAGTAGTCCTTGAAGATCCTCTTTTTTAGTTTTTATAACAACATAGTTGCCTTCCTTAACCATGGGGACACAAGCTGTTGCATTGTTAAATAAAATTTATATAGTGCAACATATATATTTCATTTTCAGAATGCTTAAATATTTCTTATCCTTGTAGAATGATTTAATTAAGAAAAAAAGGCAATAAACAAGTTTTTAGTTGGCGCTAAAAACAGGTTTTAACCGTTTATATTTCTTGATCGTATTTGGTATTTATTACGTGCTTCTATATTGGCGTATAAAAGCTGATTTCTTAAAAGGATGTACACAAAACTAAGATATAAATATTTGTGTTTTGTAGTATATACCTTACATAAATTAAAATGAAAAAACCACAAAAGAGGGGGTCTGGGGAAAAATGGAGTTTATAATCGGTGAAGCATTAAAAAAAGCCAATGATATGAATTTTGACAACATAAAGGTTGGTCAAGCAAATATTAAAGTTGTTGGTGCAGGTGGAGCTGGAAACAATACAGTAACATGGTTATATAAAAAAGGTATTCAAGGTGCAGAAGTTATTGCTATGAATACAGATAAACAACACCTTGATATAAGTGAAGCTGATAGAAAAGTGTTGATTGGTAGGGAATTAACAAGAGGTTTAGGTTGTGGTGGTTTTGCTGAAAAAGGTAGAGAAAGTGCACGAGAAAATATGTATGAAATTAAAGAAGTTATGAAAGGAAGTGATATGGTCTTTGTCGTAGCTGGTATGGGTGGAGGAACTGGAACTGGAAGTGCTCCTGTTATAGCTCAGGTAGCTAAAGATGAAACTGGAGCAATTGTTATTGGTTGTGTAACCATGCCATTTGATATTGAAAGAGCCAGAATTGATAAAGCAGAATTTGGTTTAGCACAATTAAGAGATGTTTGTGATACTGTTATAGTAATTGATAATAATAGATTAGTAAGTATTGCTGGAAATCTTCCAATAACACAAGCTTTTGCAGTAGCTAATGAATTAATTAGCACAATGATTAAAGGCATAGTTGAAACTATTGCAGTGCCATCATTGGTTAATTTGGATTATGCAGATGTAAGAGCTATAATGCAAAGTGGTGGTGTTTCAGTAATTGGAATTGGTGAAAGTGATTCTGAGAATAAAGTAGAAGAAGCAGCAAGACGAGCTTTATCTAATCCACTATTAGATGTAAGTTATGAAGGAGCAATTGGAGCTCTTATACACGTAACTGGTGGAGATGATTTAACTCTTGACCAGGTTGCGAGAACTGGTGAAATTGTGACAGAAGCTCTTGATCCAGATGCAAATGTAATCTGGGGTGCAAGAATAGATCCAAAAATGACTGGAAAACTCAGAATTATGACAATTATTACTGGTGTTAATAGTCCATATATACTTGGCAAAAAAGATTACAAGAAAATGTCACAGAAAACAAGTCAATTTGGACAAGAGTTAGGAATTGACATAATTAAATAGGGGCATAAATGAATTCTTCAACCCCCATAACACCAAAATTTGGTATGCCCCTTTTTAAAGAGACAAATTTAGCTAATGCTATTTAGCATTAGCTTTCTTTTTTATTTTTTATTTATTTTTTAAAGAACTTTTTGAAAAGATAAACAATAATTACAAAAAAGATAAATAAAATTAAGAAAACAATGACTGCATTATTAGTTATGGCAGTTGGGCTTTTCTGAAGCACTTCTTGATTTGTGCTTTCAATAACACCAACAATTTCTTTGGATTCTTCCTGAATTAGAAAATTTAGCAACATCTTATGATTCTTTATCTAGTCTTTTGTAATAAGCCATAACTAACCAGCCAAGGAGTGTTAGTACAACTGCTGCAATGAATATAAATTTGAAGATTGAAGGTAAAAAACTGGGATTTGATGGACTTTTAAAAATTGTTAATGAAGAAGATGGAGAGAAACCCACAATAGCCATATAAATTAAAATTGTAACTATTATAGTGTTGAAAAGATTGAATTTGAATAATGATTTTATATTAAGAGCAGAAGGTTTAATATTGCTTAATTTAGAATAATCATTAGTTCTTTTTTTTACTCTGGATTTCTTCTCCATTTTCTAAGTAATTTGTCAAACATTCCTCCTTTATTAAGTTTTTTAGTTTCAGGTTTTATCAGTGGAGCTAAGTCAAAACCCTCATCAATTATCCTCTTACCATACTCATCATGAGATACAACAGACTCTATTGAATACCTATTTGGCATTATTTGTGAGCCTTGACTATATCCAATTGCTATTATAGCAACAGGTTTTATATTATCTGGTAATTTTAAAATTCTAGACACTGCTTTATCGTCATAAGCACCTACCCAGCAACTTCCAAGGCCTAGATTGGTTGCTTCTAGTAATATATTTTCTATAGCTGCAGCTGTATCTTGTATACAATATAAATTGAGACCTCTATCTCCGTAGAACCTCACTGTATTATCAGTTTTTGCGCAAACTACCAGAATTTTAGCATTTCGCAGCCAATCTTGTTGCATGGCTGCGGAAATAATTTCTGATTTAATTGACTCATCTTCAATTATTACAAAATGCCAGCTTTGAAGATTTCCGGCAGAAGGGGCTAAGGTTGCAGCATTAATAATTTTAAAAAGTTTATCTCGCTCTACAATCTTCTTTTGAAAGAGTCTGATGCTTCTTCTGTTATTTAGAACATCCTCAAATTCCATTGAATAGGATTTGAGTTATGGATTATTTAAAGGTTACTAAATCTTATTTTTTGAGCTGAAACATAAACCATATAAAGTAAATATTACAAGAAAAAATGATGTTTTACTCAGAATTAGCTGATGTTTATAACAAATTAGAAAATTCTTCAAAGAGATTAGATAAAACTTTTATCATATATAAATTATTTAGCAGTAAAAAAATTGATGACTTAAAAATCTTAGCATATCTGATAGAAGGTAGAGTTTTTCCAAAATGGGATGAACGAAAAATTGGATTTAGTTCAAAATTAATTATTAAGGCTTTAAATAATGCAACTGGTACAAGTATTGATCAAATTGAAAAACTGTGGGCAGAAAAAGGTGATTTAGGTTTAGTTGCAGAAATATTAATAGTTAAGAAAAAACAAACTACTCTCTTTTCTAATAAATTGACTGTAAAAAAGGT
>JAGVZD010000024.1 GCA_018302805.1 Candidatus Woesearchaeota archaeon | reverse complement strand
AAAAGAAAGATATAACTTTTATTATAGATATAAGGAAAATATAAATAAAACGATTTCTAGGGATAGAATTACAAATCTAATATCCCTATTATCGTCAAGAGTTCATACTAGTAGAATAGAAGAAAATAGTCTAAAAGCATTAAATGAATTAAGTAATGATGACGTAGAGTATATCAAAATAAAACAAGTTACAATAAAGAGAAATACTAAAAATATACCAAGTTATGATCTTACACCACAAAAATCTAAATATTTCTTAGCGGGAAATGGCAATTTAACGTTAGTAGAAGACACAATGCTTGATCTTTTAATTAATTCTTTAAGAATGAGACCTGATAGAATTATCCTTGGTGAAATCAGAAAGAAAAAAGATGCTGAAGTTTTATTTGAATCAATGCACACTGGGCACTCAGTTTATTCCACTGTACACGCAAATAACATAACAGAAACTATTCAAAGATTAGTTAATCCTCCAATAGAAATTGCACAAAACTTATTGGATGCTGTTCAACTTAATGTTGTGATGTTTAGAGATAGAAGAAGAGGTATTAGAAGAATTTTCCAGCTTGGTGAATTTATTGGTGGTGAAGGCGAATCAGGAAAAACTACTATTAGGGGTAATATACTCTTTAGATGGAAGCCAACAACAGATGAAATCGTAAAGCACTCAGATAGTATAAAATTATTCGAGGAATTAAGTAGGCACACCGGATTCAATCAAATTGAAATTGAAAAAGACACTAAAGAAAAGGAAGATGTTCTAAACTGGTTAGTTAAAAAGAATATAAGGAGTGTTGAGCAAGTGGGGCATGTCATGAATTTATACTACTTAGATTCAGATGATTTAATAAAATATGTAAAAAAGAGTGCATCATATGAGGACCTTCCGAAAAAATGATAAGACTCCCATATTCATTTTTACCCCCACCTTTTTTAGAAAAATCTTCTCATAAAATTATTGGTGTAGCAAAGAAAGTAAGTAAATTCTATCCAAATTTGAAAACCGACATTAGACATGCTGAATGGAAAATAGATGCAGACCAATATTTGGCAATGTGCATAATTTCAAACATCTTTTTATTTGTATTTTTGTTTTTAATTGTATCATCTACAATTTATAAATTATTCCCAGAACAAAATTTTGTAATTTTTGCATTAATCGCAGCCTTATTAATTACATTATTTGCTTTCCTGCAGCAATTCATCTACCCAAAAATCATAGCTGCAAGAAGAGTCAGAGGCATAGAAAGAAATTTAATGTCAGCTTTACAAAATATGGTTGTTCAAATGAACTCTGGAGTTCCATTATTTGATTCAATCCAAAATATTGCCAATAGTAACTATGGAGCTCTTGCACTAGAATTCAAAAAAGCTGTTAGGATGATTAATTCAGGTGAAGATTTTGAAACTGCATTAGAAAAAATCGCTGAAAATAATCCATCTTTATATTTTAGAAGAAGTATATGGCAAATTCTAAATGGGCTAAAAGCCGGCGGAGATATAACTCGAGTTATAGAAGGAATTATTAATTCCATAGCAGAGGAACAAATACTACAGATTCAAAAATATGGTTCACAGCTTAATCCTATTGCAATGTTTTATATGTTAGTAGCAGTAATTATGCCCTCTTTGGGAATTACATTTATAATAGTTTTATCCTCCTTCATATCCATACCTCCAGGACTTATACAACTAATTTTCTGGATGCTCTTTGCCATGGTATTTTTCTTCCAAATCATGTTCCTTGGTTTAATCAAATCTAAGAGGCCAAATTTACTAAGCGATTAAAATGTACAGAACTATAGCTAGGTTTATTCCCAGAAAAGTTAGAGAAAATTTTAAATTACTTATTAAGCAAACTGATGTTAAAACAGATGCCGATGCTCTTCTAGGATTTATAGTTATTTTTGGCCTTGGATTGTCTATTTTCTTCTCTTTCATTACAGGCTCGGTATTGAATATTAACTTAATTATTCTTGCTGTAATTATATTTATTTTTTATATAATTACAATTTATATGATTCTAATTGTTAAATCCAATAAAAAAAGTAAAGAAATTGAATTAGTGCTACCTGATGCACTTCAATTAATGTCAGGAAATCTTAGAGCTGGTTTAACAACTGATAGAGCTTTGTTATTAAGTTCAAGAGAAGAATTTGGCCCTTTAAAAGTTGAGATAGACACTATTGGAAAGGAAATTACATCTGGAAAAGAACTTGAGACATCATTAATGAACTTAACAAAAAGAGTCAGATCTTCAAGACTCGAGAAAGCCATTTATCTAATAGTATCAGGTTTAAAAGCAGGGGGAGAGTTAGCTGATTTACTTGATCAAACCGCAGAAAATTTAAGGAATGAAAAGGTTATAGATGAAAAAGTAAGATCCAATATCCTTTTGTATGTTATTTTCATTTTTATTGCAGTAGGTTTAGGGGCCCCAGTTTTATTTGGTTTATCCAGTTATTTAGTAGAAATAATGACTGCAACTTTAGCAAATGTTGATATACCTCCTACTGCTCAAACTGCAAATCTTCCATTATCTCTTACGAAGGTTACAATTTCAGTGGACTTTGTTATAAGATTTGCAATAACAACCTTAATCATGAGCTCAATAATGGGTTCCTTAATTATTGGCTTAATTGCAAAAGGAACAGCTCGTGATGGTTTCAAATATATTCCCTTACTATTAATATTTACTTTAACCGTTTTCTTTGTATCAAGATTTTTAATTAAGAACTTACTTTCAAGTGTTTTTGGCCTATAACCATTTTTTTCTTTTAAAGTAAAAATACATTAAAATAGATCCAAGCATCATAATTAATAACATAATATAGAATCCAAATGGGTGGTCTGCAAAGGGAATTACTTTAAAATTCTGTCCGTAAATATTTGCAACAGTAGCTGGCCATAAAAACAAAGCAGCCACAGCTCCAAAATATTTCATTATTTCATTTAATCGATTTGCTAAAGCGCCTTCATAAATTTGCATAACTTCAGTCAACATTTCTCTGTAGAAATCAACTAATCCAATTAACTGACTTATACCATTATACAAAATATTGTAATTACCATTTTCCTTAATAAACTGTTTAACCGAATCTTCCCTCATTATCATGCTCACTACCACATTATTATGCCTAAGTACACTTTTAAAGTAAAGAAGAGTTTTTCTTAAAGTGTAAACCCTTCTCACATCAGTTTCATTATGATATTTAACCAATCTTTCTTCAATAGACTCTATTTCATTTCCAAGCGAATCTACAACGCTAACAAAATCATCATTGATATCAGCCATTATTTGGTAGATAATATTAGATATATTTAACTTAGAAATTCTAGAAATATCTACCTGAATTTCACTTAGTAAATCAGATAGTGATTTTACCTCATCCTTATGAATTAATATAATGTAACCTTTAATCAATAATATACTTAGTGGGCTTGTCCCAATTTGCCTATCTTTCTTGATTGGAGTTCCATAAATAAGGTGTAAAAATTCTTCCCTATGGACAATTGAAGGAATTTCAACCTTAGTTAATATAGTATTAAGATCTTTGACTTCAAAACCTATCTTATCTAAGAAAGTTTTAATCTCTTGCTCATTTGGATTTAAGAAATCAATAATACCAAATCGAATTAAAGGTGTAAATTCAGTATCACCTATTTTTGAAAAAGCCCCATTTTTGTAGGCTATTATGCTATGCATATATCTTAAATCAAAGAACTTATTTATATAATTATCTTTAAAGCCTGCCTATCTTTAATAGAATAGTAATATTTAAATAACCATCATTAATGCCAAATGACATGGCAGAAGATTCCGAAGATTTATTTAACGAAGACGGAATGGAAGAGGAGTATCTCGAAGGGGATGAAATAGACGAACTTGAAGAAGGTTTCATGAAGGGCTATAAAGACAATAATATAGCTACATGCGCCATGTGTCGAAGAGTCCTTAAAAGCAAAGATGAAACCATTGAAATAGAAATTAATGATGAAACCCTCCGTTTTTGCTCAGAAAGGTGCGCTGAGAAATTTAAACTCGCTCAAGAATAAAATCTCATTCACCTTAGAAGATTCACATAGATATGATTAGCTAAAAATTAACCTTAATATGTTACTATCCAACCATAAGAAAAAAAGCTTTTTAAACTAGGTTTATCAATCATAAATGATGATTTATAAATCTACTAAAATTTTCCTATTTCTTTTATTATGTACATTGATAGTTTCTGCAACAGTTACTAATCAGAAAATAGAAATTAAGAAAGGATCTAGTGCTTCTTTAGACAATAAAAATATAACAATAATTAGTATATCTAGAGATTCAGCAGTTTTACTGGATGTAGATGGACAAAGAGACAAAATTAAGAAAGGGGCTTCAGACACAATTAGTGGTGTTGATATAGGTGTAATAGATGTTTTCGATACAGAAAGTGCCTTACTAAATGTTTCTATACCTTTCACTTGTGGGAATAAAGTCTGTGAAGCAAATGAAAATTCAAAAAGCTGTTGTACAGACTGCAATTGTTCCGGCACATCTGTATGTTCACAAAACAGATGTATCATTACTATAAAGAAAACTTGTGCCGTTAATGAAGATTGCAATGATAAAAATAAATGTACTCAAGATATCTGTGATCCACTAACAAAATTGTGCTCAAATTCAGCAATTAAAGTATGTCAATCTAATGATGGTTGTTGTCCTTTTGGCTGTAATAATACAGTTGATAATGATTGTAAGATCACTATTTGTACTTCTGACAAAGAATGTGATGATAAAAATAAATGTACTAAAAACTTTTGTTCAAATGGCTCTTGTAAATATGAAGGTAGTGATTGTGAATTAGATGGTAAATGTAATCCGATAGGTATTATTGTTGATAATAAGTACTGCTTCGAGAGAACATGGTATCCATTAAAAAAAGTCAATAGCACTTGCATAAATGATTATGAATGCCTATCTGATTCATGTAAAGATAAAAAATGCTCTGAAAGAGGATTACTTTTATCCAAAAAAGTGGAAAAAAATGTAAACTCATACGCATACACATTAATGATCTTCTTAGCTCTAATAATTATATTAGAAATAATTGTTTTGATAAAGAAAAAACATTAATGTTTTCTTTTCTTTAATCTTTTCTTGATTGCTGTAGCCTGACTTTGAAAACCAAATTCAACTCCCAATTTATGCATCTTATATGCAGTATAGACAAAAATTATGTAAGAAATAGTGATAAACAAATATATAGGATATCTAAGCAGTCCCTCCCAATTGAATATTCTAGCTAACAAACTCCAAATTGAAAATAGTAAAATTGTTATTAAACATAACAAAAATGAAATTGCATAAGTCCTAAGACTAGACCCTTTTGACAAACTTTTAATTGCAATTCCTGTCCATATGATACCCAATATTCCAAATGTTAAACTAAATAGACCAATAGAAATCTCCACATCTTTCACTATTATAAATATAGTAAAAAGGCCAATAATTATAACAATTAATTCTATGAAGAACTGCATAAATTTATTGAATTTCATTATCCTAAATCTATGGACTTATCACAAAATTGGCTTAATTTATCCATAAACTCCTGATTTGATTCCTTTTCTAAACTAATTATTATCCCCATGACTTTCCATTCACGCATTTTAGTTGCCATAAAATGAATGAATTTAATGATAGTACCTGCCTTATTATAGATCAATAATGTACTTAAAGAATCAAAAAAAAGAAACTTTTTATCAAAAGGAATAGCCCTTACAGCTTGATCCATTGCTAAGGAGATATCACTTAATTTTTCCGGGCTACCTATAAAAAGACAATCCTTGGTCTTCTTTATTTGATTCTCATTGGTCTTTGTAACTGCATCAATAAAGATAATCATTTTAGGATCAATATTTTCTTTATCAAAAATAGATTTCATTGCAGAATACGGTTTATTAAGTGTAACATATACACCAGGAATATTATCGACTTGAACCAGATGTTTTATGATTTTTAAATTAACACTATTGTAATTTTTAGAACTCACTTTTGCAAGTAACACATATTCGTCTAAAGAACCCAGCTCTTTTTCTAATTTCTGCTCAACTTGCATAGGTCCTTTATTGAAAATTACTATTTAAAACTTTCTGAATCATAAACTTTTTAAACAAGAACAAATCATCTTTATTTAATGGGATTTATAAAAAGTGGTATTAAAGGTCTTGATAATATCCTAAAGGGGGGCTTTAAAGAAAAAAGTTCAGTTTTGATCACTGGAGCTCCAGGTACTGGAAAAAGCATTTTATGTCTACAATATGCTTATGAAGGTATTAAGAATAATGAATCAGTTTTATTTGTAGCCACAGAAGAATTTAAAGATTCAATTTTAGATTATGCAAAAACACTGGGATTAAATGAACTCTTAACTTCAAAAAATTTTTATATCATAGAAAGAACAGATACAAAATCTCAAATAAGAACCCTCACAGATCCAATTAAATTAGTTAAACAAAAAAAAATTAAGAGATTAGTATTTGACTCAATTACTTTCTTCGATTATTTATATTTCAAAAATGAGATAGAATATAGAACTGCTTTATTAGATTTTTTAGCACAAATGAAAGAAGCTGGAGTAACTACATTAATGACCTCTCAAAAAAACACATTAGACATTGACAAAATAAAATATCCGGTTCAAGATTTTCTTTTTGATGGAGTTATTGTTTTAACACGTATCAGAAAAGGATCATCATTCGAAAGAGTAATCCATATAACAAAAATGCGGGGGCAAGACCATTCGCTTGATATATTCCCAATATCAATCGGAAAAGGAGGTATTGAAATTCATAATAATGAATTACCATTTTCCTTAATAGAAAAAGATGAAAACTCAGACTTCAAGTAAGAAAGTAATATCAGAAAGAGTACCTACAGGAGTAAAAACTTTTGATTCTTTAATAGAAGGTGGCTTTAAAAGAAATAGTGTAAACCTAGTTGTTGGAGGTCCAGGTTCTGGCAAAACAATTTTTGCCATTCAATTTCTTTATACTGGAATGGTTAAATATAATGAGAATGCTTTGTATGTAACTTTTGAAGAAAAAAAAGAAAAACTATATGATGATATGTTATCATTTGGTTGGGATTTAAAGAAATTAGAAAATCAAAATAAGTTTGTTTTCCTTGAATATACCCCAGAACAAGTTAAAAAGCTGCTTGTTGAAGGAGGTGGAATAGTAGAAAGTATTATAGAGAAATATAAAATTAAACGCTTAGTTATAGATTCCATCACTTCATTTAGTCTTCTTTATTCTGATGAATTAGCTAAGAAAGAAGCTTCACTGGCTTTATTTGAAGTTATTAACAATTGGGGTTGCACTGCTATATTAACTGCTCAGGAAAATAAAATTGATGAAAGAAGTTTATCTTCTTCTATAGATTTTGAAGTTGACTCTATTATTCTATTATATCATCCAAGAGTAGATCACACAAGGAGTAGGGCAATAGAAATTCTAAAAATGAGAGGTACTAAGCACTCTGGAAGAATTTACTCATTATCAATTGATAAAAACGGAATAAGCATAAAACCTGGACACTAATTTAATCACTAATAAACTCCTCAAAGAACTTATCCACTTCTGACTCACTCCCTAACTTTCTGATCTTAGTATATTCTCTTGCTAATATCCAAAAAATAAGCCCTAAACTTTTCTTACCTTTATTGTTGCAAGGAACTACTAAATCAATATGTCTAGCATCATTATTAGTATCACATAATGCAATTACAGGAATACCTAATTTAGCAGCATCAAATACCATATTTTTATCTGGCCATGGATCAGCTACTAACACTAATTTTACTTCTGTAAACGTACTTAATTTTGGATTTGTCAAAACACCAGGAGTATATCTTCCAGCATAAGATCTAATTCCAGTTAATTTAGAAAATAATTCAAGTGATTTCCAACCATTTTCCCTTCTGCATACTATAATTATATCGTTGGGATCATATTGAGCTAAGAAATTTGCTGCTAATCTAATCCTATTATCTACTTCCTGAACATTTAGAACAGCTAAGCCATCAGGTCTAACTTTATAGATAAAAGGCATCATAAATTTAGTCCTAAACTTAGTACCAATATGAATTCCTACCTTTAGATAATCATCCAAAGGAACTAGTAATTTTTGCTGTTCTTTTGTCATAGGTTTAAATTCCAAAAGTAATCTATTTAAAGGTTTCTGTCAGCTTCTTAGTAATTCAAAGAAGCTTAATAGATCTGGAATACCCTTAAGTCAAAGAATTAGAAACTTAGGGTAGAATAAAGTTCTACCAATTATCTTATGGTTGTCCTTGTAATACTTCTTGCGTCACTTCACTTTCTAAGGGACTTTCTTCTTTACTATTCATTAACTGTGTCCTATATTCAAAATATTGTTTAAGATAATTAGAGGCTTGACCTAAACTTCCAGCTACATACAAAGCAATAGAAAAAGACATTGTATTTTCAAAGGCTTTTTGAAGGTTATCATCTATTTCCACGACCCCAATGTGTTTTGCCAAGCCATAACCTGCCAAATTGCTAAGTGCACTACATCCACCAAAAATTTGAAGTGCCGATGCCAAAAAACTATCACTATATTTCATTTTACTCTCCTATCACCCAAGGATTACAAATATAAAAAGTCTTTTAAATCTATTTTTATACCCCGCATTAAAATTTCAACATAGATAATAGAGAATATAAGATAGAAAAGATTTTAAATATATTTATTAAGTATTTAATAAGAAATTAATATTTAAGAAATAAAAAAAAGAAAAATTAGAAATGTTTCTTTTGGAAATTATCTACCCATTTCTCAGCGTCTTTCTTCATTCCAAGTCCCATGCCAATTCCCAATGCTAGTGCAATTCCTGCAGCCAATGCTCCTACTATCAATAATATCAAATTCTCTAGTAGGCTTACTTCCACTCCCATTTGTTTTAGTGCAACCACAGTTACAATTATTAAGACAACTATCTTAACAATATGGCTCACTAATAATGCACCCTTCATGGAACTATGTTCAACAATTTTCATTTCCACTAGATGTCCTAACGCTAAACCAAACAAAAAGATCAGTATAGCAGCAATGACATTTGGAAGCCATGCGACAAATTTGCCAAGAACAATAGTTAATGTTCCAAGGTTTAGAATATCAACCACAACTTGTAAGAATATTATAAAGACATACCATTTAGTTATTTCACCAAATATTTTTGGTAAATGTATATGACCAACATTCTTTACTAGTTTGGCTTTTCTAACTTTCTGGTCTAATCCAACCTTTTCCAGGATAATTCTTACTGCATGTCCTAACAACATTGCAATAATATAACCAATAATTAGAATAATTATTGCGGCTATAAGGCCTGGAAATACGTTTTTAAAACTTAACCACAAAGTATATAGTGGATCGACAAACGAACTTGCCTCAACACTCGCCAACTATTTCACCCCCTATTTATTCCTTCTTAAGTTTAAAGGCTATTCTATATTAAAAATTAGGTATTTATAAACTTTTCGAATTAATAAATAGTAGAATTCCGAAAATTTTTTACAAATAGTATTTAATAAAAGAAAAAAAGTTAATGTTTGTCAGGCAAAGGCCTTTTAATTGTGATAGGAAGGATTCCTTTTTCAAATTCCATCTTAGCAATTTCTACTGTGTTATAATTTATTTTCACAAGATCTGCTTCAGTGAGTTTTAATAGTAACGGAGCTCCAGTTGCTAATTGCAAAGCCCTTGCACCTATAATTCTTGCAATCTCATACTTTGTGTATTTCATCATTTTGCTGCAGTTGTAACCAAACTTCTCAGTTCTTTTGTTTTATCTTTAACAATACTGAAAACTTTTTTTAAGTCATCTATTTCAATTCCACTTCCGCCACCTTTTTGCATTGCACAAATATTATTATTTTCAATTAAACAAATTGAAATTCTTGCATCACTTGCCTTTTCTTCTTTAGTATTGGCATCAACTATAAAATGAGGTCCTATCTTAGTCAAAGTGCAAGTTACCGGAATCTTTGTAATTGGCAGTTTATTCTTAGTAAATTCTCCAAACTTAACTTTGTCTTTTTCCAATACTGGAAATACTGCTGTTTTCAATGCAGAGATAGCTGCCAAAGCGCAAGCATCAATAAGATTACCATCATCATTTATAGTATATAAATCTAAGAATATCATCCATACTAATTCACCTTCTCTGATGCATAATTTTTTCATGTCGATCATCTTAGATTCTCTAATACCTCTATCAACAACCCTAGCCATTTCAGTAGCCCACTCATCAGGTGGGCCGGATTCAAATTCTGGACTTGACAATGGAAGAAGTTCCACGCCTACCATTAGTACACCTTGATCAGGACTATCAGCAAAGGGCTCGCCAACTGCCATTTTTATTCCTGCCATTACTTCTGTTGATCCAATTTTTACATTAGAACTTCCCTCAGCATTTTTTGAAACATTTACTTTAATCTCAATTGGTTTTCTTAATTCATCTAATTTTCTTCCGTCTATTCTATGCCCATGTTCAAGCAGATTTATTATATATTCCCGCATGTCAAGATTATTCATTTTTAATCTCCTTGTATTTTTCTTTCAGTGCTTCTTTCTGAATTTCATAAATCTTATGACATCCCTCTTTAGCTAATTCAACAGCTTCTATTAATTCAGCTTCACTAATATCACCATCTAATTGAAGTAAAGTAATCTCATTATTCCTTGACATAATGGCGCAAGGAATATCAGTGGTACCATCTAAATCTTCTTCTTCTTTCACCAAATCTAGAGCTATCCTACCATTTACCTTCCCAACAGAAACAGCGCTCACTAAGTCCTTCATAGGAATTCCAGCATCAGCTAATGCCATAGATGCAGCAGTAATACCAGCACATCTTGTGCCAGCATCAGCCTGAGTTATAATGATAAATATATCAACTACAGTATTTGCAAACTGATCAAGATTAACTGCAGGTCCTAATGCATTCTTAGTGACTAAGCTTATCTCAACTCCTCTTCTTGAAGGCCCAGGTCTTTTCCTCTCTGTTACAGAAAAAGACATCATATCATAATTACATCTTAAGATTCCTTTTTCAGGATTTTGCATAAATCCTGGGAATAACTCTCTTGGCCCATAAACAGCTGCATATGCTATTGTTTTACCCATTCTAAACATTGCACTGCCATCAGCTCGCTTAATAATTCCAACCTTGGCTTCCATTTCTCTTGTTTCATTTAATTTTCTTCCATCAGGTCTTTCAGTTTTTTTTGCTTGAGCCATTTCTATCCTCCAAAAAAGATTTGATTCTGTCAGTTAATCCACTTAAATGTGCTTCTTCTTCAATTTTATAAATAGTATCAACTGCCAACAACATCTTTTCACTATCATCTCCCTGTATCCAAACTAAGCCATTTTGACCTACAATTATTCTACAGCCAGTTTTTTCCTTTATCATACTAATCATACTACCTTGTTTTCCAATAACTCTTGGAACTTTAGAAGGAGTAATACTAATGATCCTTCCTCCCTTTAGTTTTCGTAAACCAGGGCCTTTCATAGTTAAATCTATTATTTTTGATCCAAAGATATAAGTTATTTGAGCAGCTATAATATCACCATATGTATAATATTGGGTCAAATCAGTTTTTTTATCTATAAAGTCAGAACTAGCTTCTTTCATAGAGAGATTTGCTTCAAATGCCCAACTTATATCAACTCTCCAACCACTAAATCCTATATCAACAACCTTGCCAATAACTACATCGCCTTTTTTTGGAATATATCTCCCACTTAGTTGTATTACTTTGATAAGTCTACCACTTAGATTTACTAAACCTAATTGACTAGCAATTATTTTATCATTCTCTCTGAGACAACCCTGAGCAGGTACAAAATCCATTCCCTGCGCCAGTATTTCTCCAGGTACAACCACGTCCTTTTCTTCTACCATTAAATTTGACATTTTACATAACTCCTATTACTTTTGTTTCCACACTTCCTTGGGTTAATTTATTTATCTCATCAAACAGACTAGCTTGCATTCCTGCTGGAACTTCGATAACTAAATAAAGGCTTCCATCATTCATCCATTGATCACTTAATATCTTTGATCTGTTCTTTAGCATGCTAAAACATTTGTTAGCATAATTAGAGGGAATCTTAATTTCAATTTTTCTAAGTTCATATTTAATTGGAAGTACTTCTGAAATTTTCTTTACTATACTTTGAACTTGTTCCTCAGCACTTTTATTAAAGTCGACATTGGCCTTAACTTCCTTGATTGCATTCTCTATTCGCTGTGCAGGATGTGGTCTGTTTGTTTTAGGATCAATTGCATTTCTTTGAATTAAATTAATTACTTGTTTTTTCTTATCTTCATTCAGTTTACTTCTGTATTCTGCAGTTAATAATATCTCCCCTTCCATTAAAATTACCCTTGCAACTTTGATACCATCATCAGTGCCAAAAACTTTTATCATTTCATGTTCTGATGCATGCAACCCTTTTTTTACATCCTTAAACACTTTATTAGTTACAAGAATAGAGTCTATTGCAATTTTTCCTTCTTTAAATCTTAAGGCTTTTTCACAGTCATTAACTAATATTTCGAAATTTTCTTTACCTTTCTTGATCCTCGCTATTACTGCATCTTCTATATTCATTCTTTTAATACCTTCTTAATATATTCTTTCTTCAATCTTTGGAATTGTTTGTCACTTAATCTAATAAATGCGCCATCAACTCTTTCCATATCAAAACCCTTCCCAAGCACTTGTCTAAGGATTTCAATTGCTAATTTAATTCCTTCATCAATAGTTATAGTCTCCCTATATTTCTTATATAATACCTCTTTTATTTCTGTTTCAGATTCTCCAATAGCAGTTGCCTTATATTCAAAATATATACCAGTTGGATCAGTAACAAATAACCTAGGTGTCTGGTTATCTACTCCACCAAATAAAATGCTTACTCCAAAAGGCCTTGCCCCACCAACTTGAGTGTACATCTGTTTTAAATCACATATTTCTTTGACCAAACTATGTGTATCCATTGGGCTATCATAAATAACTCTGTGTTGCTGACTCAATAATTGGGCTCTCTCAATCAAAATCCTTCCATCACTTAAAATACCAGATGCAGTTGCACCAATATGCTCATCAATTTGGTAAACTTTTTCAATAGATTGAGGAACAATAAATTTTTCTAAAATCCTTTTATCAGCTACTAATAAAACTCCATCTTTGCATACCAAACCCATAGCACTTGTCCCTTGCCTAACTGTTTTTTTAGCATATTCCACCTGTAATAATCTGCCATCAGGGCTGAACATTGTACTCGCCCTATCATAACCCATCATTTGATGTTGCATACTTGTTTGCATTTTACAATTCCTCCTTTTTCAAATATCTTAATCTTGCTTTTGCTAAGGTTCCAGAAACTCCAATTGTATCAACAATTACCTTTTTTCCGTTAATATTTTCAACTAGAGCTAAGCTCATTTTAACCTCATTCAGATATTTACTATTTATTTTAATAATACCTTTACCATCCTTAAAGTCCTCAAGATGAATAAGTCCTGCTTTTCCAAAATTCAGTTCACCAAGGAATTTTAAACATTGATTGTTTATTGCTGACTTTATTTCATCAAACTTTATCGAGTTTTCACCTATCATTTTGTATACTAAATATCTTTTCGATTCCCTTAGCGATGGTGGCAATGATTTCACTTTATTGATTTTATCATCACTCTGCTCTCAACAAAATAATTCATAAGCTCTATTTATAAACTTTATGGTTTTTTAAGGGTTGAATAAACCATTTGTATTTAAATTAATCCAATAAGAAATTCCTGGTTCAAATTGATCTAAATTTGGATTCAATTCTTCATAATCATCAATATCTGTGTTATATGCCCATACAGAACTGTAATCTAGGCCTTGTAGAGCAGAATTTACATTAATTGAAGTTACACTATTAATACTAATTAAATTCCATCCTTGACTCAAAGACCTTTGTCTATTTGAATTTATATTTCCAGCAAAGGTTACAGCATCAGGATTATTCATAATAACTATATATCCCTTTAAAGGTTCTACTGTATTTAAATTTACAGGCAGGTTAAAATTAGTCCTAAAAACTAACCAGTTACTATCATAACTGTAAATTCTATCTAAATTAGGCAAAATGCCTACAAAAACCTGATCAATTTGATTGTTTGTTAATTCAAATGGTACACTTATAAAGTTAAATCCTCTTTCTAAATTTATATTTAACTGCTGACTGCAACCCTCATCAATAGGCCCATCACAATCATCATCTAATCCATTACCACAAATCTCATTTGGAGGAACAGGACAATTTAATAAACATAATTGATGGTTACCACAAGCAATTCCATTATAATTACAAGTTATTGTTGAATGTACATTTGCATTATTATCATTACAATCACTTCCTAAACAAGTATTTCCAGATCCATAATTATCTCCATCATTATCAGTGCAACCTGAGATACAATCAGGATCATTAAAATCTATATTTGAATCACAATCATTATCTACATTATCTGAACATAATAATGTTGTAGTTTCTCTAACTCCTGGATTTATATTTCCATTGTTTGGTTGGCAATCCCCGCAGCTTAAAGTATAACCATCATTATCTGGGTCTGATTCTTGCACATAATTCGTACAGCTATTTGTGGTACAAGAACATCCACTTAGACACGTATTGCTTATGTCATTGTAATTCCTATAAAGATTATTATAACAGCCGTCAAATAAATCA
>JAGVZD010000023.1 GCA_018302805.1 Candidatus Woesearchaeota archaeon | reverse complement strand
GCATTAAAATACCCTTTATACCTCAGATTTGGGTCAATATCCCCAGAACTCAAGTCCAGAATTTTTTCTCCTTGCTTTTCTCTTTTACGAACTTCTTGCCTGATCCGGGCAATTTCGGATATTGGACATCTTAATGCTCTATCAGAAATTTGATCATAGGCACTTGCTAAAGTTTGCATTAAAATAATTTCATTTTTGTAATTATTTAAATTAATTATGTAAGTGTAGAATAATAATTAAAACAATAAAATAAAATTATCCTAGGTAACTAGGTGTTTCTTGCTTTGTTTGTGCGGTCCTTGCAATTTTTAATTCTTCTTCAATTTCCTTGTATCTCTTTGCGTCTTCTGAAGACAATGAGGGACCTGTTTTCTTAAGCGCTCCTAAGAAGTGATCCATCCTCACTTCTTTAGATTTAATGGATTCTCTTAATGCAAGCATTGCAGCTTCTCTGCACACAGATTCTATGTCTGCACCGCTGAAATTCTCTGTTAATTCAACTAGTTTATTTATGTTAACATCAGGAGACAATGGGATTTTTGCAGTGTGTATCTTAAATATATCTGATCTTGATTTTTTATCTGGCATTTGTGTACTTAATATTCTATCAAATCTTCCAGGTCTTAATAAAGCAGGATCTATCATATCTGGTCTGTTTGTTGCAGCAATTACAACAACATCATTTAATTCTTCTAATCCATCCATTTCTGAAAGCAATGTATTTAGCATTCTTTCTGTTACTCGAGTTCCAACTGATAATCCTCTTCTAGGAGCTATTGCATCAATTTCATCGAAGAATATTATTGCAGGAGATGCTTGTCTAGCTTTCTCAAATATTTGACGAATTCCTCTTTCAGATTCACCAACCCACATATTTAATAATGAAGGTCCTTTTAGATTGATGAAATTAGCTTCTGATTCTGTGGCAACTGCCTTAGCCAATAAGGTTTTACCTGTACCTGGAGGACCATACATCAATATCCCTCTAGGCGGCCTAATTCCAAGTCTTTTAAATGCGTCAGTGTGTTTCAATGGCCATTCAACAGCTTCAATTAATTCTTGCTTTAATTCTTGTAATCCCCCAATATCTTTCCATTGTACATTCGGCTTTTCAATTGAAACCTCTCTAATTGCACTAGGCCTTACTATTTTAAGTGCTTCTTTGAAATCTTCAGCTGTAACTCTTAACTTTTGAAGAACTTCTTCTGATATGGGCTCTTTTTCATTTAATTTTAAATCAGGGAGTATTTTTCTGAGAACATTCATTGCTGCCTCTTTTGCTAATGCGCTTAAATCTGCACCAACAAAACCATGAGTACATTCTGCTAATTTTGTAATATTAACATCTTTGGTTAAAGGCATGTTTCTAGAATGAATTTTTAAGATCTCTAATCTTCCTTTTTTATCTGGCACATTTATTGATATTTCTCGATCAAATCTTCCAGGTCTTCTTAATGCAGGATCTATTGCATTTGGCCTATTTGTTGCACCAATGACTACTACATTCCTTCTTGCTTTTAAACCATCCATCATAGTTAATAATTGTGCAACAACTCTTCTTTCAACTTCTCCTCTTGTTTCTTCTCTTTTTGGAGCTATTGCATCAATTTCATCTATAAATATTATTGATGGTGCATTTTTTTCTGCTTCTTCAAATATATCTCTAATTCTTTTTTCTGATTCTCCGTAGAATTTATTCATAATTTCTGGACCATTAATTAACATGAAATTAGCTTCTGATTCATTGGCAACTGCCTTAGCCAATAAGGTTTTACCAGAACCTGGAGGACCATGTAATAAAACACCACTTGGAGGCTCAATGCCAAGTCTAGCAAAGATTTCAGGATGTTTTAATGGGAGCTCTACCATCTCCCTTATCTTTTTTATTTCTTCATCTAATCCACCTAGATCTTCATAATTTACCTCTGGGATTTTTTCTTCAATAACTTCTGTTGCTTTTTGAGAAACAGTAATCATGGTATTTTCTGAGATAATAACTGGTTGTTTTGGATTTGTGTCTACAACAATGAATTTTAATGAAGGTAATCCAAAAGAACCCATAAACCCTTCTTCAAAAACATTGAATATATCTTCGAAAGGAGAATCTTCCATTGTTCTTCTTCTTCTTCGAGCGCCACCCAAAGAAATAATGTCTCCTTTAATTACTGCTCTTCCTAGCAAACCTCTTCTAAATATTTCGGGAGATGCTTGGATCATAATACCTGCTTGAGAAGGGGCTATGGTAACTGATTTTGCTTCACCAACATTAGCTTTTCTTACAGTTACAGTTTCACCTATACTAGTTTTAGCATTTCTTCTTATAATACCATCCATTCGTATAACTTGTTGACCTACATCAGTTGGATATGCTCTATCAACAATACCTACTGTTTTTCTTTGACCTTCTATTTCTATTATGTCGCCTGGTCTAACACCAATGACATGCATTGTTTCAGAATCTATCCTAACAATACCTTTATAGGCCTCTTCTTGCAAGGCTTCCATAACTTTCAATTTTTGGTCTTTCATATCTTTTATCATTTTTATAATAAGATAGTATTTTTAATAAAACTTTCTGACTCTTGAAAAGAGTAATGTTAATTTTCCTGGCTCTTCTAAACTCATTTCTATTATCTTATTTAACCTCCTTTCTATATCTTCAAATTCTATGATTTCTCTTGGAATAGAGACTATGTACGAATTACCAACATACCTTAATTTAACTTTAAATGGCTTGGATCTGAGTTTTATGAATTCATTATAATCTTCTTCATCTTTTGGATGAATCCATATTTTATTGCAATTAGGACATGTAAAAGATCTTAATTTAAATCCATCTTTATTTGCTATAGTTCTGTCTGTTTCTTTATTACAATCTCGACAAACTATAATATTATCAAATATGTCCATTTCAGTATATACAAAAAGGTGTATACTAACTAATATATAAAACTTTCTTTTATTGGTTTTATAATATAAATAGTTGAGACAGAAGTAGTAATTTTAATTCAATTTTAATGGAGTGGTTGCATTAATCAAGAATTGTTTTCAGAAGTTTCTTCATGATGTTTTTCTTTTTTAGTTTTTCCCTGCCAAATCTCAATCAGAGATTTTAAATCTTCTTCTTTTGGAGCTGCTTTCTTCTCTTCAACGAATTTGCCCAATTTCTTTTCCTCAGAAATAAATTTCTGCCGTTTTGGAAATTTTCTTTTACCGCCACCCATTTCTGATCAATTTGAAGAAATTTAATTAGTATTAAAATCTTTGCATATAAATTATTTATTAAGAATTTAAAAAAATAAAGATATTAGTTTTTATTTACTGCTAATTTACCTGGACCTATCATCATTAAGGCTACTAAACTCATTAGTATTGAAAAGTCCTTAAGTAGGTTACCTTGAGATTGAGGCAAGTTCTTAAATTGTACTGTTACTATCGCAACTAAAATTATAATAATTAATGGAATTGTTGTATATTTAACTTTTAATCCTAGTAATAAACAAACCCCAAATATTATCTCTGAAAGTAATAATAACCATGCCCAAAATATTGGTAATGGAAATCCTATCCCTTGCAACATTTGTATTGTTCCAGAAGTATTTTGAAATTTACCAATACCCATAAAGATAAATAAAATACCTAAACCAATCCTAAGCATTAATGGAGCATAACCTTTTAAGTCTGACATATCACACCTCCAATTTTTTCTTTTAACAATTAATCCTTTATTAATTTTTCTCTAACACTAGGCATCAAATTCATTTTTTTTGCTGAGCGATCCAGAATACATGTCCATCGGGATCTTGAAAGGAGGCCATTAGAATCCCGTCTCCTTCTTCTTCAATATTCCTATTTAGTTTGGCCCCACTAACTACTAACTTGTTGAATGATTCCTGAATATTATCTACTATAAATCCAAAGGACATAAATTTTGATGGAGAAACTGTTTCTTTTGTAAAGTGGAGGGCAATTGTTGTAGTACCAGTATCTAGCTCTGACCAACCATCAGATTTGAATTTTACAGGAAAACCAAGTATATGATGATAGAAATTGGCTGATTTCTCCATGTTATTAACGTGAAGCATAATGTAATCTAGCTTGCTAAACATAAATATTGTCTTACAAGGTTAATATTTAAGATTTTCTGTGAATATTTATATATAATAAGGTGTTTTTATATTAACTAAATAATATGATAAGCTGTGGAAATAAGGATTTTAATGCGTTCTCAAATATAGGTATAGAGAGAATAACAACAGTGTATGGCAAAGCTGGTACAGGAAAGACTTGTTTCTGCATGATGAGTGCTGTTGAGAATGCTAAAAATGGAAAAAAGGTTTTATTTATTGATACGGAGAATGGTTTTTCTGTTGATAGACTTAAACAAATGGCCAAGGATGAATTTGAAAAAGTAAATGATAATTTAATCTTAATAAAAGTAAAGAATTTTAGAGAACAACATGATCGAATAAGTCAAATTGAAAAACTAACTAAAAATGTATCTTTGGTAATAATAGATACCCTAAGTAATCATTATAGGACATTTATGAAACTTGATAAGGAACTTGCTTTAAATATGTTAAATGTTCAAATGAAGAAATTACAGGAGCTCAATAGTAAAGGTATTGATGTTTTAATAACAAATCAAGTATTTTCAAATTCAAAATTAAATAAACTAGAAATGGTAGGTTATGGGGTTATTTTCCCATATTCCAAGAAAGTTATAGAATTTACAAATAGTAATGATAGAATTGCATACTTAAGAAAGCCTGGGTTAACTCAATTTAGATTTAAAATTACTGATGAAGGTATTACAACTGGTTAGAATTTTCTAGATATTCTAGTTTTTTCTTGCAGTTCTTATTTATACAGAATTCATATGGCCTTTTTCCTTTTCGTATCATTTTTAGTACAGGATAATTACATTCATCACAGAACTTCCCTGATGGTTTTGGTAATGCATATTTTGGTATTGAGAATATCGCCTTGCAATCAGGGTATTTATTGCAAGAAATAAAATATGATTTATTTTTCTTGGAATAGTTTATTTTTAAGCTTCCTTCACATTCATAACATTTCCCAACAATAGTCTGAATATTAAGTGTTTCCTGATTTGCCTCATATAAACTTTTTCCAATTTTAGCTTCATTTTCTTTAAAGTGTTTAAACATTTTTATCAATACTATTTTTGCTTCTTCAATAACTTCTTCTTTCTTCTTTTTTTCTTCCTGAATTTGTTCCATTTCCTCTTCGAAATGCCTTGTTAATTTTTCGTCAATGATTTCAGAGCAATACTTTTCAAGGGTTTCAACAGTTTTTATACCTAATGAAGTTGCTTCTATTGATTCATTATGGACATAATTCCTATCAAATAATGTTTCTATTATTGAAGACCTAGTTGCTTTTGTTCCAAGACCAAGTTGTTCTAATTTCTTGATTATTGAAGCAGGAGTATATCTTTTAGGAGGCTGAGTTTCTTTCGAAAGTAGATTTAGTTCTATTACTTTCACATCATCTCCGACTTTTGTATCAGGAACTTCCTCTTCTTTATATGGATTAAATCTACTATAAATTTCTAACCAACCTTTTGATTCAGTTCTTGATCCTGATGTCACAAATATTTCATTTTTAACCTCTATTTTTAGGGTAATTAATTCTCTGATAGCTGGTATGGAGAAGCTTGCTAATGTTCTTCTAACAATTAAATCATATAAGTTATGGACCTCTTTTGAAAGCTTTTCAGGTATTTCTCCGGTAGGGTGTATTGCTGGATGTGCTTTGTCAATTTTTATACCATTATTCGGTTTAAGATCTTTCATAGAAAGCAAATTTTTGCAGACTTCTTTGTAGTCGCTTTGCTTTGAGATTTTTGAAATTATTTCTTTATAATTTATTGATTCTGGGAGCTGCTGAGAACTAGTTCTTGGATAACTTATTAAACCTGCTAAATATAAATTTTGAGCGTTCTCTAATGTGTTTTTTGGTTGCATTTTAAATACTCTATAAGCTTCCATTTGAAGAGATGTTAAATCAAATGGTGATGGGGGCTTAATAGCTGTTTTACTTTTTTTAATTTCATGAACTTTTCCATCGGACCCTTTAATCCTTTTGTAAATTTCACTAGCCTCAATTTCTTTATCAAATCTAATTTTCTCATGAAAGAATTCTAAAGTTTTTGATTTTATTTCACCTAACAATTGTAATTGCCAATAAGGAACTGGTTTAAACCTCTGTATTTCTTTTTCTTTATCTACAATAATTTTTAATGCGGGACCTTGAACCCTTCCGGAAGACATAATTTTGTATCTACCTGTTGCATTTTTTATTGAATTTGTTAAAGCCCTGCTAGTAGAAATACCCCAATAAAAGTCTAGAGTGTGACGAGTTTCCCCAGCCTCTATTTGTGGAAAATCTAAAGTTTTTGATGCTTCCTTATATGAAGAAAGTAATTCATTTTTTGTTAGTGTTGAAAATTTCATTCTCTTTGCATTTTTCTTATTGCAGATGAACTTGACAACATTAGCACCAATAACAGATCCTTCTATATCATAATCTGTTGCAACAACTATCTCTGTTGCTTCTTTGCTTAATTTCTTCAGGACATCATAATATTTTTTGGTGAAACTTGAAGATTTAGAAACTTGAAAACTAGGTTTCCATTGAACATCAAAAACAGGATAATCCTTAACTTTAGAAGATTCTGCTAAAATGAAAATGTGACCCACTGCACTTGCAATAAAAATTTCCTTTCCATTGTTTGTGATTTTGTAATATGGGGCTCCCTTCTCAGATATTTTTTCGAGTTTTCCTTCACTAAGTGCACTAGCTATCTTTAAAGATTGTGCGGGTTTCTCTGTAATAATTAATTCGGTCATGAGATTAGAAATTAAAGTGATATTTTATAAAATTAACTAAACGTTAACAATAACTCCTTCTTTGCATACATTAATTACTCTAGTATTCCCAATAATTTCTTCAATACCTTGTGCTTCATGTACATGGCCATATAAAAGAATGTCTGGTTTAAATTTGTCTATTGCTTTTCTAATACTTTTACTAGGTTTAATTATTGGATGTGCTAAATTTTCACCAATACCCCCTTTTGGATGCGCATGAGTAACCATTATTTTTTTATTTAAATCTTTTATTTTCTCATGGCTTTTTTCAAGATTTTGGAATATTTCTTTTTCTGAAATAGCCATAATAGGCCCCACATAAGGAGCACCACCGCAACCAAAAAAACCAATCCCATTTATACTGACTGAATAACCATGTAAGTTTGTTATTTTATAATGGTCTTGCAGAAAATACGTTGTTTCTGGGGAATCATGATTTCCAGGAACAAATAATACTCTTTTATTTTTCTTGAGGAATGGCCCTATAAGGTTTTCAGAACTGGTATCTGCATAAGTCAAATCTCCACATAGTACTACTAAGTCTACTTTCTCCTTTTCGGCTCTTTCTGCTAGCTTTCTAACTTTTAAAATGTCCCCATGAATACAACCTACTGCTAAAATTTTCATTTTTTTAATTTTTTGGAAGAATCCAGTTACTTTTATATAGATTTAACCATTTATAAATCTAATGGAAAGGGTTATAAAATGCTTCATATGCGGTTTAAAATTGGCAGATAACCTATGTAGCAGGTGTGGGAAAAGTGTCTGTAGTCTTGATTTTAATTCTAAAATGGGTTGCTGCAAATTCTGTGCTAGGGGTCTAGAGGAGTAATGGTAAAACAGGTTTCATCTGGGGCCATAATATTTAATGAAAATAATGAAAGGAAATATTTACTTTTACTAAAGGGGAAATATTTTGAATTTGTTAAGGGCTATATTGAAGAAGGCGAGTCAGAGAAAGAAACTGTTAAAAGAGAGGTTGGGGAAGAGACCGGAATTACTGAGATGGAATTTGTCAATGGATTTAGAGAAATTTATACTTTTGCATACAAATGGAACGGAAAGCTTATTTTTAGAGAGGTAATATTATATTTAATTAAAACTAAAATAGAACAAGTAAATATTTCTTATGAACATGATTCATTTAAATGGTTAACATATCAAGAAGCATTAAATATTATCAGTTTTAAAAATATGAAAGAAATTCTAACAAAGGCAAATAATTACTTAGATAACTCACTTAACAAGTATATTTGAGTTAGCTAAATTTAGTCGTCTTCCTCGTCATCATCTTCTTCATCTTCCTCGTCATCTCCAGATGCATTATTAATACTTTTACTTGAGTTTAATTTTTCTTGCAAAGTTTGCTCAGATATTTCTTGATTAAGATCTCCAATATAAAATGAAAGTAATAGACTTTCTGCATTGTTAGAATGTATTTTTCCTGAAGGGCTTCCTTTTGTTTGAAATGCTTGTGTTGCATCCTTACCACAGTATGGAATAATCGCCTTGGCCTCCCCAGGATGTTTATTTAAAAAGTTAGTAACATCGTATAATTTATTTCTGATCATAATCCAACAATTAGTATTTGTATTATGTGTACTTAATTCTGCAATTGTTAATTTAATATTTGATATGCTAGAATTTCCCAGATTCTTTAAATTATTTGAACCTGGTTCCAAATTTGTATTTTCTTTATTTAATAGAAAACCTGAAACTAGTATAGATCCTATTATAAACCAAGACAGAAATAGTGAAATACCCACAATTATTTTGGTATTAAACCTCATTTCAAACTAAACTCCTCATAATGAATATTTTTTTTGTTGATTTTCATTTTTAAGAATTGATCTATCAATGATTTCATCAAAGGTGGTGGTCCACATATGAAGATTTCCTTTGATTCCAAACCTTGGCTCTGATTCTTAATAAATTCTGCGTTTATATGTCCTTGAGATAAACTAAAATGTGGAATTAAACGAAATTTACTATTTTTACTGGATAATTGTTGAAGTTCCTCTAAGAAAATTGCTTCCTCACTTGACCTCACAGAATAATATAAATCTATAAAATTATTGTTGTTATTTAATGACCTTGCAAAACTTAGGAAAGGAGTTACTCCTATACCTCCTGCAACCCATATCTGAGGTTCATCTCTATAAAATTCATAGGAAAATTTTCCAAATGGCCCCTCTATTTTTGCAATTGAGCCTTTCTGAATTTTGTTAATTTGTGATGTAAAATCCCCAGAAGATTTTATACTGAGTCGAATATTTTTGTCTCTTGGCGAAGAGCTTATGGTGAATGGGTGTGTTTCTGAGGAAATATTTTGAGTAATAAAACTAATGAATATAAATTGACCAGCAAGGAAATTTAACGCGTTATCCAATGGACTTAATGTAATCTCTGTTATATCCCTACCTAGAGATTTAGTCGCTTCAACTTTGTAACTTAGTTTTTTTACCAGTTTACTTCCCAAAATAGTTCTGTAGATATATGATAAAAGTCCAATAGATATTAGGAATATAATGTAATATCTAAGGATATTGCTTCTTGCTACGTCACTTTGAATTAATAATATATGTATACTTGCAAATACAAATGCCAAACCTAAGAATTGATGAGTAAATCTCCAGTTATGATATCTTAATTTTACAAAAAATGTTAGGATTAAAAAAATCTCTAGTAAGAGTAGTGCAATTTGTCCAAAATTTAATGCCCAATTAGTACTTGGAATAAAAAATGAAGCTGCTGCAGTGACAGAAATCGCAAGGAAATTTGCAGCCAAGAATAGTGGATGAAATAGAAGAAATACAAATGCAAATGTCCCTAGCATATGATGATATCTATAAATTTTATCTTGGCCCCCAAAATAGTTTTCAAGGAATTTTAATCTTGTATTCAAGACAAATGTTAATGAAAATAGCCCTATGCCTAGTAATGCTAAAACCTGACCAACGCTAGTGAAAGTAGTATTTGCTGATGAGAATCTATCGCTAATTGGTTTAAGATTTAACCAAATAATTAATGGTATTAATATGATTATAAAAATTGCTACCAAACCATATTTATTTTTTTTAATCATGGGTTTAGATTTCTGATAATGAGATTGTATAGTTTTTTAAATTTTTTCAATATTTTTAATAATTTTCTTCTTTCCACCCATATATTTTTGTAGAACTGTCGGAATTTTTATTGAACCATCCGTCTGTTGATAATTTTCCATAATTGCAACTAGTGCTCTGTCTGTAACCAAAGTACTATTTAATGTATGTACTATATCTCTTGTTCCTGAAGATTCAAATTTAATGTTTAATCTTCTTGCTTGATAATCAGTGCAATTAGAACAAGAACCCATCTCTCTATATTCTTGTTGAACTGGCATGAATGCTTCTAAGTCATATTTTTTTGAGGCAACTGTACCTAAATCACCACTGCAAATGCTTACTATTCTGAAAGGTATTTTCAGTAGTTTGAAGAAACTTTCAATATTTTTGATTAACTCTTCATGAAATTTCCAAGAATCTTTTGGATTACAGATTATGATTTGCTCAACTTTGTTGAATTGGTGTACTCTAAATATCCCTTTAGTATCTTTACCATGAGCGCCTGCTTCTTTTCTGAAATTTGTTGAAAATCCTATATTTTTCATAGGTAAATCTTTAAAATTTAGTGTTTCATTCATGAATCTAGCAGTTAGAGGATGTTCTGATGTCGCGATCATATACAAATCTTCATTTTCTATTTTATAAAGTACCTCTTCGAAATCTGATAAATCTACAACGCCCTCATAAGGAGTTTTTCTCATCATATAAGGAGGAAGAATTAATTCATAGCCTTTCTTTACCATAAAGTCAATGGCGTATCTCATTAAAGATATCTCAAGTAAAGCTAAATCACCTTTAAGGAAATAAAACCTTGCACCAGATACTTTTGCAGCCCTTTCAATATCTAGCATACCTAAAGAAATTCCTAACTCTTCATGACCTTTTAATTTGAATTTAGATTTAGGAATTTCCCCAAACTTTTTAATAATTTTATTGTCAGTTTCATCTTTTCCAATGGGCACATCATTATGTAGATAATTAGGAATACGCATAAGCAAAAATCCTATCCTTTTTTCTATGTTATTTAATTTTTCTTCAATGTTTTTAATTTTAATAGGGATGTCTTGTGCTTCTTTCAATAATAGTTTAATATCTTTTTTTTCTTTCTTAGATGCATTTATTTCAAGCGAAAGTTGATTTCTCCTATGCCTTAAGTTATCAATTTCCAATTTTAAGCTTCTAAAGTTTTTGTCTAGGTTAAGAAGTTCATCAACCCATTTGATCTTATCAAGTTGAAATCTCTTTTCCAAGTCTTTTTTTATAATGTTTGAATCATGCCTAATTAACTTAATATCTAACATAAAGTTAATACAACTATATTGTAATTTAAATCTTTTGATTGATAGAAAGTATTAATCATTTACTAAATATAATTAAACTTATGAGTAATTTAGCATATTTGGACATAAAGCTTTATAAAAGTTTACAAGCTACTAAATAAATATTAATAGAAAACGTATCTATTGGAATATATAAATCTTTAAATATATTCGAAGATTAATTTATCATCAAGGGGTAGAAATTAAATGGCGAAGAAAAAAGAAATTTTTGAGGTATTTTTTAGAAAAAAACCCGCAATGATTTTAGTGGCTTTAAGAAAAAGTAGTAAAAATAGGTATGGAAGTGTTTTAGCTAAAGAAGTGGACTGTACTTATTCACATGCTGTCAAGATTTTACAGGAGATGGAAAGAGCCAGATTAGTCAATTTTGAGAAGCTAGGCAGAATTAAAGTGATAAAGTTGACAGAGAATGGTGACAAGATAGCTGAAAGTATCGAAAGAATTAAAGCATTACTGTAAATTTGTTGTAGGTATTGTAATTAAAAAAACTCTTTCTTATTGTCAATGCTCGAACCAAAGAAAATAAAAGAAATTGAAGAGAAGCTAAGGTTATTGGAAAATTCATTTGTTGTCCATAACTCTTTATATGGACTAGATTATTTCAATGACTATGGGGGGGTTTATATTAAAGCTAAATTTGAACTTGGGAAGGAAATTGATGTAATAAAAGATGATATAACTAAAGAATATTACAAAAATCGATTTAAAATTATCGAAGAATATTATAAAGGGCATGTTATAGAGAATTTGGACATTTATTATTCAAATAAACCTAAGGGAATAAGAGGTTTAACACAGCTTGGTCCTTCTGGCAATATGTAATTAAACCTTCTATATTTTTTAAATCAGTGTTTTTATATAAATAATTTCTATATGAATCATTTATGGTAACACCATTGCTTTGAAGATCTTTCTTAAGTTTGGAATACAAAATCTTTCCTTGCCTATCAAGGTCTACCAGCAAAATACATCTTGTGGTCTTTTTAGAAACATATTCAGCAATTTGAAATAATGGCTTATTTAAGGTAATTATATTTGAAATTCCTAAAAACTCTAAAGCAGCCTTATCCTTTATACCTTCAACAATTTTAATATCAGAAGAATTCTGTAATTTTTCAATCCATAATCTTAGATTATTCATCAAACATCACTGATAATTTGATAATAATTTTTTAAGTATTTAAAATTTCTTAAATTTAATTATTTGAAATTTTGAATGGGCCCGGAGGGATTTGAACCCTCGACCACCTGCTTAAGAGGCAGGTGCTTTGGTCCTTATTTTATAAGACTAACCAAGCTGAGCTACGGACCCATAAAATTAGGTCCTTTAGCTTAGTTTAAAAATATTGGTTTTTTAGTGCCTTACTCTACTTTATTAAAAGAAGAAGTAGAAGACGTGAATATTAATATGATTAAAGAACTTTAAACAATATCGTCTAGATAGTGCACATTTAATATGCTTATTACTAAATAATCTAACTAGTACCTTTTGTAAAAGAAAACCACATAAAACCCATGACTAGGAGAAATATTAAAAATAAAATTTGGATTATCCAAAGGAATAATTTCTTGAAACTTATTAAATTATAAATTAGGACTATCAAAAATGAGGTTATTATACCTATTATAATTGACATATTTAACCTCTGTTTTGCAAAATCCAAGGCAAAATCCCTTAAATCTTTACAATTCTGATATATACAAGTTCTATCTAATGATTGACCTGTCACTGGATCAAATAGTCTATAACTCATTACTCCATTCATATAGAAATAAACTAATGTTGTAAATGTCAGGATTACCCCTATTATTACAAATATTAAAATGCTTATGCTTAAGGTTCTTCTATCAAATCTAGATTGGTGAATTATAGGTTTATCGGAAATTGTTTTAACTTCTTCAAGTGAGGGGGTCTCTGGTTGACCTGTGATGGGGATATAGGTTTCAAGCATGATTTGTCTTTTTGCTTCACCAATTGAATTCTCTACAAAGTCACTTGGCCATCCTTTTGATATTAATCCCTGTCTTAGGAAATCTTCTGAATGTCCTCCTTTAATCTCTTTTTTTAAAAATTCAACAAGGCCCTGATCAATCATAGAATATTTAATAAAAATTAGGATTTTAAATAGTTTTCCTATTTATAGAACCTCGATGATAAACCTTAGAAAGATATTTTTTTGAGAATTGTTGAATTTGTTATGTGGGGTGAATTTTTAAATAAGGATATAAAATAATACAAAAGTATATAAACAACATCCTCAATTTACTTGAAAAATGAGGATTGAATTATTTGAAAAGCCGGTTAATGTAACTTTAATTGAAGGGTTTCCAGGTTATGGTTTAATAGGGACAATAACAACTGAATTTCTTATATCTCATTTAAATGCAAAACAAATTGGAAGAATTACTTCAGATAAAATCAATCCTGTAGTGATGGTACACGGCGGAAAAATTATTGATCCTATAGGAATTTATTATGACAAAAAAAATAAAATTGTTGTCTTGCATGCTCTAATTAATGTTACAGGAATGGAGTGGGAATTAGCAGACATAATAACCGAATTAAGCAAGCAATTAAAGGTTAAGGAAATTATTAGTATTGAAGGAGTTGG
>JAGVZD010000022.1 GCA_018302805.1 Candidatus Woesearchaeota archaeon | reverse complement strand
TATTATAACAAATAAGTAGTTTTATCTCATATGTAAAGGGGAGTAGGTAAATGAAAAAATGCAACAAATCAAGCAACCACTGGAAGATAGGGTTATAATTTCGAGAAGATCACTTAGAAGGATTATAGATAGAGAAAGATCTATTATCTCACATGAAAAAAGTGGCTATGAAAAATGCTTAAATTATGTAATGTTAACATGTAGTTCAAATCCTGGTGGTACATTTCCACCTAGAGGTTGGTGTGGAAGATTTGATGATCCAAGTAAGAAATTAGGAAAATATGAAGTTCTTGGAATTCCACTAGATTCATCGTATAAAAAGTTGTTGGGTATTCTTCATCAATATGATTTCTATTGGAATCATATAACCTGTAATTGAAAAATGGAAACAAAAAACTTGAAATATTAATTGTTGATGATGATGAAAAACATCTTGCTGATGCACAAGCAGAAATTAATAAGAGAATCATTTCTGGTGCTGCTATTAATGTAACTTATGCAAAAAATTACTCAGAATCAAGTACTCAAATGAGTGAAAGAAGATTTGATGGGATAATTTCGGATATCTTTTTTCCATCCGGAGTAGAAGATGATGAGTTTTTACGGGAACAGCTGTATATTCTACTACAAGAACATATAGAAAGTCAGGCTGAATTTCATGGTTATTTTGCTTGCTTTGCCGACACAGAAGAAAAAAGAGAAGAACAGGTGGTACTGTTAAGAAAATTAAGAGATAGTACAATAGAGTGGGTATGTGGAAGAAGCTTAGCTCCATATGGTTTATTGGTAGCCCAAATTGCACACGAAACAAAAATCCCAGTTGTTTTATGCACTTCCGGACACCACCATGGCTCAAAAATTGCTCCTGTCGCAGAGGCTGTTAAAAAGTATAGAGTTTATGTAATTGATAGGATTATCAATGACGAAAAGGATTATCTCAATTTTGAGAAGGAGTCAGAAAAAAACTGGACTAAGGCAATTGAAGAACTCTTGAACCCCCCTCTTCGACTTTAAAGAGACAGGAACAGAAACATATTAATAAATAATAATACTTGGTTGAATGGCAAACTCAAAGATGAAGGTAAGGAGTTTATTACTTTAGAAGAATCCACAGCCTGTGATTCTAGCGCAATTGATTCTATTATAGATGAATGCATAGATCTGTAGTTGCCTAGGTATCTTTGCTGTGTAAGAGATAGTAAAGAGGATCGTAGGAAATTAATTCTAGATTCGAAAAGGGAAAATTGGAAATTCAGATTCCTGTAAATCAAAATGGCGAAGTTTTACATTTTGGAGTTGCTGAAGACGATCAGTTAATTTGTGTAAAACGCTGATTTTTTATTTTCTTTTTTATTCTAAACTTTTTGTTAGCAAAATTGGCTTTTCTCTAATTAAAATAGAATGTTCTGCTTGACTAACTAAACCTTGGCTTTTTTCAGGTAATGATAAAGAATATTTTCTCTTTCTAAAGTTGTTAGTGCAATTTGGGCTTTTCCTGGACCAAACTTTTTTACAATCCATCTTTTTGCAAAGGGCATTGTTTTATATTCTGTTTCAATAAATTTTAAAACCTCGCGAACAACTGGACTTCGTGTTGGTCTTTTATTAACAATTGCGTATACTTCAGAAGGCTTTCCTTCGTGAATTAATCCAATGCCAGTAGATGCAAACGGTTCTATTGCGATAACCCTATCTTCTGTTAAAACTTCATTGCTTCTATTATCGTAGTTAGGAATATTTGGTTTTGTATGAATTCTAAATAAATCTATGCCGTGACCAGATAGATTTCTAATCGGCTGAAAATTATAGCTTTGAATTACCTCATCTACAACTTTTCCAATTTCATTAACTTTTAAATCTGGTTTTAGAATATTTATGGCAGCTTTTAATGCTTTATCTGAAGATTCTATTAATTCTTTATTTTCAGTACTATCCACACAAATTGTACATGCTGTGTCTGCAATAGCACCATTAACATGAACTCCTAAATCTATTTTAACTAGATCTCCTGTCTTAAAAACAGTTGTTTCATTTGTTAAACAAGAATAATGGGCTGCAATATCATTTATTGACAAGTCAGGAGGGAATGCAGTTTTTCCACCTAATGAAAACATTTTTTTCTCAATTAAATCAGTTACCTCAAGTAATGAAGATTCGTTTTTTATTATTGTTCGTGCATAATCTCTTACCTGTGATGCAATTTGTCCTGCCTTAATCCAGTCATTTTCGTTTTCCATTATTTTAAAAATTCCTTTAATTTAAGTTGTGATTTTTCCTCAGTTAGATCTTTTTTCTCATATCCAACTGCTTCAAATATCCGATCTACTGCAGGTAAAACTTGATTCTCTATATAATATTTGCTGTCATAACTTTTGCTGTCTTCTGGTAGAATTGCTTTATCTCTCACAAGCCCCTTACCATCCTCAACTATATAGTGAATTATAGATCCGGGACCGACAAACATACCTTTTTCAAGCATTTTTTTTGCAATAACAACATGAGGGCCTATTAAATCATAATCTTCAACACTTTTTTTTAATTGAGTTCTAATTACCATTAAATCTTTTGGAATATTTTTATTTTTAATATTTTCAATTATATCCCTAACATAATTAAATGCTTTATCAATATCTTTTTCAATAAGGATAATTTCAAGTACTTTTTTTTGAGTTTCTTTTGCAATGTAGCTCCAGTCTCTTCTTATAGTTTCAAAACCTCTAACTTTGATCCTACCATCTTCTGATATTAATGCATATTTTTTCTTTGCACCTTCTTCATTTTCTCCACGTTTCATTACAAAAATGCCTCTCGGATAAAAATTCTCCAATTCAATTTCCATAAATGAAGGTAGCTCTAGGTTTATTTGATTAACAAAGTCCATTATAAATTCTTTAGATTTAGAATCTGCTGTGATAAAAATGGAATCTGTATCTGAATATATCACATTTATTAAATTTTTTTGAGCTTTCTCAATTACTTCTGTTATATATTTACGCCCATAAGCAGTTATTGACATCGCGCATTCTTTAGAATACCATCTAGCTCCAAAGAATGCAAAGTATCCATAAGTTGCATTTGCAATTGTTTTGAGAGCGTAAGATCTTGATTCTAGAACAGGATCTCTATTCTGTTTCAGAAGGGATTTAATTTTTGTTCTTTTTAATAGAATATCTTTTATTACAGAGGGAATAAATCCTTCATATTCTGAAGTGAAATAATATCTAACTTTTACATTATTTTCTATAATTTCAGGAGATTCATGTGAATTTTGTGTTTTATCAGATTGCAATGTGGAAGGGCAAATATTATGAGATACTACAATGCTAGGATAAAGTGAAAGAAAATCAAACACAAATATATTTTCATATAAACCTGGATTAGGATTGAAAACATAGCCTCCTTGGTAAGTCTGAATTTTTCTTGAAGAAACAGTACTCCTATCTGGCTTGTTTGGGTATAATTCATTAAAATCTTTTGCAGATTTGATTAAGTAACTTTCAACTAATTGGGAATAGCTCATTCTGCAAATATCAAATGGAGGGATATAAACTAACTTTACTAGCTCTTCAATACTGGGGAGTATTTTTTCTGCTAATTTATATGTTAGCATTGAATCCTTTAAGTTATATTCGCAGTATTTTTCAATATCTTTGCCTCCTAAATCCCAGACAAGACCAATTAAATCTGCTCTTAAGTCAATCTTTCTTTCCTTGAGAATTTCATATGAAACAGTGTTTAATGAATAATTGTCCAATCTTAATGAACCTGCCATTATATTTTTAATAAATTTAAATATGTCTAGATGAACTATTCCTTTTACCCTAGCCTGAGGTTCTATCCCTTTATTATTTATTTTAATTGAACTTCCATTAATAATTAGAGATACATTATTTATTTTTGATCTTGCCTTGATATATGGAAAATCAAAACCATCTGTAAAGTAACCTATTAAATAATCCGGATTATAATTTACCAAAGTATCTCTAAATTTAATTAAAAGTTCTGCTTCATTATCTACAAATTCTATATAATCTTTATCGGTTTCAAATTTTTTCCATGTAATTACTTTCTCAAAATTATTTCCATATAAGGAAACCATAACAATTGGATCTCTCTTTTCAATAGGATATTGTTTTTCTTGAGTATAAACTTCTATATCAAAAGCAAGAATTTTCAGATTATTTGGAGATGGTTTTGGAATTTTTTTTATTTCTTTGGCTTTAATCACTTGTTCTACATCAAGATCTGTTCTTGAAATTAAATCCCCTTCTACTTCAATAGGACTAGTTAATGGGATATCTTTATCAATGCAATATCTCCTTACAAATAGAATATCTGCCTCTCTAATTTCCTGAACTTCATCAAAAGATCTTATTTCTCTTTTCAATTCAGGCACTGCTGAAGGGTGGTTTACAAAAATCTTTACGGCTTCCACTTCTTTCCTTAGAATTTTTTTCTTAACAATTTCTGTTTTTGTAACTACATACCTTATAGAGTCATGGACATAACTTATTCGATTGATTTTTTCCTGTAATTGGGAAATTATTTCTTTAGATTTAGGTATTGTATAAAAATATGGCTCAAAATTGGCATCTATGACGCAAATTTTCTCGCCAGATAATGATCTCCCAAATAGTAGGATAGCTGCCTTGCCTTGAACATTAGTTTCGTATGTTATATCTGTTGGGAAAAACTGAAGATTCATATTATTTACTAAGCAAGAAATACATTTAAATTTATTGAATAAACTTATGTAGCTGCTGATTCCTAAGTATGGCTGTCTCTAATGGTTTAAAGACAAATGCGTATGCAGAATCAAAATAACCACATCTAAAATGATCTAAACTTATGCCGGTTCTTTTACTGAGCATTAGAGCATAAAAATATGTTTGTGTAGTTGCATACTTTTCATATGATGCCCTCGGTTTATAATCCCAAATCCAAATTTTTCCATCCTCAACTCTCAAAATATCTATATGCCCTGTCAGAGGCTCTTTTGAACTAAATATTTTAGGGTAGTCAGCAATTTCATTATTTTCTAACCATAATGGGATCTCTACAGCTACTGTTTTATTATCATGCTGTAATAAGAATAATTCAACAATGGAGTGGGCATCCCTTGTATTTCCGTCAATCATGGCTTGTCGTGCTAACTTAGAAATTTCATGAGATTCAATACATTTTACATCAAAATTTAATTTGAAATGTAGACTGGAGGACCTTGGACCTGAGAAGAAATAATCATGAGGGCAAGTTTGCTCTATTGTATGCAAATAATTTCTTAATGGATCAAAACCATTAGTTAATGATTGAGTTTTTTTTACATGATATCTATAAAAATAAGGCATTCCGTGATTCATTAAGATATTTTTTATCACCACTTTAAATTACTATGTAACCCAATTCATTATAAATATTTTGTTGTTACCACTAAAAGTTATTTCATCATATAGAATTTTCTCTTTTTTTCATCAAATCTTTCAATTGCATATCTAAGCATTGTTCTGGGCATTTCTTTATAATGTTTTATTAAGAATTGTTCTTCTGCTTCTTGATTTCTTTTACCAATTTCGCGAAGCATCCAGCCAATTGCCTTATGTATTAAATCATGTTTATCATTTAATAAGATCTCTGAAATTCTAAATGTGTCTTCAAATTGATTTGATTTTATAAAATAATAAGTTGATACTATTGAAATTCTCTTTGCCCATAAATTATTAGATCTAGCTAAGGAATAAAGTATTTTTCTGTCTTTATCACTTAAGTATGGACCTATTATATTGGGTGCGGATAGATCTACTAAGTCCCAGTTATTGATATAAATAGTATTTTTAAGATAAAAATTGAAAATTTTTTCTCTTTTGAAATTATCTCCTTTTGAATATTTTTGGATTAAAATTAAAAGTGCTAATAGTCTATGCTCATGGATTTTACTTTGTAATAATTTCTTTATATCTTTTGAATCTAAATCGCAATATTTCTTTGCAATTTCTCTTGTATCAGGAACTTGAATGCCAAGGAAAATATCTCCTTCTCCATATTGACCTTTTCCTGTCTTGAAGAATCTTTGAAGAATTTTTACTTTTTCTGGACTACTTAGTTTCTGTATATCTCTGATGCAGTTTTTAAGCATATTACAAAAGAGTAGATGTAGTTTAAATGAATTTTGGTAAGATATCTTGATTAGTATCATAAACTTTATATATATCTATATTTTCTGTATTTTATGCCACCAATAGATAGACTTGCCAAGCTCCAAAAACCAAGCTTTGAACTAGACCGAGAAACTCAAAAAGTTATCAATAGTCTTGTAAAACAACTGAAAAAAGCTTACCCGAAAACAGTGAGTATTGGAGTGGATTCCTCCGACTGGCGGCACATAATTATAACCTATGAGAAAGGAGGCAGGTATGACAGAAGTCGATTTGTGTATAATGTTAATGTTAGACATGTGCGCCAAAGCGAAAAATCGATAAAGATACATTGCTCGATTAGTCTAAGCGACAATCATAACGTAAGCGTAGCTGATTGGATTGAACTTTTTACTAATTCTGTTGAGGACATCACAAAGAAGTTTACTAGTATGATTCTTGCATTTACAGACAAGTATTAACCTCGATAGGAAATTATATTAATTATGATTATAATACGGTACAGAAAACTTTAAATAGCTCCATAGTGTTATTTTAAGGATGCTGGGTAAAAAGAGTGTAATACACCCAATTCTTAGAGTAATATTAAGAGAATTAGAGCAGACTCAAAAAGAGTTAAATTCTGTTGACGTAGCTTTTGAAAGAGGCGCACAATATGATGTAAGTGATAAAGGTTCTGCAAAAGATATGACAGTTATAAAATATTGCATGGATAACATTAATGGATGGGATAGATTAATAGGACAGCTTAAAATTAATATCCTCCAAATTGAGAAAGAAAAAAAATCTCAAATGGATCGGGTAAAAAATCTTCGTGGCGGTTTTTAGAATTTCATAATCTTTACTATTAACTACTATCACTGTTGTTGGTTTGAATCAAATTAATGGAACTCTGTAATTTAAATAAAATCACATTTAAATATGTGTTTTCTATGATAATTCTATGGGAGTAAAGACAGATAATATCATACCTAGAAAAAAAATTAATTTTGAAGATCTCAAAAATCAAAGAATTGCAATAGATGCTTCTAATATGTTATACCAATTTATAAGCTCAATTCGGCAAAGGGATGGAACCCCATTAATGGATTCTAAGGGAAGAACTACAAGCCATTTAATGGGAATTATGACTAGGCTATCTAATCTGATGGCTAAGGACATTAAACTGTGTGTGGTTTTTGATGGAAAAATGCCATTACTTAAATTGGCCGAAATAGAAAATAGAGAACATAGAAAAAACCTGGCAGCAATTAAATTAGAAAATGCTATTCAAGAAAAAAATTTTGAAGATGTATATAAGTATAGTAAACAGAACTTGAGGTTAGCAAAAGAGATGATTGATGAAGCTAAATTGTTAATTAACTATTTGGGATTACCTGTAATACAAGCTCCTGGAGAGGCAGATGCGCAAGCGGCTTTTATGTGTAAGAATGGTGATGTCGAGTATGTTGCAAGTAGTGATATTGACTGTTTAGTTTATGGAGCCCCATATTTAGTTACTAATTTAACTTTATCTATGAAAAGGAAATTACCTAATGGACAAATAGTTTACACTAAACCAGATTTGATTTCTTTAAAAGAAGTTTTGGGTAAATTAGAAATAAGTCAAGAACAATTAATTGTAATGGCTATTCTTATAGGAACAGACTACAATAAAGGAGGAATTCCTGGAATTGGTCCAAAGAAGGCATTAACATTGGTAAAGAAATACAATGACTATAATAAAATGTTTATGGAATTAAAGGCTGATTTTAATTGGAAAGATGTATTTGAAGTTTTTACTAATCATGATATAAAGAAAGATTATAAACTTGTTTGGGATGAAATAAACAAAGAAAAAATAATTAGTTTACTTGTAGATGAACATGATTTTTCATTAGAAAGAGTAGAGAAAATTCTAACTCAAAAAGAGCAGAAAACAAAAACTGAAGGTTTGGGTAAATGGTTAAATAGATGAATTACTTAGATTTAGACTCAGACCTCTTTTTCATTTCTTGTCTATGTTTTTTTAATGCTCGTTCTCTTCCTTTTTTCCAGAGATTGAATAGCTCTTGCTCTTCCTCAAGAGTTAAAAGTTTTTCGGCCATGAATTTCTTATTTTTTGGAATGTTTCTTATATTTAAAAGGTTTTTCATAGAATCTGAAAGATTCAAATATTCTTGGGATCCTTTCCAATGGCCTTAGTAATCTGCCAAATCTACTAGTTCTTTCTAATTTTGTGGCTTCCTCTATTTCCCTTAGAATTTTTTGCTCTTCTACTAATTCTTCAGAAATTCTCCCAACTTCTAAACTAGTATGTAATGCTTTCTGATAATCCCCAAGTTGAGATCCTAATCTTAAAAAGATTGATATTTCTTCAATCAATCTAAATATTAAGAAAAATGGAAATACTGCAAGTATGTCTAACCAGTATTTTTTTACAAAGGTTTTTGCATTTCTTACTCTATGGTATTTGAATGCTAAATCTATAAGAAAAAATATAACTATGGTATAATCAATAATAAGTACAATATCTTCATGTTCCTCAACCAAGTTATAATGAGTAAATTCACCAATAATCAGAGCTAATAAAATTAAGACAAGATATGGTATAATTCTGTCAACAAACACCTCAATTTTGAATAACCAATGTTTCATTCATGAATATCGATTTAATTTCATTATTTAAAAGTTTTTATTAAAGTTAAAATCATTACTTATAAAAGTTTAAATATAAGCAGTCTCATTCAGGTTTATGAGTCCAATTTTGCGGCGAGGTATGAAGATTGAAAAACAATTAAGTCCTGAATTTCTACTTTATACCGAAGCACAAAAAGTTGTAGAGGATCTTGTAAAAGAATTAAAAAAGGCTTATCCAAAAAGAGTAGCTATTACCCAGACAAAAAGTGACAAAATATGGCAACTGTTAATTGTCGAGATGATTGGAAGTAACTCAGCCAACAATCAAGTCTATGAAGTAACTCTTAGTTTAACTCTGTCAAGTCAAGTTACAGAGGAAAAATCAATGGGGTATATGCATTGCGAAATTGTTAGGAGGGGGACTGGAAAGGGTGTGCAAGATACAGTAGCTATTGGAAGTAAATACTCAAAAGATGCAATTAAAAAATTCAAAGGTATGATTTTAGCATACACAGATAAGTATTGATTTCTAAAGATTTAAAGTCTTAAAATTTTCAAAAACTTTATATACTAAGTAATTTTGAAACTATTAATGGCAGAGTTTATATACTAAGTAATTTTGAAACTATTAATGGCAGAGTTATTAATAATACCACCATTAATTCTGGGTGCTATAATTGGTTTATATGAATTAATATTAGTTCATCAAGATGAAAATTTTAGAGGAAGTCATTGGTTTAGCCATGGTTTACATTCTGCCGGGTGGGCTATCATAGCAGTATTTGCTACAATGAATGCAGAATTTGTATATGAAAACCTAACCTTTCTTGAAGGGATTCCTTTTCTAAATAATATCCTTGTTTTTAGGGTTGCAATTGGTTTAATTACAGTATTAAAGGTGCACGCTGCCTCAGCTGTAGTAAAATCCACCATTGGAACTGCTTCAAAAGGATTAAAAGAAACATGGGCACAAAAGAAACATGGGCACATAGTCTCATTATTGGAGCTTTAGTAGTTGCTGCACCATATATATGGCCCTTTATTGAACCTTTTGCTAGCTCATATATTGGTGGTTCGGAATAATTAAAAATTCTACACAAAAGTTTAAATATCACAAGAATTATTTAAATTTATGAGTCCCTTATTAAGGCGTAAGGTAAGCGAAAAAAAAGAAGAGGACCTAATTCTATTTTATGCAAAAGCCCAGAAAATTGTTGACGACCTTGTAAAAGAATTAAGAAAAGCTTATCCCAGAAATGACAGTGTTGAGCAGTATGGATCTAGTGACAAAAACTATTTGAGAATAATTATAGTACCTAATGGAAGGCGCGAAACTTATTTATATAGAGATAAACTCGGACTTGGTTATAAGATCGATCTTAAAATAGATTATCCTTTAATGTATTGCAAAATCACTAACCCTTATGATATCAAATCTATTGAAGATTTTACATCAATAAATAATAGCTCTACGAAATCTGTTGTAAAACGATTTAGAAATATGATTTTGGTCTTTACTGACAAGAATTAAATTTCTTATAAATAGATTTTTTACTCAAACTTAATAAATTAAGAAAAAATTTCAATAATGTAAGAATTTTATTTTGTTAATCTGCTAATGAATTTGATTTTCTGTTGAATCTGCTGTTCTAGTTTTTCTAATTCCATTTGTTTCTGCTGCGCTTTATTTAATGACTCAGAGGCTTCTTCAAAATTATTGGATTTTATGCTTGTTTTTATGTCATCAACATCATTCATTAATTCACTACTTTTTGCTAAGTATTGTTTTTCCAGAGATCTTATTTGTTTTATTAATGATAATGCAGTATCTCTTTTATCTTTTGGAAGAGCTTTAGCTGTTTTCTCAGCTTTGATTAAGATATTTGTTATCCTGTTAACTAAATTAGCTTGATTAACATTTAATGATGTAATATAATTAATAATGCTGTTCATCTTTGCTCTGTCTTTTCTAAATATTGATGGCCTAAGTGTGTTTAACGCTTGACCCTGATCTCTGAGCATATTTGCTTTCCTTTGTTCTTCAGCTAAGGCAGATTCTGATTGAATCAATTCAACCTCTTTTTTATTTAATTCAATAGGCCTGTCAACCCTGGTTTTTTCTAATTCTGTTTCAGCACTATATCTCTCCTGCTCTAATTTAGTCATTTCCGTTCTATCTTCAGTAATTGTTTTTCTTCCAGCAGCGTAAAATTGCCATCCAAATAATAAGAATGCCCCTGCTAAAACAATAAATAGCATTGTTGCACTAAGCCATAATGTCCAACTCACTATATTTGTTGCCATAACTGCGATAAGTGAAGCTGCTAATGAAAAGACAATAGCTGCATTTCTGTGTTCTCTATCTTTAAAGAAATGTAATTTAACTGCGATTACGAAAGTTACACAGAAAATCATGATGAATGTAAGTATAATCCCCCAAATTGGAACTTCTCCATCAGTATTTGGAAGTTTTACAGTTCTGGAGAGAAAATTCCCAGCATCCCCTATTGGATTTACACCATATGAGGCATAACCAGTAGATTCGAAAGGAGTTTGCATAATTAAAACTCCAAGAACTAGAACAAGGCATAGTATTAATAGAGGTAGATAAGTTTTATTCAACTCTTTTAGTTCCATTAAATTTTTAAAATAGAGAGTTGTTTATAAATTTTTCTAAAATGACCAAACTGAAAGATAAATTAAGTTCCAGAATAAAAAAAGAAGAAATTCCAAGTTCTTATGATATAGTGGGGAATATTGCTATATTTTCTAAATTACCTACTAATGTTAAGAAACAGAAATTAGTTGGAAATACCATTATTACAAAAAATAAGCATATATTAACAGTCTTACTGAAAACAAGTATTTTTTCAGGAAGGTTTAGATTAGCCAAGTATAAATTTGTAGCCGGGGAGAAAACTAAAGAAACTTTGTATAAAGAGAATAATTGTATTTTTAAACTAGATGTTGAGAAGTGCTATTTCAGTCCAAGATTGAGTAATGAAAGAATGCGGATTGCTAAGCAAGTTAAGAAAAATGAAAAAATATTGGTTATGTTTAGCGGTGTTGGAGTGTATCCAATTGTTATAGCAAAGAATTCTAATGCTAAAGAAATTCTTGGAATTGAAATGAATAAAATTGCCTATAATTATGCGGAATATAATCTTAAGTTAAATAAGATACAAAATGTAAGATTAATTTGTGGGGATGTTAAGAAGGAAATTCCAAAGTTAAAAGTTAAATTTGATAGAGTACTAATGCCTCTACCAAAAGGAGCAAATAAATATCTAGATATGGTTAAAATATGCCTCAAGAAGAAGGGAATACTACATTATTATGATTTTCTTAGAGAAGAAGAATTACCTCAAAAAGGCTTAGAAAAACTAAATTTGGCCTTCCCAGGATTTAAACTATTAAATTACAATAAATGTGGAAATATAGCTCCAGGCAAGTTTAGGGTTTGTTTTGATATCCAAGTTAAATAATTACTATTTATAAGTAGTAAAAAAAGAAAGATTTAAATATTAGTTAAACCTCTATATTTTATCCTAAATTTACTAAAGGAGTCACTAAAAATGGAACAAAAATATGATCAAAATAAAATTGAAGAATTCATTCAATTAGTTAACAGACCTATTGTACTAGGCTCTAATGGAGAGCAAACTCCACAATCTGATCTTTTAGTTATTGGTCCTGATGGGGTTGTTACTCTATATAGACCTGGAACAAGCCGTGAAAGGTACGACAAAAGATATTTTGAAAGGTAAAATTTTTAATTTATTAAATACTAAATAAAGTTTTTTCTTTTTTTAATGCTGAAGGAGAACTTCCACCATGCCAACTAAATCTTGGTCTTACTTGAATTGGATATATTCTTTCTGAGTTATCATCTAAGACTATTGCAGAACCTTTTAAATTTGGCAACTGATTAAGATATTTTAGAATGTCTGCATATAAATAAGACTGCATCATACTATTTAATGCTTCAATATCCCTTTTTGCAGTAACTCTATGGCTAATTACAACATCTGATTGAGTTAATACATCAGTATGGATCTCTCCAGGCTGTTGTGTAGCTAAAACTAATGAAATTCCTGGTTGTCGTCCTTCTCGTAAAATTTGGATTAGTGAATCTGATGCAGTAGATTTTCCTTTTTTTGGCAAGTATTCTGCTGCCTCATCTATTAATAACCATATTAATGGAAGCTCATTTTCTTTGGGTTTTACATATAATTGGCCAGATTCAATATTATTAACTTCTTCTATTTTTCTTTTATTTATTCTTTCTATTAATAACTTTCTTGAAATTAATCCTATAACCAGACCTTTAATATTCCAATTACTTGATAGATTAGTATAACAACTTAAATCAACAATAGCAACTTTCCCAGGTTGAACTAAATCATCTAATTTAATACCTTTCTCAGAAAATATGCCCCATGATTTTGCTGCATTAAATCTGCTTTCAGTTGCATTGACAATATCTTTGCTAAAATTCTTTTCAAGCCTAATTTTAGAAATAATATCATCCAATGAAAAATTATAATCTTCTTTTTTTAATTTTGATATGACTTTATCTATTAAAATTCCCAGTTCGCTTATCATTGAAACTTCAAAAATATTACACCAATCTGTGACTTCCAAATCTCCTGTTGTTAAAGTAAATGGAACATCTACTGGAATACCATTAGTTTTGTATTCTTTGAAAAATCCTTCTGGTGTAAAAATCTTAACATTGAGCTTATTTGGTTTGAGATTCCATTTTTTCAATAATTCATCATCTTGGGTATTCTCAAATTTTGATGTCCAAAAAATCCCCATTGTATCAAAAATTATTATAGATAAGTTATGGGAAACTTCTTCTGGTAAATTAGACATTTCTTCTGCTATAATTCCTAAAGAATGTGATTTCCCAGAACCTCTTTTTCCTGCCACTAAAACAACATGAGGTTTAGAGACATCCATTAGGACTCTATTGCTAAGGGACACAACATTACCCATTTTAACATAGTGCTTCCCAAGGTAAATAGTGGCTTTGTTTCCTATCTCTTTTTTATCTTTGTCTTCTCTTCCTATAATAATTTCAAACGTCACGCAAAAACAAAGGTTTTTTAAATTTATATAAGTTTCTTAAAAAAATGGATGAAAATACAAATACAGAAAAAAAAGAAGAAATAAATAATATTGAAAAAAAAACAGTTCCAAAATCAAATGAATCATTTTCCATAAAGAAAAAACATTTGGTTGTTATAGGCATTGTTTTGTTAATAGCGGTTGTTGGAGTTGTTATAGGAATGTCTTTTTCTTCAAAGAATGAGGTTACAGGCGCTTTTGGAAAAAATGGAATCGCTGCTGAAGTAAATAATGAAAAAATAACAATGGAATATCTTAATACAGAATATGAAAAAATACCGGTTCAGCAAAGAACTTTTGTTAGTAGAATGCAATTATTAAATCAAACAATAATAAATACATTATTATTGCAAGAAGCAAAGAAGAGCAAAATAGAAGTATCTGATCAAGATGTTCAGGATTTGATTGATTCTATACAATTGCCAGAAGGACAAACTTTAGAAAGTATTGCACAGATGCAGGGATTTAGTGTTCAAGAACTAAAGAATAAAATTAAAGAACAATTAAAAATTCAAAAGTTATTGAATCAAACATTAGCAACTGATGTAACTGATTCAGAAATTGAAGAATACTTTAATAATAATACTGATGCTTTTAAACAAAAATTAAGTGTAAATGCAAGCCATATTTTAGTGAATAATTCAAAAGAAGCTAATGATATATACAAACAACTGTCAAAGGGAGCAAATTTTGAAGAATTAGCTAAAGAGAAATCCATTGATCCTGGTACAAAAGATAATGGTGGTAATTTAGGAGTATTTCCAAAAGGTGCTATGGTTAAAGAATTTGAAGATGCTGCATTTGTCTTAAAACCAGGCGAAATGTCAAAACCAATTAAAACAGCTTATGGATTTCATATAATTAAAGTTCTTGAAAGATTTGAAGAAGAACCTGCAAATCTTGAGAAATCTAAAGAACAAATTAAGGAAATAATCAAAAAAGATAAGCTTGGAGATCAAGCTGTAAACTATATTATGAAATTGTACGATTCCGCAAATATAGAAATTTACATAAAAGAGGAAACAGAAACTAATCCATCTCCAGTAGAATAAAATTAATATAAAAGTTAAAGGTCGTAATCAAGCCATGATTTCAAACCAACTAAAGACAATATTGCTATTAACATTATTAACAGTATTACTGATGGGTGTTGGTTCTTTAATAGCAGGAACTATTGGATTAACTATCGCATTTGTTATTGCGCTAACTTTGAATTTGTTAAGTTATTGGTTTTCTGATAAAATAGTTTTAAAGATGTATAAAGCAAAGGAAGCTCCTCCAGACCACAAGTTGCATGACATTGTAAGAGATGTAGCACATATGGCGAGTATTCCTAAGCCAAAAATATATTTAATTCCTGATAAGCATGCAAATGCATTTGCGACAGGGAGAAATTACAAACATGCTGCTGTTGCTTTTACAGAAGGTATTTTAGAATTGCTTGATGAAGATGAATTAAAAGGAGTTATTGCTCATGAAATAAGCCATATAAGAAATAAAGATATTTTGATAGGAACTATCGCAGGTGTTATTGCAGGTGTATTTTCATATTTAGCATTTTTTGTCAGATTTGGAGATGAAGATGGAAGAGGGAATATCTTTACTATGATAGCATTAGCAATTATAGCACCTATAATTGCCACCATTATCAAATTGGCTGTATCACGTAGCCGAGAATTTTTAGCCGATGAAACCGGAGCTAAAATAATCAGAAATCCTGTATTTCTGGCTAATGCTCTTGCAAAATTACATGCAGGAAATAAAACAAATAAAATGAAACTTGGAAATGAAGCTACAGCTCATATGTTTATTCTGAATCCATTTGATGGTAGTGGAATTATGAATTTATTGAGTACTCATCCTCCAGTTAGTCAAAGAATTGGCAGATTAATGGGCATGAAAACTTAATATTTGTAGATTAGATAAGTTGCCTTGCACAAAAATGTCTATTTAGGCAAATGGGAGAGGATTTCCTTTATTGCCTTGTTGAGGGGCTGAGTTATGTCTATATTGATTCCATAACCAAAAGAAGTTGTTTTGTTATAGACTACTAAAGCAGCGTCCTTTCCATGCGGCTTGTTTCTTTTGCTATCTCTTTTAATGCAAATTCTTAAAGGAGCTTTAAGAGTGAACACATAATGTTGATAGTTTAACCTATGAACTAAATCTTCAATTTGAGATTTCCAATAGAAGTTGCCATCAAAGATTACTGTTTTCCCTTTTTCCAGCAACTCTCTTGACTTAGGTTCAACAATCTTATTCACCTTGAAGAAACTTTTTTGTGATATATAGCCTTCTTCTTTATTTCTCCACAATTTATGCCTATCAATTATTTCATCAACCGCTATGTGCTTGCCTTTCAAAAGTTTGACTAGTTTCTTAGCAACTGTCGTCTTCCCAGATCCTAGCGGTCCACGAATGATTATGTAGTACCCCTGATTTTCTTTTAAAGGAAGATATGGCCTAATTGCTTTTCTTAATTCAGGGTAAGTCCATTCTTGCTGAAATTCTTTATAATTTAATTTTGTAAGATTATAAAATTCTTTAGGTATCCTATTCCTAGAGTCTGTAACATCCAAAATAATAATTTTTTTCCCAGTATATTTATATTTCTTCTTAAAGATTTTCTCAAGTCTTTTTCTTACAATCACTATAAAATCTGCCCAATTAACATCGCTTTGTGTTAATGGATTATATTTACCTTCTTCTCTGTAATCAACTCCGCCGAATCTAGTAGAGTACCCCTTTCTTTTCAAGTAACCAGCAAGATACTTGCTACGATTAGTTCCAACTGCACAAATACATAAAATGCGAGGCGTGCTATTACTTCTCATAGTAGACCTTAATCATATAAGTTGGTAATTGTTTCTTTCTTATCATCTTATTAGTTTTTTCCTCAACAGTTTGAAATATTCTAGTTTTATTAAAATGTCTTTTTAATATGTTAATTGCATGTCTTATAGTAGCTCCTGTTGTTAGGCTCAATATCTCTCCTTCTTCTACTAATCTTTTTGCGTTTTGAATATCTCTATCTGATTCAAAAATCATTACAGGTATTCTTTTGCGTGAAAGAGTTGCTGCTGTAGTCTTATGACTTCCGTCAAGAAGGAAGTATTTTGCTTTTGGATTTCTTAGCTGAAACTCTATAAACAAATTTTTCAGTTTATTGTTGAAATGACTGATTAGTAAATTCTCAGATAAAACTGGGCATGGAGGTACAAGACTTCTTTTTCCTTTATGGGACATTCTAAAATATAACTTTAATATTTGATCATTACGAATTGGATAGTCGTTTAGTGTAATTATTTGATTAGAATTTAGATTTATTATTTTCATATTTTAAGATTTCTTTTTTAAGGGCTTAAGATGTTCAACTGGAATAGCAAATAAGACACAAGCACCAATAAATGAAACAATAAAAGTTACTAAAAATAGTGTGTCAAAATTAAATTTTTGAACTACTAGGCCTCCAAGAAAAGCAGTTATGGCGCTACCAAGCCCAACAATAGTACCATATACACTCCATTCATATGCTTCTTTTCCTCTATTTAAGTACCTTAGGAATAGCGCTCCGAATGCAGGGAAAGCCATTGCTGCTCCAATACCATAAACAAATTGCACCATATAAAGTTGATAAACATGGTTAATAAAGAAGTAACCAAGAGGAACAAATGAAATAATGAATGTTCCCATTAGTAGATATCTTTTTTTTGAATGGTGATCCTCTATTTTACCGAATGGTATTTCTAAAAGAGATTTAACTATTAAAGCAACACTTATAGATATTCCTGCAGCGAATGCGTTACCTCCTGTCAAACCATCTTTTATAAAAATTGCCAGTATTGGTGTTACTAAACCAAAGCTCATTATTATGAGTAAATCACTCAGTATTAGAAGTTTCAGCCCCTTTTTCATGTTTTGTTATTTTGAAATATAATCTATATCATCCATATTTAAATCTAACTCTTTTATTAATTCAGAGTTAGGATTGTTCTTGATTATTGTCTTTAGAAAAGGATATATTTCTTTGTTTGATCTTGAGACTGATGTATGTGTTTTATTAGATATTTTTTCAAGTATTGTTGTTTTTCTTTTGCTCACTAAGGGCCAGAGTCGAAAATTTTGTTTGGGGGATCTAAAAGATAGGGAAATGTCTATTTCCTTATCTAGGTTCGTCAAAGTTGATGCAGCAATTAAGCTATTGATGTATACTAAAAATCTCCAATACTGCGTTTTTATAATTCTACCTTTGTATATATCTGCTTTAGATAGTAGAGAGAACAAATAGGATAAATCACTTCCTTCTATTTTAGGGATATTATCTTCTATATAATAAAACAATGCATCTTCATTAGAAAATAAAATTGGAGATCTATTAATTTTAGTAGTATCAATTATGTCTACATCAAAATTGTTTAGTAATTCTAAATTTGTTTTTAGGTCTCCGGATAATATCATTTTATTTAATCCTTTAGCTACTTCGTCTTTTTTATTTCTTACACCAGATAAAATTTTTAGAAAATCTTGTTTAATTTCCTGATTTAATGTAATTAACTCTAGATCTATTAATAAGGCTCTTATGTCCCCTTTATTTAAATTAATTAAGCCAATCAACTGAGAATCTTCATGTTTAATTTTTTCTTCCAGACATATTTTTTTTAGGAATATAAATTGCTCTTGGTTTGTTGGAGATTGAAAATTTATTTTTAATGATTTTTTCTTAATGTCTTTTAATTTTTCATCATTTATTTCAGAAGTAATTAATATTATTGGAAAAAAAGTTTGATCAATAATTTCCGAGATTGTTGGGTAAAAACTTCTGTCATTAACTCCATAAATACCTTCTAATTCATCAATAAGTATTATCTTTCCTTTGAAGAATAAGCTTTGTTGTTTTGAAGCTATTCCAATAGTGGATTTCATAGATTTTTCATCTCTAAAATCAGATGAATTTAATTCTAGAACTTCTAAGTTTAGCTCATTGCCAATTGCGTAAACTGCAGAAGTTTTTCCAACTCCAGTAGGACCATTAATTATTAATGATTTTTTTTCCTGATTTTTAAAATTAATTATAAAGTCTTTAATTCTTTGAGTTTCTTTTTTATTAGAAATTAAATCATTAGTTATTTTTAATGAATATTTATTTAATAAATTCATTTTCGAACAAAATTTGCCAAGAGTGCCTCTATTTGAACAAATTCATCAGAACCTTCAACTAGTCTAAATTCTATGTCTCCACATTTGTCAATCAATTGCATTTTTACCTTATCATCTATATTTAAGTTAATAATCTCTGACTGAATTGACTTAATTATATCAACACCAGAAACACCTTCCCTCAACATTAAATCTAGAAGTTTTGATCTTGCTTTAATAAAATCCCCCAAAATTGCAATCTCTAAAATATTTTTTATTGATTTTGGATTAACTTCATTAATTATTTCTTTAATGACATCTTCAGTTATATTTTTTGATATTGATGCAGAGCTTTGAAGAAGATTCTCTGCCTTTCTTACATCACCATTAGATGCATTATATATTAATTCCAAAGAGTTATCATCTACTTTAATAGATTCTTGTTTAAGGATCCTTTTTAAGATAATAAACATCTCTGCTTTTTCTAATGGTTTAAATCTAAAAATTGCACATCTACTTATAATTGGGTCTATTAATTTTGATGAATAATTGCAGCTTAATATAAATCTGCAAGTATTTGAATAATTTTCCATCGTTCTTCTTAACGCATGCTGTGCTTCCCTTGTTAATGCATCTGATTCATCTAAAAGGATAATTTTGTAAGGAGTATTTAATATTGGCTTTGTTCTGGCAAAATCCTTTATTGTTTCTCTAACTACATTAATACCACGGTCATCTGAACTATTTAATTCTAAAAAATTGTCTCTCCAATTATTACCAAATAAAGATCTTGCAATTATTAATGATAAAGTAGTTTTTCCTGTACCTGGACTACCTGCAAAAATTAAATGAGGAATATTTTTGTTTTCAACAAAGGATTTTATTCTGTTGACTATTATGTCTTGGCCAACAAATTCTTCAAAATTCTGGGGCCTATATTTCTCTATAAATATTGACGAATCTGACATTCTTTTTAATTATAAAGGCAAATTTATAATGGTTTCTAGAGCAAAAGCTATTTAAATTGCTTCTTATAAACCTAATTTATGTATGATTTCAAGAGGATTGAAGAAGAATCTAAGGAATATTGGAAAAAAATTAATTTACTAAAATTACTTAATAAAAAAAATAAAAAAGGAAAAAGCTATTTTTTATTGGATGGACCACCTTATGCTAATGATGTGCCTCATGTGGGGCATATAAGGAACACTGTTTATAAGGACTTAAATGTGAGATTAGCTTTCCAAAGAGGATTTAATGTCCTTTTTCAGCCTGGATTTGATACTCATGGGTTACCTGTAGAAAATAAGGTTGAAAAAAAATTAAATATTAAACATAAAAAAGAGATTTCAGAGATGGGAATTAAGAAATTTACAGACCTATGCAAGGCTAGCGCTGCAGATAATAAAGATTTATGGTTAGAGGTTTATGATAAACTTGGAAGTTGGTATTCATGGAAAGAGCCTTATTTAACTTATGACAATAATTATTTGGAAAGTGCATGGTGGACTTTTAAGGAAATCTGGAATAAAGGTTTAGTTTATGAAGGCAAAAAACCTGTTTTTTGGTGCCCACATTGCGAAACTGCATTAGCAGGATATGAAGTAACTGATAGCTATGCAAATTTAAAAGATCCTTATGTTATTGTTAAATTTAAACTTAAAAATGCAAAAAATGATTACCTATTAGTTTTTACGACAACCCCATGGACATTAATAAGCAATGTTGCAATTGCAGCAAATGCAAAAGAAGACTATGTTAAAGTAGAAACTGGTGAAGGTAATTTAATTTTGGCAAAAGAAAGATTAAGTGTTTTAGAAGAAGCCGGCATTGGTTACAAGAAAATTGAAGAGTTTAAAGGAAAGAAGTTAGAAAATTTAAGATATGAAAGTCTGATCGATGTACCTGTACAGAAGGAGTTAGAAAAAAATCCTAATGTTCATAAAATTATTATGAGTATTCCAATACTTAAGGAGAGGGTTTCTGCAAAATTAAGAACTAAGAAAGGAACTATTGGAGAAGATGTTTTTGAGGATTTTGTTACAATTACAGAAGGGACTGGTTTGGTACATACTGCTCCGGGTCATGGAAAAACTGATAATGAAGTTGGTAAATATTATAATCTTCCAGATCCAAGCCCATTAGATGATGCTTGTAGATTTACAGACGATGCAGGTCAATTCAAAGGCATGTTTGTTAAAGATGCTGATAATGATATTCTTGATTTAATTGAAAGATCTAATAAATTATTTTTTAAAAGTAATGTAGAACATAAATATCCTCTTTGTTGGAGATGCAAAAACCCATTAATTTTTAGAATGAGCAATCAGTGGTTTATTAAAATTGATTCTATAAAAGAAGATATGATTAAGGATAATAAGAAAGTAAAATGGTATCCTGATTTTGCTCGAGAGAGGTTTGAGAATTGGGTGTTAAATGCAGAGGACTGGAATATTTCTAGGCAAAGATATTGGGGGACTCCAATTCCTTTATGGAAGTGTTCATGTGGTGAAATAAAAGTAATTGGGTCTTTAGAGGAACTGGAGAAAAATGCAGTAGGTAAAATACCTAAGAATTTTGATTTGCATACTGCATCTGAAATAAGTTTAAAATGTAAGTGCAAAAAAGAAATGAAGAGAATTTCTGATATATTTGATGTCTGGTTTGATTCTGGAGTTGCACCATGGGCGCCTTTACATTATCCTTTTGAAAATAAAAAATTGTTTGAAGAGCATTTTCCAGTAAGTAGAATTAATGAAAGTCAGGATCAGATTAGGGGTTGGTTTTATCATCTGATGTTCTGCGGTGTTGCAACTTTTAACAAAGCACCTTTTATAGAAGTTTCTATGCCCGGATGGGTAGTTGATAATAAGGGAGAAAAGATGAGTAAAAGTATAGGTAATGTAGTTTATGCTAAAGAAGCAATTGAAAATATTGGCGCAGATAATATTAGATTTTACTATATGTTAGACATTGCACCTTATGAACTACAGATGTTTAATATTGAAGTAATCAAAAAAGAGGTTTGGAAGGTTTTCAATATACTATTAAATGTAAATAATTACCTGCTAACTCAATCTGACAAAGTTGGAAAATTAAGAAATCTTGAAATAGAAGACAAATGGATTATCTCAAAGTTAAATTCTTTGATTAAAGTGTATAATAAAAATATTGAATGTTTTGAATATCAGAATGTAGGTAGAGGTTTAAGTGATTTCATAGTTAATAATGTAAGCAGAGAATATATTCAATTTGTACGAGAGAGAGTTGATAATAATGATGAAAGAGTATTTAATGTGTTATTCGAAATTTTAAGTAAATATGTTGTGTTAATTGCACCTATTGCACCTCATATTGCTGAGCACATTTATCAAAAATTAAATGAGAAGTTTAAGTTAGAAGAAAAATCAGTTCATCTGATAGAATTACCTAGGGAGAATAAAGAAAAAATTGATAATGAATTAGAAATTGCGATGGAAGGTGCAAAGTTTGCTATCCAGGAGATTTTAGCTCAAAGAGAAAAAGCCCAGTTAGGTATAAGATGGCCCTTAGCTAGTGTTGAAATAAACACACATACAGTTAAAGAATTAAAACTACTAGAGGATGTTATTAAGAGAAAAACTAATATCAAGAAATTAAATATTAAAAAAGGAGACCTAAAAAAAGAAAAAAATAAACTAGAATATGATTTAAGTATAAAATTGGATACAAAATTATCAAAGGAGTTGGAGGAAGAAGGATTTGCTAGAGAAATAATGAGGTCTATTCAAGATTTAAGAAAAAAAGCTAAACTCGAGAGGAAGGAGGAAATTGAATTATTTATTAGTTCTAATTATGATTTAAGTAAATTTACCAAGGAAATTAAAGAAAAAGTTGGTGCAAGGACAATAGAGTTTAAACATAAAAAGGCACAACACACTAGTATTGAAAAAATTAAGGGAAAAGAATTTTTAATTAGTTTCAATCTGATAAGGTGACATTTGAATTTGAAAGCTCGGTCTTTTTAAGATTCTTCAGAATTACCCAAGCATTGTCATATTTGTAAGGTACTATGTCGGAGAATTGCGACGTAATTGGTTGTGTTAATAAAAAAATAAGTTGTTTTTCACAATTATTGAGATAGGATAAATCTAAATTTGCACCATATGCAATTTCATATTGAGCTACTTGTGTCAGAATACTATCCGCCATTGACATTTTAATTGAATAATCTGAATCTCGGAAGCAATTGCTAGATACTTGTTCTTCTATCGTTGGACTTGAAATTGTGAAATCTGGTAATTCTCTACTTGGAGAACATGCTAAAACAAGAGTCAATCCTGCAATCGTCAATCGCTTCATTTCAGCGTTGCAGTTGTGAAAAATATTTAAAGATTTATATTCTTGAATCTTTATAAAAAATCTTAAACTATATTTTTTAGAATTTATTGAATTAATTCGGGACTATATCTTTGAATTAATTGGTTTAGTCTTTGATCAGCCTTGATAAAAAGCTCTTGGTTTTCTTTGTAATCTGTTTCTCTAACCAACAATTTATCTAATTTATTTGCATAGAATCCGGATCTATTGACTCTAATTCTGTCTACTAAAGAATCTCCATTTAAATCTTGGTCTAATTCGGATTTACCATATCTGTGACCACTAGAAGGATAAACCTTGACATCATAGCTACCATCT
>JAGVZD010000021.1 GCA_018302805.1 Candidatus Woesearchaeota archaeon | reverse complement strand
AGAAGAAATCAAACGAGCAGATCATTTAGTCCATGTTACCTTAAAATATACTAGAACTGCTGATGTAATTAGAAATATTCTTGATCGTTTAATTAATGCTTTTGAATCTACATTCTTGGAGTATTTACGATATCTTAAAGAAAAAGGGGAAATAAAGCAGGTCCCAGAAACAGTTAAAGCAAGATTAGAGTTATTTAAATTAAAATTCAAAGGCAAAATTAAAAATTTTATTGACATATACATACTTATTAAAAAAATTTATGCAGCTGATTATGGTAAGAAAGAAGAATTTAGAAAGCATGTTACTTTAATTGCACATCTTGGAAGAAAAGATGTTAATGTTGACATAGTACTAATTACCAATTTTTACTTCAAAACGCGAGAGTTTTTTATCCTTGTGCATGAAGAAATGAGAAAATGACAAGATATATATTAATAGCATCTGGTAAAGGAGGCACAGGAAAAACCTCCTGCTCAATCAATTTAGCAGCCGCTTTTACTTATTTTAATAAAGATGTTATATTGGTTGATGCCAATATTTATAATCCAAATCTCTCTATTAATCTAGGTATAATTAACCCCATTAAAAATATGCAGGAAGTTCTACTTGGAAAATATCATATTTTAGAAGCAATCCATAATCACTCAAGTCGAATGAGAATAGTCCCACTTTCCATTTCTTCAAGTTACATAACAAAAATGGATTTGAGTAATTTTAAAAGAGTATTATATGGTATTGATGGTCTAGCTGATTTTGTTTTTATTGATGGAACCTCTGGTAATAATATTGATACAATTCATCTAATAAATGCAGTTAATGAAATAATAATTATTACTAATCCAGACACTGCATCATTAACCGATGCTATGAAAACTATAAGATTGGCAAATTATTACAAGAAACCTGTCCGAGGAATAATCTTAAACAAGACTACACCTAATGATTTTTACACAAGCCAAGATGTTGAAAATCTGATGAAAACAGAAGTTTTGGGTTCTATTGAATTAAATCATTTAATACCAATGGCTAATCATTACAAAGATAGTATTCTTAATTTATATCCTCTTGATAGATCTAGCTTAGGATTTAAAAAAATAGCTTCAGATCTTTTAAATGAATATTTTGAGTTTAAAGTAGAAAATAAGGGATTTTTTTCAAGGTTTGTTAAATTAAAGTAAATTCTTTTTATCTATCAATTTTTCCAATAATTCCTAGACCTACTCCATTTCCAAGTGTAATCTTTAAACCCAGACTTTTACTAAACAAAAAATATAACGAATTATTCCTCCCAGGTCTGGAATCCAAACTTGAAATCAATGCCGCATCCTTTCCACAATATCCAATATCATATTTCATACCCTCATTTACAAAATATTCACCAGCTATATAAAATCCTTTATAATTTTTAAATAAATTAACAAAGCTTGTTTCAGCTAAGAAATCTCTTTGACTTTCGGGAATTCTTGGGTCCACTAATTCTCTAGATCTCAAAAATGGGTAAGTATTATCTGTACGCCGCTCTAGCATACCAATATAAATACTGTCTCTATTATGGCTATACTGCGCAAATGCTTGCATTCCATCATTGTTAATATCTTCAACAAGACACCTAGTGGCAAAATCCATATCTTGGTTTACCAATCCTATTACTCCAAGTTTTATTTTTTTATATTTCTTAGTATCCAAATTGATCAAGAAATGAAGATTATTAGAACCTTTAAAGCCCTCATTGAAATTTCTTGAATGTGAACTAAAATCCCTAACAAGTATCTCATTATTTCTTTCAGAAGTAATTTCTCTACCACTTAAAGAATAATTTTGAAGATCACGATCACTAATCGCATGTGTTTCATATATCAACTCCATATTATAACTAGCATTTTTATATGAAAGAGATGGAAAATAATTAATTGCTGCACTTTTCAGAGATTGACTTTTCTCTTCTCCTTCATTAACTTGAATTACAGCCGTTTCTATATATTCTTCTAAATTCTCCGGATTTAACATAGATATTCTCTTAGTTGAGCTGCTATCTAAATCCTCAGATTTTAAATTTGACATACTAGCTTTATTGTATGTAATACCTAATCCGATTGATTCATCAGAATTAAGTGAGTAAAATAAATCAATTCCCATTGAATAAAAAGTATTTTTCAAAGTGTGATCTGAATTTTTAAAATCAACATCCAAAGTTTGAATTCTTAAGTCATCTCTATAATCTAATTGATTTGATGTACTTAGCAAACCACTTTCATTATTTTTTAAACTATTATTACCCAAAAAAGAAATCTTACTTTTTATCTTATCTGTAATTTTAAAATCTTCTCTGAGTAAAAAAAATGCATCATAATTGTGCAAAACCGAATATGCCTCATCTCTAGTCGTACCTAATGAACCTCTTCCTTCAAGTTTAAATAATATACTATCTTCAGCTTTTGCAACATTAACAATCCCCATCAAAGATGCAACTAAAATAGAAATTAACCCCTTTTTAATCATATAATTAAAAAGTAAGCTCTCTTTTAAAATTATCTACAGAAACCTTTATAGTCAACAAATCCTAAATACTGAATTTTCTAATTTATGAATTTTCCGAGATACTTTGCTCAATATGATCGCGTAATTTTTTCTTTTCTTTCTTCTTTTTAATTTTTAAATAACTATAAATACCTACACTTCCTAGACTTATGCCAAAGACAGCCGGAATTGGGCCATAATCTTGTCTAATAGGTAAATTATTATCATTAAACCTATCTGCATATTGATTTTCAATTCCATAATGAGCAGCTATTTTTCTCGCATATGGTCTATCTGCTTCTATTAATACTTTCACAATATCATGCTTAGCAGTTAGTGCACTTTCTTCTGTTAATGCCCTACTCATATTTGGGCTATTAAGATGATTATAAAGCATTATATCACTTCTTTGCTGATTAATAAATCCAATCATTGAATGTTTTCCATATCCTCTGTTTAGAACATCAGGAATCAAACTTTCCAAGTAACCACAAAGATAGAAAAGCCCTAGACCTTTATCTAAATCCTGAGTTGAAGACATAAAACTATAATGAAGATTAAAACTTATATCTGTTTTTGGTTTTCCTTTTCCAACTATATGCTCAAGTTCAATTTTATCATCATGAGTTATTCTAACAAGTACATCTCCTAATTTCTCTTTTTTTGTATCTATCTGGCCATTACCATCAAGATCTAAATAATAGCTGTATAGAACATCTCTACCATATCTGAATATAAAATCCTTAATATTTATCTTAGCTAACGATCCAAATTTATCTTTGATAAGATATCCACCATTGTTTACCTTATCAAAAGGATAAATAACATCGGGTTCATTTCCAAAGTGCAGCTTATCCAAAAATATTACTCTTCCTGGAATTAAATTCCAATAATTTTTTACAACAAGTAAATTCCCAACCTCTCTTTCTAAGCCAATTCTATTTTTCAATCTTTGGCCTAATGTAGGTTCATATCCCAAATAAATAAAACTACCTTGTGGCATCAAGTCAATTATTCCGCTTTCAAATGTAGAATAAATATTTTTTCTAGGTATTTGCCTTTCAATATTTATCGCTTCTCTAATAAGTTTTTCTCTCTCTTTTGCTGAAACTAGTTGCCCACTGTTAAACAATCTAACTTTTTGAGTAAATTGATTTTTAAGATCTTCTGATTTAAGATCAGTTAGATATTCCTCAAGTGTAGTCCCAGCCCTAAACTCTCTCCCCCACAACCAGCCAACTAAAAAAGTTCTTTTATCAGTTAAACAATTTTGAACTTCTCTTTTTCCATCTTCGTGTTCAATTACAGTAACTCCAATCTCTTTACTTCCCCTCTCTGGAACAAATTCATCGAGAATATATTTTTGCGGCGATTTATGCCCATCTGCAAGAAAAATTTCTCCAAGCTCTTCCTTAAAGGTTATGCTCCCAGCAATATTTAGACCTGATTGAACTTTTTCAGGACGCATAGCTGCTGAAGCTACTCTTTCATTCTTAGGATTTTCTAAAATAAATTTTTCAATTGCATCTTCTTGTTCTCTAGTCATTTCACAATAATTAGTTCCAGCAATACTCCTGTCTGCTCTTCCACCCTCTCTTACAGTTGTTTCTGATCGAATATTAACTTGCTTAACTCCTTTTTCTTCAAATGATCCTGATACTTTAATATTTTCATCTACGCTGTAAATAATATTTCTCTCTGGGTAATCTTGCCTTTTCAAATAATAGTCCGAAGCTAAATAAGCTAATGGGATTCCCCCAACTATTGATATTGGAATGCCATACACCAAGCATTTTTTAACAAGCCTTTGAAATTTAGATTTTTGTTTCTTGGTTGTAATAGATTCTCTAACTTGGTCAAACCTAGTTTCAAGATCTTTTTTTGCCATCTTAATATTTGTCGTACCTCTCTCTTAGCTGCTTCTTTCTCAATTCTCTTTCTTTTCTTGTTTCTTGTTTTCTCCTCTGCATTTCTAAAGTTATTTCATTTTTTACATCTCTTAATCCTTTAGCAACGCCATAAGCTATAGTTGTAGTTGCTCCTACAATAGTTCCAGTTACACTTCCAGTTTTTACTTTTGGTCCATTGGAACCTTCAATACCATCAATTTCTCCAACATCAATCTCATCAGTTTTAGGAGTTTCAATTAATTCTGTAGATGTATAATTTCTTACAATTTCTAGAAGTTTTCCATCCTGTGTCAATTCAGTTTTAAGTTCATCCAAAATCTTTTCCTCTTTGGATTTAAAGAAGGCATCATATCCATGTAATAATACCCTACCTGTTAAGAAACCTAACCACATAGATGGTGCTTGATACAAACTTTCTCCAAAAGCAGCTACTCCATTTCCTCTTCCCCAAGCAATCTGAGAAACTATTACTGCTGAATCAACAACAAATTCTAAACCAAAAGCCACTCCAAGTTTTTCTCTAGGCTTTAAGTTATTAATTCTTTCACTATCCTTAAAATTTGAAAAGTATCTATTCCATGAACTTTTATTATCAGCTCTATTATAATTTATGCTATTAAAAATCTTTCTAGTCCTAAAAATAGTCTCTCTATATTCCTTAGTGTTTCTCTCTTGGTCCTTATTGGGTAATGATTCAATATATGCAATTTGTTTTAAATCTGTAACTTCTTGCATTTTCTGTGAGATCCTTTCTTCCTCAAATCTTTTAGAATTTTTAGAAAACATTCTGTCTGAAATTGATAAACTTATTCCAGTTGCATAGTGTGCTAAAGCTTCTTCATAAATTCTCATCTGTATCATCTCCCGCCTTATATTGCAATAATTTATGAGCAATATATCTCTTCCTTTCTTTTGAATACTTTGAAAAATCAGTAATTAGTTTCTTTTTATTGGATTCATACAATCTGATATAATCTGTTGGGTCTAATTCAGCTAATAAATGATTAATTATTTCTTTTTTCCTAGATCCAGTTGCAAGTTTTAATTTTGCCTCGTCACTACTTGACTCAATTAATCTTGAGAAATCAACATCAAGTTGATTATTTGTTATCAAGTATATATTTTTTAATTCCTCCCAAATATGTGGAAATTCATTTGCATGTGCATACAAATGTTTTATTCTATCAGTGCTATCGAATTCAACTAAATCAAGGCCTTTATCCAATAAAAATTCATCTTCTATAGATTTAATTCTTGATTCTAACAATTTTGGATTATATTTCAAGAAATTAAATTTAAATAGTTGATCAATTAAATGAGGATCATCCTTTGTAATAGTAACAATTGAATTACCAATGTATCTAGGTTCATATTCTCTGTCATGAATCATCAAGATATCTAATCTTTCACTTCCTTCAAAATTTCTTAAAATATGAACACCTTTGAAAAATTCTGCATAGAAACAATGTATTTCCTTCTTTATAGGGAAAATATCAGAAACCGTTCTCTCTCGTTCATCACCAACTTCCTTAACTAATTCTTTCATTTCACGTATATACTTATTATCAAGTGCGTTATTATTTATTTCAAGACCATGCGAAAGTTTTCTAAGCCTTAGAATTTTTTGAACTGTGGAATTTAAACTATCTAGATTGACCTGAATGTTCCTAAGATTCAATAAGTCATAAGGCGATTTAAACAAATCAATTCCATTTTCAAGTTCACCAAAAAGAGCTTCATTTTGAGTTATGTCTTGAATTGTATGCCTTGATCTTTTATGAATAATATCACAAAGTTCATTATCATATGAAGTTTGCGGTGCAACAAGGGGAGCAGACGCCTGTTCAGGACTTACCATTATTATAAATCTATTAGCTGAGTTTAGATTCAAATAATTTTCACCAAATTCAAATCTTCCAGGATATTTTTTTGCAAAATAATTGCTTAACTCAGGGCTGAGGCCTCGCTTATCAATCCTAAATGCATCTAAATCAGAATCTAATTCAAATATTTCTTTAAGGATTACATTATATCTCGATGCAATATTACCTTCTACATTAAATAAATCTTGATTAATCAAACCTAATGATTCAAGATCAATTCTAGTTTTTGGTACAGTTATTTCTACCATTTTATTTCCTACCATTAGCATCTTCTCCAGATTTATCAATTGCAATCCTATGTACCTTAATTTCATGTAATCTTCTATCAACATCACTGTTTAATCTGTCACTTGCATATCTTTGTTCAGATTCAAAATATCTTTCATATTCATCTACAATCATGCTTCCAGTTACTTTCTTACATAATCCTGTTAATTTTTCTATCCGTTGTTCATATTCCAAATTAAAAAATGCATCTGGATTTGTAAAATAATCCTCAGGTATATCATAATCATTAATCCTTTTTTTAATAGCTTCTGAAACTGCATGTACTGCTCTACCAGTAAACTTTGGATTCTTATCTTTCATCTCTTTACATAATTCTCCTATTTCCCTAAATGAAACACCTTTTTTGGAATCTAATTTTGAGTGATATCCATCTTTTCTGTCATGTATATTTTGACCTTTTCTCATTTCATAAGGTGTATAACCATTTCCAAAAGGAACATCAACCACACTTGTTTGAACATGCTTCTTAAGCTTATCATATAAGATATCCGCAAAGTCATACCATTCCACGGGCCCATCCACAAAATATCTTGCAATAAACCTTTGTCTTAAAGCCCCATCCATGGCAGTGGCATCATTTGTTGCTGCCCACCACTGAACATTTCCAATAATAACTGTATTAATTCCATCAGCAAATTGCATTAGTATATTTAAGATATCTTTATCTGATCCACCTTGATTCGCATTTCTGTCAGCAACAAGTAAATCTAAATCATCTGTTGTGATTATATAAATTCCATCTGTTTTTTTTGCCTGATTAATTATATCCAGTAGATTTTGTCCTGTTTTTCCATAATATTCATTTTTTATGCTCTGATCAATCAGTAATTGTTTCCAATGTAATTTACCCATATTTTTGGACTTCCAAAATTCACTCATTTGTTCGCATCGCTGATTTAATCTAGTTAATCCCATCCTAAAAAGAGTTGACTTACCTGTACCTGGAGGGCCATCATATAAAACACTCCATGATAAACCACCCATATCAATTATAGGATTCTTTTTCAATGATAAGTCAAAAAGTGCAATTCTATCCATATCTCTAAGCATCTCTTGTTTAGCTAGTACATTGCCTGCAACTTGAAATGGTAATACTTGAACAAATTCAACTTTGGGTTTAACTTTTTCAGAATGAGATAGCTCATATCCAACAATGGTAAATTCATCTGCAATTTTAAATTCAGTTTTCTCAACAAGATCTACCAAAGTTTTGTCAAATCCACTTTTCTTGGCAAGAGATTCTTCTTTTAACCATCTGAAGAAGTCTACACCGACTTTCTGAAGATCTTTTCCTTCTTTTAGTTCCTTTCCTTTTAGTGCATCCAAAACTCCGTAGTATCTTACCAAAACAGATCTAAGATTATCATCTTTTGTATATTGAAATGGAAAAAAATTCTCTTTCCTCTTTAAAGTTAATTCATTTTCCTGAACAATTGATTCATTAAAATTATGTTCGAGTAAACTGCTAGCAGCAAACATTGAATAAGATCCTAGGAATTCTCTCTTTTGAGCTTCATCTATGTTACTATTCAAGGATTGAACTTTATCTTCTAATAATGAGTACATTTCATAATATAATCCAAATCCTTCCCGTATATCAGCAATAGTCTCAGCAACTTCCTTATCTGGACTGTGCTTATCTTTACTAATTGATTTAAGTAAATCAAACAAATTTAGATAATCACCCCTACCTCTTGTCAGATGATTCATATGTTCATCTACCTTAGAATAATGTTTTTCTAAATCTTCTTTCGATATCCTTATTGCTGATCCTTTCTCAACCAATTATGTCACCCCCAGTTGTTACTCCATAAACTCTGCAAGGTCGCTTGTTTTCATCATAATTTCCGATGATTTGTTTTAACCCACATGGTACTATCATTCTCCTGTCATAAATATCTACATCACCATAAACTTCTTTTTCTATTTCAAGACCAAAAAATTTTCTTAAATGTCCCCCAACTAATTTAACATTTACACTTCCAACTCTTTCCACCCTAAATTTTAGAATTGACTGATCTTTTGTATCTTCTAGAATTGCATTTAAATTTGGTTTATTTTTTGTATGTGTATTATAAAAAGGTCCAATTACATACTTCATAATCTGCTTCGGACTTATTTCATCAATTTCTTTGTTAATAGTTGAAGCAATAGATTTAATATCAGTTAATCCCATTTGCGTTTGATATAAAATTGTTTGAATTTTAGCGTTTTGACTTGGATTAAATACTTCAGTCCAACTATTTTGGGTAAAAAACATTCTATAGTAAACAGGTAAATTTGTAGCTCGTTCTATACATGTCCAATCCAATGTACAGAATTTTTTTTCATCTTCTTCTTTTCTAACCTTGGTATTTCCTACCATAAACTCTTTTAGAACATTGGTATCTTTAACCCTTGAAAAATAATTATACCTCATTAATAGAATTTGATAATGTTCCTGATTTCTACCTTTTAAAATTTCATTTCTAATATCCTCAATGATTGTCTTTCGTTGAGGTAAAACTTCTAATACCTTGGAAGCTCTTTCTTTATCTCTCTGTAACAAGTAAAAATCTTTATAAGTAGGAAATCCAGATTCAGTAGGATCTATTGTTAAAGGAAAGTCTAATTGATCTTCTTTAGGCAAAGCATGCTTTAAAACTAAACAATCAATAGAATCTTTAATTATTTCAATATAAGGTATAATTGGATCTGAAGTTTCTCTTTTCAAGATATCAGATAATTGTCCTAGCCTTGAATTAACACCTCTAAAATAAGATTCTACATTAATTGAATCTAATTCCATCACATTACTTTCATTTAGTAATGCATTTAGATCAATATTGCTAATTGTCATTTTAAAAAACTAAGAAGGCGAATATTAATTCGCCTCTACTCCAACAGGTTTAGAATGTTTATCTTTTAAACTTTCCATTCTACCAGAGTATTGTGCTTCCATTTCCAATAATACTTTTCTGTAAGCTTCTAACTTAACAGCTTCAATAAGAGGTCTTTCTGCTCTTGTCGCTACTTCATCTAATACACCTCTTGCTGATTTCAATACAGTATCTGTTGAAACATCAGTTGCATATTTCATACCCTTATCATACTGAGACGCAGCTTTAGTTGCTAATGCAGTTTGAATAGCAACTGGTGCATTCTGATAAATTGCTGTAACATGTTTTATGTCTTCAGCAAGTCCAGTTCTAAAAGTAATTAATGCATTAACCATTGATGCATATGCTTCAAAATGTTTCTGCTGTAGTGGAAATGCATCTTTAGCTTTCTTTACAATTGTAAAGTAATTATCTTCATTAGTCTTCGAAGTTTGAAGTTGACCGTCAAGATCTTTTACTTTAGTTGCCAAAGCAGGGTATTCACTTTCAGTTGCCTTAGCAATTTCATCTTTGACTTTAGCTACTTCAGCTTCAAATTTTTCCCTTTCAGCCCTAAATTTTTCATATATTGGCTGGTTCTCTTCAAGAGTCTCAGTTGTGACATCTAATGTTGCTTCCAGTCTTGATTTACATTCCATGTTATCAATTATTGCCTCTTGAATCTTTGATACCATATGTGTTCCATAATCTAAAATAGTTTCAAGGTTTTCTCTGACATCTGCATTTTTTACTCTACTTTTTTGCATTTTGTCAGCCATACCTCTAAAAATTCCTGTAAAAGCTAGTACTTTTTCTATACCTTCATATCTAGCCATAGATTCAATAAATTGGCCATACTCTTCAAGATCTTCTGTTAAGCTAATAGCCAAGTCTGATATTTCACCCTTATATTCTTGTGCTCTTTGAATTCCTTCATCTAGCTTTGAAAGTTCAGCAACATCAACTTGCTTTTCACCTGTTAGCATATCATTTAGGTCTTTTTCATATTTTGTTAGACCCTTATCTATAGTAAAATCTAATTCTCGTTTTTTCTCGTCCAAATCTTTCAATTTCTTTTTTTGTTCATCCTTAACAGCTTTAAACTGATCAAGTACATTGTATTCTGACATTTTTTCTGACATTTTGATTCCCCCATAAGTATTATTTGATTTTTATAACTATTGCGTAGCAATAAATTTGTATTTAAAGGCTCCGTGTCATTAATTAATAGTTAATAACTTAGTGGTATTCTCAAATATTTTTGAATTGCTAAATACAATTGTGGTTGTTTTGCCATTAATTCAGTATTTGTTGTAATTCCTGCTTTACCAATAGTCCTAAATACTTCTACTTTTCTTGGATAATTAACAGGCAATCTAGCCTTAATATCCCTTATATATTGTTTAACCTGCTCTATTTTTCGCTTTGTGTAAATATTTTTATCAAGCTCAATAACATGATTACCAATGTGCATCTTATATTCATCTTCATTTGGAATATGGCCACTCATTTTATTGGCAATATCGTCACGGGCAGCATGAATTCTTGAATTTAGTAAATTAACTCCTTTGCTCCCATATTTTGCAGCTTCTTGAAATTTACTTTCAATGGCCTTATCTAAAGTACTTGGTATATAATTATTTCTAAAATCATTTTGAAGTGCATGATACAGTGCATTTATTTTATCAACTAAGTATTCACCCTGATTTATCTCAGGATGTTTTTTTTCGTCAAATCCCGCTAAAGTTTCATATGCAGCTTTACTAGCCTTTCCAGCTTTTCCAACTGCCCCCCCAATGGTAGATGCAGTTTTTTGTATTGATTCTTCAACAACTTTTGCAAGTCCGCCTTTTTGTTTTACCCTTCCAATTATCTCAGCACTTGCATCTAATGTTTTATCCTTAATTTGAGCTACAGTATTTGAAACATCTTCCTTTATTGCTTTTTTCATTTCTTTAAGTGTCTTGATTGTTTTTGACATTTTTATTCTCCTTTATTTTTTATTCTATTATATACCAATAAAATTTTAAATTATTTCTATTCTATTTTTACTTGATTTTAATATATTTTAGTTATTTAATAAAGCATTTAGTAAAATTTCCATATTTACTGAAAAATATTTATATTTTATTAGGTATATTACATTTATGGTTAAAATATCTCAAACTAAAGTTAAAAAGGTAGACATTGATATAAAAGACCAAAAAATCCTTGCTTTATTATCAGGAAATTCAAGAATGCCCTTATCTGAAATAGCTAAGTCTGTTCAATTATCACGAGATTTAGTAAATTACAGAATTCAAAGAATGATCAAAGCAGGATTAATCTTAAATTTCATGCCTGAAATAGATTTCAAAAAACTTGGATTTGATATATACCATTTATTTATGGTTATCTCAGATGAAGAACCCAAAAAAACTGAATTGATCCAAGCTTTGAAAAATCATAAGAATACAATTAGTTTAACAGAGTATTCCGATAGATGGGATTTTGAAGCATGCATAATAGCGAAAGATATATATGAATTTGACAAAATATTTACTGAATTATCATCAAAATTCTCTCAAATTATTACAGAAAGAATTAGAATGACAGTAATCGAGAGCTATGATCCAATAATACTTCCTTTTCAATTCACTCCAGAATTTACCAAATTGATGCAATCAAAATCAAAATATATAGACTATGCTTATGATGCATATGATATGAAAATTCTAGAACAGCTTTCTAAAGATGCAAGAATGTCCACATATGAAATTTCCAAATCAATTCCACTTTCAGCAGATGCAATAGGAATAAGAATAAAGAAATTGTTAAATTGTGGTATAATTAAAAAATTCACTGTTCACTTAGATTTGTCAATATTAGATTATAACCTATATACATTTGCTCTTCAGATGAAAGTATTTGACAAACCTACAGAAACAAAATTCAAATCATTTGTTAGAGGCCACCCGTATATTGTCAAAGCTATAAAAACTTTAGGAGCATTCGACATTCTAATCTATATAAATGCAGAAAACACTAAGAAATTCCATGAGACAGTTAAATGCATTAGAAATGAATTCTCCTTTTTTATAAAGAATCAAGATACTTATGTCGTTTTCAAAGAACATTTACTTTGTCCATTCCCTCAAATACTGAAAAAAGATTATACATAGCTTCCACAATAATTTATTTAGCGGAAATTTAGTTTTTATATTCACTAAAATTAATATAATTTTTAACTTATATACAGAAACCTTTATATATATGTATTCAATTGGTAGATTTATGGTAATAACATCATCTTTTTACGAGGACAAAGGCACAAATAGTGCTGGTTGTGTTCATTTATAAAGCTATTTCTCTAACATTAATTGATCTTGTTGCAATAAAATTCAATAAAATTATTTTCAGAAATTTAATATTATTAATTATAACTTTTTTAATTCAAATTATATTTAAAAATATGGCGGTAGTGGTCTAACGGTATGATGGAGGCCTGTGGAGCCTCATGAGGGAGTTCAACTCTCCCCTACCGCACCATCTAAAAATGGAATATCAACCACCAAAAGGAACAAGGGATTTATATGGCAAAGATTCAAAGCTAAGGGAATATTTAAAAGACACAATCAAATCAGTATTTCAAAAATATGGATATCAACCTCTTGAAAATCCGTGCTTTGAAACCATTTCTGTTTTGAATAAAAAAACAGCAGGTGGTTCTGAAATCAATAAAGAAATTTTTAAATTTAAAGATCAAGGTAAAAGAGATCTTGGTTTAAGATTTGATTTAACAGTTCCATTATGTAGATTTATTTCAAATAACCCTCAAATAAAAATTCCATTCAAGCGTTACAATATAGGTGAAGTTTTCAGAGATGGTCCAATTAAGATTGGAAGATATAGGCAGTTTACACAGGCAGATGTTGACGTTGTTGGAGTTGAATCTTCAATTGCCGAAGCTGAAATTTTAAAACTAGTAAATGAAGTATTTAACCAACTTAAAATTAACTATACTATTAAAATTAATAGCAGAGTTTTAGCTAATGAGATTTTAGAATATTGCAGTATCAGTGAGGATAAATTTGAAGCTGTATTACTTACTTTAGATAAGCTAGAAAAGATTGGAAATCCTCAATTAATTGAAGAATTACAAATCAAGAGAATAAGTAAAAGTTCAATTGACAAGCTCCTTGATGTTCTTAAAACAAAAAATTCTCTCGATCAATTGAGTATTATAGCTCCAAAGGGAGTTGCACAACTTAGAAATTTTGTATCATTTTTAGAATTATTCAAGGTTCAAAATTATAAATTTGATATCACATTAGCTCGAGGTTTAAATTACTATACTGGAACTGTTTTTGAGGTGTATTCCCTTGATTCAAATGTGAAAAGTTCAATTGCGGCAGGTGGTAGATACGATAAATTAATTTCAAGTTTTACAGATAATCAATTAAATTATCCTGCAGTAGGAATATCTTTTGGAATTGACCCCATACTAGAAATTATAAAAGATTTTAAAAATAAGTTGATAATGACAAAAGTATATATCATTTCAATAAGTCAATTGGAGCCTAGTATAAAATTATTAAATGAACTCAGAAAAAATAATATAAATGCCGATATAGAATTGCTTCAAAGAGGAATTGGAAAAAGTTTAGATTATGCAAACAGATCAGATATACCATATGTAATCTTTCTTGGAGAAAAAGAAGTAAAAAATAACAAGGTAAAATTAAGAACAATGGAAACTGGTGAGGAAGAATTCTTGACCTTAGAAGAAGTTGTAAAAAA
>JAGVZD010000013.1 GCA_018302805.1 Candidatus Woesearchaeota archaeon | reverse complement strand
AACACACATGTGATTATAAATGGTAAATATAACTATAGCAGTACCTGAAAATTTAAAGGATGAATTAAAGAAGCATAAAGAAGTAAATTGGAGTGCTGTAGCTAGAAAAGCGATTATTGAGAGAATAGAAACTTTGCGTTTAGCTGAAAAACTAGCTTCAAAAAACAAACTTTCAGAAAAGGATGTTATGGACTTTAGTGAGAAAATAAAATCTCTAGCTACTAAGAGGTTTTTGGATGCAAATAGTAATTGATTCTAATGTATATTTTAAAGAAGTTTAAAGAATTCGTCTCTTGTTAATCCAGCTTGCTTGGTGATTGCAAGTAAAGTTCCTTTAGCCAGAACTTTATGATTTGGAACTGTAAGTCTTCTATAGGGAACTTCTCTATTTCTTAAAATAATATGACTTCCAGTTTGATGATCAATTTCATATCCAATTTTATTTAAAACTTTAATAAGCTCTTTGCCAGAAATAATTGGTAGTTTAGGCATTTATTTCTACAACTTCTTCGTTTATTGTAGGAGGAATTGGTTCATTATGTTTCTTTAGGCTTTCTAAGTAACCTTTAATTGCATCCTTAATATTTTCTAATGCTTCTTTTCTAGTTTTACCTTGAGAAATACATCCTGGAAGTGTAGGACATTCAGATATAAACATTCCATCTTCATCTTGTTGAATAATAGTTCTTAATTTCATTTTAATCACATTTTAGTTATATGTAAAAGAGTTTAAATAATTTTGGATTTTGATATTACTTATTGATTATCTCTTCTCTTTTCTCATTTTATGAATAATACTATTAACCTCAGACTCCTTAAGCCCACTCTTTTTAGCAGCTTCTTTTAGTGGTTTTGTTATTTCTGTAAATGTTTGCGTATTTACTTTCTTTATTAATAAAGAATCATTTGACAGGACAAATAGAATTTTACTTCCATCTTTTAATCCCATATTCTCTCTTATTTCGTTTGGGATACATATTTGCCCTCTTGAGCTAATAGTCCCCATTTCAATTATTTCTGACATTTTGCAACCTCCATTACATAAGATATATCTTAATAATAAGATGGAACTTATATTTAAACTATTGCTTTTTATTGATAATAAAGTTATTTAAGAGATTATATGCTATAAAGTATATTTTAAAGAAGTTTAGTAAATCATACGTCTACACAATAGAAAGATTTATAAATAATGTAGACGTATAGATATTATGCCTTATACTGAAATAAAAGAAAAGAATGGGAAAAAATATTATTATAGGGTAAGATCTATAAGAAAAAATGGGAAAGTTTCTAAACAAAGAATTTATCTTGGGGCAAACTTAGGAAAACAACAAATTTCTAAGAAAGAATTAGAAGCAGATAAAGAATTGATGTATCTGAATAACTTGCTAAATGGAAAAGAAATTAAAGAATTAGAAAAAATAAAAGAGAAATATAAAAAACAACCTAAAGAAGGTTTTGAAAATAGATATGAAGTTTTTACCTCGGATTTTACATATAATTCCACTGCTATTGAAGGCAACACTTTAACTTTGCAGGAAACAGCACAGTTACTTTTTGAAGGCCTAACTCCAAGAAGATCTATGAGAGAAGTAAATGAAGTTTTGAATCATAAGAATGCCTTTGACTTTATTTTAAATTATAAAGGAGATATAACTAAGAAGTTTATCTGTGAATTACATAAAATTCTGGTAAAAGATACTCTAAAAGATGATTTAAAAAACCAAATTGGATGCTTTAGGAATATTCAAGTTTACATAAGAGGTACAAATTGGCTTCCTCCAAAGCCTGAAGAAGTTTGTTGATGGAAACGGAAGAACTGGAAGACTATTGATGAATTTTATCTTGCATAAAAATAACTTTCCTATGGTAAATATACCAAATTCTATAAAACATAAGTATTATGAAGTATTAGAAACTGCTCAAATCAATCGAGATTTAAGACCACTAGTTAAGCTATTATTTAATATTCTAAAAGATAGCAAAATTTTGTTTTAGCAATAACACGTGTAATTTAGTCAAGAATATTTAAGGAATTATAGATAGTTTAAAATATACAATATAAATTTATGAAATCTAATATAATTTTTAATATTGGAAATCAAATCCTAGAACTTTCTTAATAAATTCATCAATTTCCTTTATTTTGTCATTATTTAATGATACTTGAAGACCATAAGAAGTTGGCTTTACCTTAAGATAATTCTGTTTTACTAATTCTTTAGCAATTTTATTAATATTCTTACCTAAATGACTAGGAAAACCTTTTTTTAAGGTATCAAAATGGGTATGAACATTCCCAATAACCTTTTTTCTTCTTAAATGGTATAGAATTGTTGCTTTTATTTTGTCTTCATCATTGAAATCCATGACTATTCCATGAACTAAAGATATATAAATATTCCTAAATTTGTAATATAAAAACATAAATAGAAACATTTAAATATTATTAGTAGCATTGATAAAATATGAAAAATGAAACAATATTTATTGAAGTTTTTGGAAGTAATCCTGTTATGAAAGTGTTAGATTTTCTTATAACATTTCAACAATTCGACTATCCTTTGACAGAAATAGCAAGGAATGCTGAAGTGGGTTATTCTACTCTTCTTGCATTTTGGCCAAAATTAGAAAAAAATAAAATAGTGATAAAGACTAGAAGAGTTGGCAAGTCAGACTTGTTTAAACTTAATACAAGTAATCCTGCTGTTAAACAACTTATAAGATTAGATTGGAATTTAATTAATGGAATTGAAGAAGAAACTTTGATGCATTAATAATATATGATTCCTTAAAAATGAAAATTCTAATAAAATATTATGATCAAAGTGGAAAATTAAGAATTCTTAAAGATAAGAATAAGAAAGTAGGTTCTATAATAAAATTTAAAATACTAAGAAAAGGAAAAGAATTTCCTTGCTGTGATTTTGAGGGAAGGTGTACAAACATAACCTATGCAGAAGTTTATCCCTGTGCTATGAAAAATAATAGAAGAAAGGGATGGAGCTACCTATGCAGAAAGCACTATTTTGATGAGCAGAAACTATTGAAGTGGAAACTTCCTGCTTGTTTAAAAGTTGAATGGTAATCTCAAGTGATTACTATTTTAAATAATTTTGGATTTATGAAGTTTCAAAGAAGTTTTAAGAATTCATTGGTATTGAGAAATTAATATCTACAGGTAATTTTAGTTTAATATCTTTTAAATCTTTAGGGATTACCAATTTAAATAGTTTTTGTATTTTTATTTAGAGAGAAATGAATAAATAATGAAATATCTTACTTATTATGAATAAAAGCACCTTAAAAACTTGATAAATATAAAAGCGAAAATTAATTATTTCCTTTTATCCTATCATCTCTATGGGTAAAAAGGAAGAATACGAACAGGGTGTAAAGGATGGACAACGTGGTGGTTTTTTTGATGATCTAGCTCATGGTATTGGTAACACAAATAGTGCTTATGGTGAAGGTTACAGTTATGGTGTTGACCACAGATATAATGATCAAGGTCAAAGACACCATGATTATGATAATACTGGAGTAAATGATCCTAGAAGAAATCAGGATAATAGTAAGGCCAGTAACCAATATAAAAGCAATAAGGATGCAAAGCAGGGAATACAAACTGAGTCCCAAAATAATTACTCTGGTTCAGATAATTCATCCTTCATTGATGAAGATGATGATGACGATGATGAGGATTATGAAGATGAAGAAGAAGAGTATGACGAAGATGATGATGACGATGATGAGGATTATGAAGATGAAGAAGAAGAGTATGACGAAGATGATGAAGATGATGATGAAGAGGAACTTGTCGAAAATAAAGGAGGTGCTTATGTAAGGATTGAAACTAATCTTCCTACTAAGTCTGCATTTGGTTCCTCCAAATGGCCATATATTGCAGGGACTTTAAGTGCAATTGCTGTCGCAAGCCTAATTTGGTACGAAAGTTTACCCTCTACTAGAGCTAGAAGGATAGATAATGAAGCAATGGATCATTTTCATAAAAAAGAATATGTTGAAGCTGTAAAAGATTTTGACAAAGCAGAAAAATTAGAATCCTGGAGAACCAATGGTTATTATGAACAAGAATCACTGCAACTTTTATTAGATGAAACTGCTGACAAAATTAAGAAAGCTGAATTTAAGGGAACATTAAAATCTCTGGAATTTTATTTAGAACATAAACCTAATAATCTCAAAGCTGTAGAATACAAAGTTGAAGCTCTAACAAAAAAAGGGAAAAATTTAGAGGCATTAACAGAACTTAGAAAGATTTTAGCTGAAGATCCCAATAATATTAGGGCATTACAGTTAAGAGGTCTAAATTTAACAGAAGAACATTTATATGATAGAGCAATTGAAGCCTATGATAGAATTCTTCAATTAAAACCAGATGATCAATGGACAATACAAGCAAGAAAGAAAACTATAGACAAATCTGATGATATAATTTGGAAATATGTTATTTCTGATATTCTGTTTTGGGGTTCTACTGCAACTTTTGTGGGATATTTTGCATGGATGTTTGGGACTGTATTTTATGAACAGTGGAAAGATAAAAAGAGAATTAAAAGCTAAATCTCGTCATACTTAATATCTGTTATTCTTCCAGGTAATAAAACAACATTACCTTGATTTTCAAAGCGCATATCGTTATGTACTCTACCATCAACAACAATTGCAACTAGTTTATCATTTATTTGGATTTTTTGTTTGACAATTTGAATTAGGTTTACTTCTATTTTGTCATCTTGAGGATCAACTAATATGCCACTAGAATTTAGATCTTTATGCCTTGGATCGTCTTTAAGGATTTTATAATCTTTATCAGGTGTAACTCCGCCAAGAATTATTAAAAATGCACCATCATATTGAGCCGTTCTATATGTGACTACCTGACTAACAATTTCTGAACTATCCATTTTGTAACTTATTTGTATCATTAGATTTAATAAATCCTCTTTGAGATTTTTTAACAAGGTGCATAATAATCAATTAAATATAAAAAACTTCTGACTAATTCTAAATATTTGTGTAAACCTAATTGATTTTCGAAGATTTTATAAGTTTTGTTTATTTATGTATTTATAAGATGGCTAAAGATCGTCCAGAATGTTTAGAGGGAGTTTTGATGGGATTTGCACCTCAGGAATATAGCCCTTATAATATTGATTTTGTCTTATGCAATAATAGTAAATATATTAATGGAACATTCTATGCGCAGGGAAACACTCGGCAAATTTATTTAGAAAACGTCTTAAAAGTTGGACAGAGAATTAGATTTTCAAATTTATCCAGTGGCTCATACGCTGAATTTACTGTATTATCAGAATCAAAGGATGATAAGAGGGTATAGTATTAATGTTGTTTTAATTAAACTTCTTTTATTATATGTTAGCTAGTTTATAATTTTCCAAGTAAACATCCATAAAATCAGTTCTTATTCCGGCAGAACCTCCAGTCCTAAGAGCTGGTCCTCCAATATTGTTGTCTGTAATCTGTGTTAATAATGTCCAGTTATTGGTCATTCCATTATCTAAATAAAATTTAATGGTAACAGTACCATCAGCATTATTTTTTATTTGGCTTCTTAAACCGAGCCATGTATTCTTTGGCAGTAAATTTGGATTTGTAAGTCTGTTATATGTACCTGGGAAGACTTGTCTTGATGTTAAAGTGTAATAGTTGCCATTAATTTTTTTCTTAATAACTGCATAACCATCTACTCTTAATGCAACATAATAAAGATTATTTGAGTTTAGGTATCTACTCAATAATATCAGCCCATTATGACCTTGCCTATTTGGGCTAGGACTTAATTCATCTTTAGTAATTTTAAAGTATAAAGTTTGCTGAAAATTAAGCCAAGTACTCCTAGTAAATAATCTAAAGATATTTTGAGGATGATAACCATTGTCTGTATCTGTTGGATTTGAATTCAGATAAAGTAATCTCCAATAATCATTAGACAGAAGCTCATTTTGAATAGTCTTGCCTACACCATCTTGTATTATTAATTTTGCTCCTGAGTTTAACCAAAAATAAGGACTAGTTGAAGAACTTTCTGAGCCTGATTCATATAAAATACCATTGGAATTAAAACTATAATAAAATGGCGATGTGACATTTGCAGGTGGATTAGCTTCCACAGAAATTGATTTTGTTAATGAAATTATTATTAGTATAATAATGGTATAAAATATTTTTTTAAAATAGATTCTTATCACCACTTTATGTGATTTGAGAAATTAATTGATATTTAAGTTTAGTTTAATTGAAAAGTATAGTATATAAAATAATTGTTATGAGTTAATTGGACCTACATTTATACTTTTAATTTTTATCTCACTATTATTTAATATTGGATCCCAAATTTTGAAACCAATACCTCCAGAGCTTTTAATTGTGTCAAGTGGTTTAGATTCAACAATTAGATTATTATCAATATAGCAAGATATTTGGCTATCGTGTGTAACAATCCCTAAGTCTCTGGTTGCACCTTTAAAAATAGAATCTCCTTTTCTCTGAACTAAAATTTTCTTAGTGCCATTGATATTGCGCTCAATCCTAACATATTTTGTGGAGAACAGACAGGAGTCATGATTTAATTCGTCTTTATAATTGGCAATTAAGGTGATCACTTCCCCTTTACTTGTATATACTTTTGCATTAAACTTATAATCTGCCCAATTTTGAGTACCATCTAAAAAAATAAGCGCACTACTAGATTTTTCCGTTGATTTAATTATTAATTGATTATCCTCTACAGATCTTGCCCCCCATCTTAAAATCCATCCGTTATCTTTTTCTAAATCATCTGTAAACGGTAATTCTTTATTTCTACCTGCATTTATTACTTCTATAAATTTTTGAGCATCCCAATCGGGTGCAACTTCAATTCTTTTTACAAGAATTTTATGGCTGGCAGAGTTATATGTAAATTCTCCCCAAGCTTGGTAGAAAGTAATTGGGTATATTGGTGTGATTGTATTTAATACAATCTTAGTTGCTTTTGAAAAATTAACTGAATTCTGACCATAATCCCCAAACGGGTAGGCAAAGCTTATTATGTTAATATCCAAGGCTTTTTCTAAATCATCTTTTGATTCTTGGAAGTCCCTAGTAATCCTAGTTGTAAATTCTTCCTCAGATTCTAGTCTATTCAAATCTGACAGCCATAACCTATCACTATAGAAATGACCTTGAGCCCCAGACTGATCCATTACATAGAGACTATGGCCTTCTTTTGTGTGTGATTGAATTTCCCATCTACCACTTTTTAGCATTTCTTTTAATTCATTTTTATTTAAATAATAATTGCTTGATTGTCCTAGAGAGTATTTTGAAATTACAAATATAACTGCGTTGTAATCTAAGGCTTTTAAAATTGGATCTACGGGGTAATAACTGTCTTTTCTTCCATCATCAAAAGTTAATAGAAATGATTTATCAGGTAGTTTTTCCCCCTTATCTATATACTTATATAATTCTTCAATGGTAATTGTTCGCCATCCTGCTCTTTTCAAAGCAAACATTTGTTCTTTGAAATTATCTAATAGAACGTTTTTTTCATCAGGTTTATCTAAAATACCATGATATAATAATACCGGGACTAAATTTGCTGTCTCAGGTGAGCTATTTTCTTCCACATCATTTTTAAATGTTGAAAGTAACCCTGTTATTAAGAATGCGTTACCTCCACCGGAGAGATCACTTTTATATTTCAGATATTCATAATTATTTTTGACAAGTGAATTGAATAAATTAGTATTACCTATGAAACCCATTTCTAGGTTTAATGTTAGAATTACACCTAAACTTAAAAGTGTTATCAAACTTAATACTTGCATAATTTTACTAAAAGATACATCGGCATACATTTTTTAACGAGTACCCCACCTTGAATCTTTGATAGTTACAATTGCCCATGGTAATTGCCAAATTAATAATATAGTATGAAACCAAAAACTTAAGATTGCTAGGAACCAAGCCCTTTTTCCAACTTTTATTCTATAGTACATCCCGTGTAACAAGAGCATTAAAAATAATCCTGATAAATATGCAATTGGCCAAGCTCTTGTTACATATGGATGCCAGATTACTGCTCTAAAAAATACTATTGATGAGCTAAATGCAAGAAATACATAAGAATAGAAAGACAATGCAGCTAAGGGATTCTTCTTCCACATAAATGAACTTGCAATGAATGTTTCTCTAACCCATGATTTTTTCCATCTTTGTTGTTGTTTGAAGTATTTTCTAAAAGTATCTGGGACAACTGTATGTGCTTTTGCTTCTGGAGAATAAACTGCTTTATATTTTTTAATTATAAAATTTGTTAAGCTTCTATCATCACCGAAAGTGCATTTTACACCTAGAAATTTTTGACTTAACCATTTATCAACAACATTTCTAAGATATTTAGTCCTATAGGCAGAGCAACAACCAGGGCAACAAGTTACACTTCCAAAAATTGATTCCGCCGCTTTATAGACTTTAAAAGCTATAAAATATCTTGCAGCTTGCATTTGTGTTAACAGATTTGTATCCCTATTATACACATCTGTATGGGCAGAAACAGCCCCAACTTCTAGATTTGAAAAATATTTAACTAAATGCTTCACACAATCTCTTTCTATGAAACTATCAGAATCTACAAATATTATTATATCATTTTTTGCTCTTTTAATACCTTCTGCCATACCATCTCTTTTGCCTCTATTTATTTCCCAATTAATAATTTTTATCTGCATATCTTTACGTCTAATTTCATTTGCCGCAGTTTGCATTTCCTTAAGTGTATTATCTGTAGAACCATCATTTATTGCTATAATCTCAATCTTCTCTTTAGGGTAATTTACTTGACCAAATCTTTTGATTGTTTCCTTAATGTTATCTTCTTCATTTTTAGCAGGTACAACAAATGTTATCGAAGGTTCATAATTACTATTGTAAGGAATTGATTTATGAAAATAAGATAAAAGAAACCTAGATAAAATATATACTGTTATTATTATACTATATGCAGCAAAAAATATATTGGTTTCAATATTCCTGATTGTGACTGCTTTAATTAAAAGTATAATATAAATTATAAAGAAAAAAACAAACCAACTACCAAATGTGTCTAATATAAATTTAATACCGGATCTAGATTTAAAATCATTGGAGATAATTTTTTTTGGCATTCTATTAACTATCCACTTCATAGAAAGCTAGATACGCATTCCTCAGAATTCTTATATCTCTAATATGACCATGAAGTCCATCTACATATTCATCGTGAATAGGCTTGTATTCTGGATCTGCAATACTGGGAATTGCACCTATAGCACTTTCAAGACCATCAATTTTTTGCCTAAAGTGCGCTTGGACAGCTCTGTGTTGGTCTAGGTTAATAATAAGTTTGCCATCTATTGTGAGGATATTTTGTGCATCTCCTGAAATCTTTCTCAGCAGAGATAATGCTTCATTAACTGTAATTTGCCCTGAATTACCATATATGGAATTATTACTGTTTTTAGCCATTTTATAGTTATATTTTATATTTACCATTTATAAGTAGTTATTTATAAAGCTTTCCTTTCCATTATTATAGGTAAAATGTTTGAATTTATGAACATTATCGAGAAAAAATAATAATAAATAATATAGTTGATTTTAATTAATCTTATGAATTTATTTATTTTTTAGTAGTAACAATAGTAAATTTTAAATAATCTTTATTTTTGTATAATTTCTGTTAATATGCTTAGTTTAAAGGATTATTTGGATATGGAATTTAAGGGAATAGATATGAGCAATGGATTAGAACCAGCTCTTGAAAAATATGTAGGTACGGATTCATTACACAAATTTCTTGATTTAGTTTGTAGATTAGAAGATGCTTGGGGTTCTATGATTTTACCTTCAGAATGTGTTGAGCAAGCTGAAGAAGATATTTACAATTTTTACTACAGTAATGACCTGATTACAAAAATTCTTAATTGTTCTTCGAGACATGAAGATGAATTAATAATGAAGTTTGTAGCTGAGAATGGATTGAAGAATGGCAATACTTTAGTTGATTTTGGATGTGGTTGCGGAGTTAAAACAGGATATTATGCAATGATGGGGAAAGATGTAACTGGAGTAGACAGATTATCATCTGCAATAAAACTTTTAAATGAAAGAAAATATAAATATAAAATAAGTAATTTAAAAAGCGTTCAAGCTAATTTAGTAAATATTGATATGGTTGAAATGTTTGATATTGCATTAGCTACAAATATGCTTCATGAATGTGGAGACAATGCAATAGTTTCTTATTGTTGCGAAAGAAAGATGCCCAAGAAAATCAATAATATCTACAGATGCTTGAATAAAAATGGAATATTTATTGCTACAGTAAAAGCATTTGAAATTAGTGATATAGAATATGATATCTTAGATAATATGAGTTCGGCTGGTTTTGGAAACATAGAAAGAAAAGAAATTGCAAAATACGAAGATGTTACAATTCTTGGATTTACTGGAAGAAAATAATAATTTTAATTTTAAAATTGCTTCTTAAAATAATTTAAAACCTTGAATTTTATGAATTTCAATTTTTTTTGTGAAATACAAGCTATTGTATACTTTATTAGAGGGGAGCAGTACTGATTGCAATGGATATTATTAAAAATAGTTATTATATTTTATATATTAAAACACAAGCTATAGTATACAAAATGTATCTTAAACTCTATCGATTTTGAGCACTTATGCAATATAATACATATATTTTCATTGTAGAGATAAAGTACAATTATGTTTAAATATTAAGGTATACCTTAGTGAATTCTAAAGTGATCCGAAAAAGAAGTGATTGGAATGAATAAATTGGGGAAAGAGAGGATCTTTGGGATTTTTATAGCGCTAGTTGTTATTAGCTTGTTACTTATTGCAGGACCAGCAGAAGCTCTTAGTTTCTCTATTAGCGACATACCTGACACTAATAAAGGGGACACTTTAAGTTATGACATTTTAGTTGATGTACTTGATACAGAGATGTTACCATTAGAGGATACAGTATTAAAGATAAGGAAGACTGGTAGTTTCTTTGATGTATTTACCTGTCAAGTCTTTGTTGATGGGAGTTTTAGCTGTACAAGGCAAAGAGGAAGCTCAAGTGCTCCAATAGAGCCTGATAGTAGTATTGAAATAACTAGGACTAATGAAGGTGGAGTTTTTGGATATGGCAACTTTTCTGGAGGTAGACTTAGATTCCATGTGACATGGGATACGCCAGTTAATCTACACCCCGGACAGTATGGAACTCAATTACTGATACGTAATGGAGAAACTGTCTTTAGCTCCGACGAAGAGTTGTTCAACATAATAACTCCAGCCAGACCTAGAGAAAGACTTAGCATTAGAGCTAAGGGAAGAAATGCATTGGTTAATGGACACTCTTGGAATAGCCAAAATCAATTGAACTTGTACTACTCTAATATACCTCCTGAGCAAGGACAGAGTACATTGGAAATACAAAGAGGAAGAGATAGATTAAGCCTAACCTTAGCTAATGGTAGATTGCTTGCTAATACAGAAGATGAAATTTTACTAAAGTACAGAGGTTTTGGTAATCTTAACAGACAGAATATTAATTTCCCTGAGGTAGTTATTAGTATTGACAGAGCTACTGGATTGGCTGATATTAGTGGAAGTGGTGGCTCAAGTTTCCAAGCTAATGACCTTAGTGTCTATTTTATGGAACCCTAGCTATTTTTTCTTTTTTTCTTATTGATTTGTAAAGGAATGTTTTTTAAATTTTGATATATATGAGAAAATATGCAATTAAAACAGTATGCTTCTGATTTGTCAAAGTATCCTCTGATTTCTCGGCTGGAAGAAAATAGATTAGCTAAAAAAATTCACACCAGGAAAAAAATCAATATTGAACCCAGAAACAAACTAGTCGAAGCAAATCTAAGATTAGTACCTTTATTTTTAAAAAGATATGTAAATCAGGCCAATGGGAATTTAAATGACCTTATTCAAGAAGGAAACATTGGATTAATAGAAGCAGCAGAGAGATATGATCCCAGTTATATAGTAAGGTTTAGTACATATGCAGAATACTATGTTCGAAGAAAAATTGTTGCATATATAACTGAGAACCACAAAATTGGTCATCTTCCGAATAGTACTGCTCAAGCTATGCGGATAGTAAGAAAAGAAATTGACAGATATTATGTTGAAAATGGAAGAACACCTACTTATATTGAATTAAATTATAGGTTAAAAAAAGCAAAAAATAGAAATGTTTGGCATTTAAGTAAGGAAAGAATAAATGAACTAATTCAATTAGGCAAATTCGTAGATCCTATATCGCTTGAAGCTCAAGTTTATAATGACAAAAGTTTATCAGATTACTTAAGGGATGAGAATGAAAATGCAGAGGCAATAGAGAATAGAATTGATGAAAAAATGTCAAAAGAAAAATTGGAAATAGCTCTTGGTTTATTGGAACCAGTATATAGGAAAATTCTCATCTTAAGCTACGGATTAAAAGATCATAAGATTAGGACTTATAGAGAGGTTGCAGAAATAATTGGGACTTCACGTCAGAATGTTTTTAAACTTGAAGCTAAAGCCTTAAGAAAATTGAAACAATATTATTTCATCAACAATAATAAAAATAATTCCAAAGAAAAATATCTATAGTGAATTTTGCTTATTTATTTTTTTGATATAGTCCGATTATTTCAATCGAATCTATTGTATGCCCTTGAATCTTTTGTAAGAAATTATCTTTGTTAACATCATTTATATTTTCAGAATCCAAAGCATATACTTTGAAGAAATATCTATGTTTACCTGAAGGAGGACAAGGACCTCCATACTCTTTTTTACCAAAATCATTTGTTACTTCTATGGATTTTTCTGGAATTTCTATGCCTTCATCTAATTCAGTTATTGAAACAGGTATATTGTATATTAACCAATGTATGAAGTCTCCCATTGGAGCATCTGGATCAATTACTGAGATTGCAAAGCTTTTGGTTTCCTTCGGAATATCGGTCCATTTTAAATGTGGTCTAATATCTTGGCCTTGGCAAGTAAATTTGTTGGGTATATCCTGATTATGTTTGAAATTATTTGATATAATTTTCATTTTTAAACCTCCTTGATTTGTATTATTTACTAAATTTGAAGTATTTTTTATTTGATCTTTTGTATCTGGAGTAGGATTACTTGAACAAGATGTTATCACTAATAAAATTATGATTAATGTAATTAAGAAAAATTTCATGATACTTGTAAAGTATCAGAAGTTATAAATTTTATCATGTGGTGTTACTACCTAAAAATAAACTAGATATCCAAGAAACAATTTATTGAGAAAAAAATTTATTTAAAGAAATGAAAAAAATTATAAATATTAATTTACATATTATTTAGATGAAAGTTGGTTTGGATTTTGATGGAGTTTTATCTGACTGTGGACAACTAAAAAGTGATGGGGCAAAAAAGCTCTTTGGGGTATACATCCCTCCAGAAAAATTCAAAAAAGAATTAGTTATAGGAAGCGGTCAGTTGTCTTTAGAACAATATAGATTATTACAAAGCCAGATCTATGGAAATTATGAAATAGGGATGACAATGCAGCCTGTAAAGGGAGTTCTTGAATTTCTTCCTAAAATGATGTCTAATGGGTATGACCTAACTGTAATTACTTCCAGAGGAGAACCCGAATCTAAAATAGCTAAGGACTGGTTGCAAAAACACAATATTGAAATAAAAATAATTGCTGTTGGTGGAGGGCGTAGTAAAGCTGAGGCTTGTAAGGGATTAAATGCTTACATAGATGATGATATTCAAAAATTAGAACCATTAGTTGGGATTGTACCATTTAGATATTTATTTTCGTGGGGTTATAATGAACACATAATGGTAGGTAAAGAGACGGCCAAGAGAATTAACTCATGGAGGGATTTTTTTAATGAACTTGAAGATATAAAAGTCAGTCTTAAATAAATTTATTCTTCTTCTAGACCAAATGAGTCAACAAATTTAATTATTGCAGAATATTTTTCCATATATTCAAGACCAGCTTTGGTAATTGTATAAGATTTTCCTTCGGAAGTTTCTATTTCATCTATGAATTTTCTTTTTATTAACTCTTGCAAGTACTCATTTAACATAGTATGACTTAGGTTAGATTTATACATTAAGTGAGTTGGTTTAATTTTACCATTTCTATCACTTATGGCCTTGAGCATATCATGAAAAATCTCTAAACGATCTCTTTTGGGTTTCATTTTTTAAAAACTAAAATCAAGTTTATTAAAAATAATAAATATGATGTGAATTCTATAAAATGGCCTAGCACATAAAATATCGAATGTACAGATGTAAGTATAAAATCTAAATTAGCTAATAACAATAATAAAAATGCTATGCATACTAATAAAGTATTATGTTGGGGTTTTTTCTTGTATATCTCATAATAATGGAGAGTTATATATGCCAATAAAATTGTAGATATCACATAAAAAATTGTGATATTATTTCTACTTACAAATGCCGTAACAAAAATTATTAGTATTAACAATGAAAAAAGCCTATTATTTTTTAGATTAAGTGATATGTAGAGTAGGATGATCAGTCCAGCTAGCATAAAGAAAATATGTGCGGCAAGACTTAACTGGCCAAGATCAAGAAGTTGCGCTCTACTTATATTTTCAGAAGCTATTAAATTTGCATTTATCAATGATTTAATAATATAATAAAGGGCAATGCTGCCAAATGCTAATGAAAACAACTTTAATTTATATTGTTTGGATACCTGATAGAATCTATAAGCAGTAAGGCTAATGGTGATTAGTATGATTGCAAAAAGTGCCTCAAATACAATTCCGAAGGTTATAAACCACGATGGTGCAAAATAATATGTTACTGCCATAATGTGATGATTATCGATAATCAATTTATAAATCTTGTGAATCTGGGGTCTTTATTTTAGTTGGATAAGTGATTTATAAATTAACATCTTCTGTTATTCTATGAAAAGGGAAGTGGAGGGAGCAAATGCCATGAGTTATTTGGATTATGTGGCTCAAGATGAGCCGTATATTTTTAATATGACAATAGATCAAGGTTGCTACAAAACAATTATTTTTAACGGGCAGAGAATGACTGTTAACCTTTGTAGATTTACAGAAGACTGTAAACATTAAAATGTGCTTTCAGCAAGTTTAATACTCTCACTAATTGGAGTATTTTGAGCTAGCACAGTTAACTTAATTTCAGAAGATAAATGTTTTTTATTTTGTTTTTCTAATCTTCTGTCAATTTTATTAAAGAGTGATTTAAAATTCTTATAAGCTAAGATCGCTGCATATAGAGCTGCTATTTGGTGCTTATCCCTTAGCTTTATTTGCATTTCCTTGATGAAATAATATGCAATTTTCTTTTTCTTTTCAAAATTTGAAGGACTTGATGGAGAGACTATAATAGATTTTGTATCTGTGGCAAATTTTTTAACGAATTTTGGTGGATGAGTTATATCTGAACCAACTATTATTGGTTTACCAAATCTTATTATCTCCTCTATTAATTTATCCAAACTTAATTTCTTAGAAGAATTTATGTGAATAATAGAACCATTAAAGTCCAGAATTGCAAAACCGACAGTAGTACCTGGATCGATACCTATAATAATAGGTGTTTTTAAAATCTCAATAGACTTAAAATCCCGTCACCATAAATATACATATATTATTTTAGTTTATATTTGTTACTATTCTGGATTCTGTACCTTATTGTCTATAAAATATAAATTAAATTTTATACTCTTGTATATTTTGTATGTTGAGAAATCTTTCAGTGAAGTCCATAATTTAAGTGGAGAAACTTACAAGATTTGGATTTTGGAAAATTATTAATAATCTAAAACTTGTCAGAATTGATTTTCTAACACTAAAATGCTTAAGGCAAAAACCTAATTAAATCGAAGGGTAACAACAGATTTATATAATTTATTAATGTAATTTATATTAAGGACTGATTTTAGAATGAGTATGATAAAAGAGTTTATGGAATTTTTACGAGAATACAAAATAATTGCTTTAGCTGTAGCATTCATAATGGGATTTGCTGCTACAGCATTAGTAAAATCTCTGGTGGATAATATTATTATGCCTATAGTAACACCATTTATACCTGGCGGAGCATGGAAAACATCAACATTTAATCTAGGTCCAATAGTTATCGGATGGGGTTCTTTCTTAGGTGAATTAATTAACTTTGTAATTATTGCATTAGTAGTTTTTTTGATTGCTAAGAAAGTCATGAAAGAAGAGAAAGTTGCAAAAATATAACTAACTTTAATTCATTTCTTGGAATTTTCAAAATAAATACTATTTTTTATGACTTATTTTATAGACCTGATTGTTTTAGTTTTTTCGAAGGAGATTTATTTTTAGTTAGGACAATTATTTTCTAAAGAAATATTTATTAATAATAAGT
>JAGVZD010000071.1 GCA_018302805.1 Candidatus Woesearchaeota archaeon | reverse complement strand
TAAAAACCTATATAAGGCTTTACTTCTCATGCCGAGATGGCCCAACCTGGTACGGCGCAGATTTAATATTTTTATATTAAAGCGTATGCCCGCTATATAATGTGGTTAGCCTGTTTCCTTACGGATTTCCGGGTTCAAATCCCGGTCTCGGCGTTCAATTATCTATCGGGGTGTTAAACTTTTAACAATCTTTTTAAGTTTTACTGTATTGTGGTTTCTTAAGTGATTAGGCAGTAAGAATGGACAGTTTAGACACTTTGAAATTATATCATGTAGAATTTGAATTTACTATACAAAAAGATGAATACCACCCAGCCGGAACAAGGAAAACTAATGATAAATACAGACTAGAAGAATATCTTGTGGCTGTAAGTGAAGCTGATGCTCGTGAAAGTATAAGGGTACAGTGGGATTCCTCTAGAAAAAGTCTCTTTAGTCAAATACTCAAGAAACATTTCATCATCCACGACATTTTTGGTCCAGAAATCAAAAGTGTAAAAGAAGTAAAAGTGTATGGTTGTAATATTGTTATACAAAGGCGGACCCAGAGTATTCCTAATGAGTTAGAAAGAAAAGTTGGCGAAGTGGCTCAAGAGCAATAAATTATACCCTTTACTATTTATGGTTATTTGGCTTCGGTGTTTATCTGTAGTTCAGAATAATTAATTATTTTACTTCTTCAATGCACAAGTGTTTTTTTAAATGATCAATAATACCTGGAAGGTGAGCATCGCCCACTGCTGCTAGGCAGCTGTCTGCTTCTGTATCTTCTAATATTCTAATTAAACTGTTTGCCATCACTATATCTCTTTTTTCTACTAAGGAACTATAGTATGGAAAGTTTTTTGCATCAAGAGTAATATTATTATCAGATCTTGCGTCGAAGTAAATTATCGGAGCCAAAGCAGCACCTTTAATCATTTCACCAAGAAACATTATCCTTTCTTTAGATGATAGGCTATTAAATCCATTATTAGGACTTTCAAGTTTGAGTACTTCAATGTCATTATTATTTGCAATTGTTCTAATAGACGAATGCCATCTATCGCTGCCCAATTGGTAATAAAACATTTGTAGACCTAACGGAAAGGTTAGAATAGTAGAATATAGAAAATTCCCAAATGACAAACTAAAAGGTGATGTCATACCAGTCTCAGAAGCTATTAACTTGTACTTAGCTACAAGTTCTCTAGCAATTTTAGATTCGGTTTTGTTATATAAGTGAATTTCTCCTACTAAAGTTAATGATTTAGTTTCACTACACATGTCCACTTCAAATGAATGAAAATCTAGATTTGATGTTTGATGATTTTTTCTGTCTTCCTGAATATTTCTCTTTGCAGCGTCATAAATTTCATATCCGGTTAAACCCATATATGCAGATACATAGAGGCTAAGGGCGGAATGAAATGCATCTTTCAAAAATTTTTTAGTGTTCATACAAGTTTTATTTATAGAAAATAATTTAAAACTTGTTTTTATTAAAATTTCAAAGTATCTTGTCAATAATTCTTTAAATTTCCACACCCAAAAGGCCTACTAATAGCATTGCAAAACTCACTAAAATCAAAGTATAATAATAAAACCAAGATTTTTTTGTTTTTATTAAATAATAATATGTTGAAATGAAAAATAAACCACTAAGCAAATAGGTAATAATAGGTAACTTATAGAAAAAAATTCCAAGAGTTACATAGACTGTAGCTAGTGGAACGCAAAAGAATATAGCCTTAGAAATGTTTTTTATTTTAAGATGAAAAATGTACCAAGATATTAAACTTATAACAATAACAAATAATAAATGCAGTAATGGAGGATACCAGTAGTAATTAGAGTTATAGTCAATATTTATAACTAATCTAAAAAAGAATCTTATTATTGATTGAAATAGAAAGTATGCCATAAAAGTAATATTGAGAAGAATAAAACCAATAATTGCTATAATAAATGCATAAAGAATTTTTTTAGCAATAGACTCTTTTATTATGTTTTTCACAATATAACTAAGATTTAATTATATAAATAATTTTCTTAAATAATTTTAATCTTTGTTTAGGTCTTTATATAAAATTACTTCTGTAGTTTTACTATAAAGAGTTTCTTCTGCTTCAACTTTAAGTCCTTGGCTTATTAAAAATTCCAATGTTGGATTATTTGAATGTACATCTCCTTGAATTCGCTTGAAATTATGTTGAGATGCATAAAATTCAACCATAGTTTGCAAGATAGAACCTATATCTTTTCCTGTGAAATTTGGATCAACCCTTAGGTTTTTAATTTCCAAAATTGATTTTTCTTTTTTATGAGGTTGAAATATAATTGAACCAAGAATTTTATTATTATCGATATCTATTGCAGTATATGCTTTCTTGTAGCCGATTTCAAGTTCTCTTTTACATTTTTTTAACCATAGCCCATAGTCTGGATAATCAAGAGGAAATTGCTTAATAAAATTATAGAGTCTATTAATTTCATCAGAATTCTTCAGTAATTTAATTTCAAATAACATATTAAATTAAATTATATTAAGCTTAAATAATTATATAGCATAAATTAATTATTATTCAGAAGCTAAGACATAAATTACTCTGTTAACTTCTTGAACTTCATTTGTTATTTTTGTACTTAGTTTGGCTAGGAACTCTGAATCCCATATTCTTCCTTGTTTATTTCTTCACCTTGAACACCAACAGTTTTTACATCATAAATTCTAACTTCTGCAAATTCATGAGTAATTCCTGATTTTTCTAATTCACTTTTTAAGATTGAATCAACTTTTCTGGCAATTCTAACAAGCTCTTCTAATTCTGTCATATTTAAATCTAATAAAGAAATTATTTAAAAGTGTGCTTTATTTTTCCCCAAGTTGATATTCTTGGATCTTCATCTGGTAAAGAGGCTTGCTGATTAAAATCTCTTGCTATATTACTTATTCTGACTTCATCAATTGTGCCCTTAAAGAAACTTCCAAAGACACCTCCTTCGATAGAACCCTCTGCGCCAATTATTAATGGATTATTGTTTGTTCTTTGATTTCTAGCATTTGTAACATGCGTTGAAACTAATTGATAATCAAGCCAGAATCTTAGATAAGACCCATCATATGTTCCGGCAACATGATGCCATGAATTTGGAGTAGGGTACCATATATGTCTTACACCTTCTTCTAATCCTGGAATTGTACTAGTATAAGATAATGTAATAAAACATGATTGATCACAACCCCATGCAACAACATAATTACCGCTGGTGCAACACTGATCATCTCTTTTACTTACAATCCAACGAGCAGAACCTTCATAATTTGGAGCATATTTTGCCCATGCTTCTACTGTCATTTCATTGCTTAAATCTAGTGATCCTGAATCATTTATTTTTATGAAATCATCTATGCCATCAAATATTATTGCATTTCCAAACCTACCTTCTTGGGTTCTTGTTGCATTGCCAAATACTCTCCCATGGTTAAGATTAGTACTAGAATCGTAAACTGAGTCTGGATTTGATTCTTCAAAATGATATAAAGCCATTGTATTTTCATCAGGTAGATAAGGACCTTGTGCTTTTATTGGCGATGCACCAAATACTATAGCAGCAACTCCTGAAAAAATTCCATTAGTTAATTTTTTCATACTGTTTTTATTGCTTTGTTTATAGTTCATTTTGAGTAATATTTAGGAAGTCTATTTTATCAACCATCAATACTGGATGATAATATCCAATTTGTTTCTGTTCAGGTGTGTATCTATCATGATATTCTAATCTAATATTTATACCAGAAACCAATTTATCTTTATATCCATAATTCCAAGCACTTTTTTTTACTAATCCATAGAAATCAATGTAAGCATCTGAAGTTGAAGAATCTTTACTTTGGTTTAGGATAGTTAATTTTAGTTCATAATGTGGTTGATCCTCATATTTAGTAATCTCATGTTCGTAGTCTTTAATTTCAACCCCCAGTACTTTCCCCTCGATTGTAATTTTATCGTTTTCCATGTTAATTGCGAGATAATAAACTATTTAAAACTAATTAAAAAGATGAAGGATACTTACTATATTGATTAAAAAATTAAATGTGTAATTGTGAATTATATCATTTGTTAATTAAATAACTTTAACCCAGATTAAAATCAAGAATATATTTAAATACATAAATAAATTAATGATTTTGGTGGTAAGAATCAAAATTTATATTTGAAAGCCATCTAATTATTTTGGAAATTCTGGAAATATTTTGTGGGTTTCTTTACTTCTGTAAACTGTTGACATGAACTCATTTATTTTAACAGAAAAAGGAGAACATGGATCGCAGTATTGGTCAGGTAAACATTCAACGCAGTTTATACGATCTTTACTATACCATAAATCCTGAAATGAGTTTTCTAAAATACTTCCAAATGACTTAACTTCAGCCTTAGTTCTATGGCCGCATGTATAAAGTTCAGCATTTGGGCCGATGCATGCCCATAAATGCCTAATAAAACATTTACTGCCAACAGAATTAAACTCGCTGTCATCTTGCTTAATTCCATTTTCTGAGTACATTGATATTACTCTAAAATTTTCTGTTTTTAGTTCTTTAGCTTGATGAAGATTCTCAATTATCTTATCTGAAAGTTTGTGAACATTTTCCCTATCTGTAAAATCAATTCTGAACCTGATTTCGTTTGCACCTATCTCTCTTATTAAATAAGTGGCAGGAACAACATCATCATAATTTAATGTTCCTATTACATAACTTACAACAATATTGAGGTTGTTGTTTTTTCGCTTGTTCACAAGTTCTTCTAAACTTGTAGTAATTCTATTAAAGCCATCTACTTTTTTAAGTCTCTTAAAAACATCTCTTGAACCTGCATCTAAACTTAAATTTATTTTGTCTGCTTCTAAGATATAATCTAGGTATTTTTTGCCCTCAACTTCCTTGTCTAGAAATAAACCATTTGTAAAAAGAAATACTTTTCTGTTAATCTTTTTGAAAATTTCAATTCCATACATTGTAGCAGGATTAACTAAGGGCTCTCCTGTAGTCCCACAGAATTTCACATTCTCAATAATAAGATCATCTTGCTTGAAATCATCTACCTTCTCTGCAATTATCTTCATTTCTTTTTTTCCTATTTTGTCGGGAATTCTTTGACATTCTTTTCCGAAGCAATGTTCACATTTCAAATTGCAGATAGAACTAGGCTGAATTTCAAGCTCGTAAGGTGGTACTAGTTTTCCTTTTATAATAGAAAAAATTCTTTTTCCTTGTTGCCTTAGCATAATTCGTTCATAATTATATGGAGCATCCCCTCTATGCAATAATCTTTTAAATTGGGAAATGTCCTCTTCAAAATGCTGTTCAAGTGGATCCATAACTAGATGATAGGGAATTTAAGACTTATAACTTGCCAATATATTCCCAATATCTAAATATGCAGATATAGAGAATTGTAATGACATAGGAATTATAGAAGGGATTATACTTCAATAGATATCAATATTTTCACTAGTGAATATATTGTCAAAAGATTTAAATATATTGTCTTATATAGCAATTCTTAAGGGGCATCAGGATATCTGCTTTAGAGATATGAAAAGAAAAATCATCAAGCAAGGTCATAACACCTTGACTATCACTTTGCCCACTGAGTGGACAAAGAAACTTAATATTAGTGCAGGTGATGAGCTGGAAATATTTGAAAAATCTAATTCTCTAATAATAAATAGTAATGAGAATCCTAAGGAAAAATCAGCAGTTATAGACATTACTAATTTTACAATTCCTTTAATATGGAGATTTTTTCAGGGGGCTTATAGATCAGGATGTGATGAGATAAAAATTCTTTTTGATCCTACAAAAAAATCATATGAAGATGCTTTCCATTTTTATACAACACAATTTGATTATTCAAAACTTGGAGAAAAAATACCACCAAAACCAGCTATTGCAATGGTTCAAGGCTTAGTTGATAGGTTTATTGGAATGGGAATTATAGAAACTGGGAAAAATTATTGTGTAATAAGAGAGATGGGAGAAACTTCTATAAGAGAATTTGAAAGGTCATTGAGAAGAATTTTCTTAGTAATTATTCAAATGTTTGATAGAGTAATGGAAGCTGCAAAAAAGGATGAAATCAGTGAATCAAGTTTGTGCAAAGAAATACATGCGATAGATTTAAACGTAGATAAATTTGTTGATTATTGCAGTAGGATATTAAATAAGACAAAGATTTCTCCATTTGAAGAGAAAAAGCATTTGTATTTTTCCACTTTGTATATTCTTGAATTAATTGG
>JAGVZD010000012.1 GCA_018302805.1 Candidatus Woesearchaeota archaeon | reverse complement strand
CCCCAAAAACTTGAAAATTGAATGACATGACAACCTTCTGCGCATAATAATCCTAGAATTTCTGCAAGTTCTGGTTTGATTTTTGACATGTTTAATCCTCAAACTGTTAATTTAAAAGAATTACTGGCGTAGGTGTCCAGTCTGTCCAGTGAAAATCCTAAAACGCTTTTAAGAATTTAGATGAACTCAATAATTTGTGGAGCTTTTGATAAGAAAGTGTACAGTTTAGCAGGTCTGTGGCTTACTTCTTTAGTGTATTGCTTTGTATCTTTTAAAATCTTAAGTGATAATATTTTTTTTCTGAAATTTCTTTTATCTAATGTTTTTCCTAAAATAATTTCATAAGTTCTCTGAAGCTCAGTTAATGTAAATCGTTCAGATAATAAAGAATAAACAACATTTGTATATTCTAATTTCCACCTTAATCTCTGGAGTGCATATCTTAAAATTTTGTCGTGATCAAAAGCTAATTTTGGTACTTTAGTTATCGAATACCAATTTACATCTGATGCATCAGTTGTTGCCATTAATTTTACTTTTTCTGCATTAATTAATGCAAAATATGAAACAGTTATTACCCTTGTTCTTGGATCTCGATTTGGATCACCAAAAGTGTAAAGTTGTTCTAAATAAACATCTTTAACTCCTGTTTCTTCCTGAAGTTCCCTAATTGCAGCAGCTTCAAGAGATTCGTCCATTTTGACAAAACCTCCCGGGATTGCCCAGAATTTCTTAAATGGTTCAACATTTCTTTTGATTAGAAGTACTTTCAATTCGTTCGAGATAATACTAAAAATTATTATATCTACAGTTACTGATGGTTTATCAAATTTATCAAGATTGTAAGCTGTAGGCATCTTAGTGTATAAGATACATTTATTTATAAAATTTGCTACCGTTAAATTTAAAAAGAATTTAATTAAGTATTTTATAAAGATGGTTAATATCTTATTTCCTGGTAGGCATCATATTCTTACAAAATATCAATTTGATTATTTAAACACCTTAGCTAAGAATAAAAAAATAGATCAGGTTATTTTTGCTGTTACATCTTCTAATCATGAAAATACAAGAAGAAATCCCATTCCTTTTTATTTAAGAGTATTAGCCATTGATAAATTTTCCAAAGATTTGAATTGCAAAGTGAAGATTTATCCAATTCCTGATATAAAGTATACAAATGAATTTGCTGAATATATAATTAGGCAAATTTATTATCAAGGTGGAGAAAAAATTACAGCAAAAAATACAATGCTAGCATGTTCAACCCCTTCTGTTATTGCTTTGTTTAAGAAACTGAAATTTAGGAATTATCCTGTTGAATTGATTGAAGGTAAAAAAGAGAGATATTGTGCTTTAAGACCTTTTGAAATTGTTAACTTGTTGGTTAGAGCTGGCAATAACTGGAGGAAGATTAACGAATGGAAAAAGTATGCACATAGTTCAAGCATAGATGTATATTTGCAATATAATGTTGGAGATTTAATTATAGAACTTTTTAATGATTCTATATTGAATCCCGATGCAGAATTTACTGATACTAGAGATTATAATACTTACGCACAAGCTATGGATAACATAATTCATATAAAATTTAATGATATAAAACCATTTGTTGTTGAGGGTAAAATTGTTGATGTTGGTTGTTCTACAGGATCATTAATTAGATTATTAGCAGAAGAGTTTAAGGAATCTGATATAATTGGGATAGAAGGTACTAGAAAATTTTATGAATTTTGCAAATTACAGGAATATAAGAATCCATTTGTATTTTTCTATAGGAAAAATATTCTTGACAAGAATTTCAGTGATAATTCTATTAATACTTTTATATGTTCTTCAGTATTACATGAAGTATATTCTTATATTGGTAAAGATGCCCTTTCAAATTTTCTAAAAAATACTTATAAACAATTATCTCATAAAGGTAGGTTAATTATAAGAGATGTAGTTGGGCCTGAAAATGGGAATGCAATTATCTATATGAAACTTAATAATAAAGATGGTAAGAATAATGGAAATATAAAAGTATTATCCACATATTCGAAGTTTATGAAATTTACAGATGATTTTATTCCAAGAAAAATTAAATACGAGAAAGTCAATATTGGAAATAAGAAATTAATGAAATTAAAATTGGCTGATGCTTATGAATATCTAAGCAAGATGACTTATGTAGATAACTGGAAAAGTGAGATGCATGAAGAATTCGGATTTTATTCATTTTCCCAATGGGCAAAAGCATTGATTAAAATTGGTTATAATATTGTTCCAGGAAGTAAACCTTTTTCAAGTTCTTATATTACTGAGAACGTATATAAACCAAGAGTCAAATTATATGAATTAAAAAATAAAAAACTTGAACAAATTGAATATCCACCTACTAATATGATTTTAGTTGGTGAAAAAAATTAACCTATTAAACTTAATGCTTCCTTACATGTAGTTTTTAGATCATAATTAATCTTTATTTTAGTTTCTTTCTTAACTCTATATTCAATATATGATTCATTTCCAAAACCTTTTTCAATTCCTAGGACAATTTTTGTGCCAAATATTTTATTACTTTTAATCCATTCACCAATCTCATATCTAGTTGTTTGGCCATAGCATCTTGAACTGTCTAACTTTGATGGTTTTGCTAGCCAAAATAAGATTACACCTTTTTCTGCTGCTTTATTTAAGTAATATGTTTCCCATTCTACTTGTTTTATTAAATCATCTGGTTCTTTGAGATTTCTTCTTGGGCTAGCAACATAAATATTTTTTTTAGATTTGCTCAGGAAATTCATTGCATCAGACTGCCAATCCGGAGCATTTGTTATGGGTCCGGCTAGAAATATTAATGTATCTTTAACCTCAACTATATTATATGGGTTGATAATTTTCATATTTCTGTCACTTTCAATGGTTTTCCAATTGATATGGTTGCTCGGTTACCATAAGTAAAATCATAATCTTCTAAAGAATCTATTGAAATTATTCCTTTTGTATCATTTAATGAGTATATATTTATAAATTCTTTTTGCTTAACAGTACCATTTAATAATTTATATTTTAAAATTCTACCATTGTAAGGTTCTGTTACAATAAATCTGAAGAATTTTTCAGTTGGTGAGAATATAGGATTAATTCTTAGTAAATATCTTGAGGCAGATGAATACCACCCTGTTGAGCCTCTGCCAGTTGAAATTATTAAACCTGCACATTTTTGTTCCTCTCTTAATCCATTACATTCTAAAATGTGCCTAGACATATATTCTCGATTTAATTCCCCTATGAATAATTCACTTGTGGCTAAAGTTTCTATATCTTTACCATTAATATTAATTTTAAGTCTTGTCCAATTTTTTATTTTGTAATTATTCTTTTCTATCTTTTTTAAGTTTTTGATTAATTTTTTTGCATCCATTGATGTTAAGTATCCATCACTTGTTAAAGGATCTGAGTTTACTCCAAGTATGAATTGATTATCAATAAAATGTGAAACATATTGGAAGTGGTTATCTCCACCAAGGGAGATTACTAATTTAGCTTTTTTTAAAACATCAATAGATATTTTATCTCTCAGAATAAATTGCTTTTCAGGGAATATTTCTTTTAGTGAATTCAAGGAAGCTTTTTGTCTTTCATGGCTTTTTATTATTTTATTATAGTCAATTTTGTATTTTTTATATTGTTTAATTAATTCTTTTTCTGTAATATTCTGTCTTTTTAAATCATATTCAAATTTGCTTAATTTTGGAACAATTATAATTTGGTTAAGGTTCATCTTCCGATAGATAACATTCTATCTATTGATGTTTTTGCTTTTCTTCTTATGTTTTCTTCTACATTAATTTCATATACTTCATTTTCCAAGCTGAATAAAATTTTGTCTAAAGTTATTTTACGCATATGTTGGCAGAATACTTGACATGCTCTAACAAAATCTATTTGAGGAAATTCGTTTTGAAGATTTGATGTCATCTCGCATTCTGTTCCTAAGTATACTTTTTTAAGATTTGGATGTTCTAAAAGATACTTAGCCATTCCAGAAGTGCTTCCGTAATAATCAGCTTCAGCTAAAACTTCAGGCGGGCATTCTAAGTGTACTAGTACAGCACTATCGGAACTGCCTTTCTTTAAATCAAATTGCCTCCTAATTCTTCTTATTTCTTCAGCACTTATTTTTTCATGGACTTCACACCTTCCAAATTTATTATCGTATTTACCAGGATAAATTAATTCAATCTTACTTTCCAGATTTCCTAATTCATTTTCCAGATTTTTACCCATTAATGAATCTGGAAGAAATATTACTTTGTTTGAATTGAAATCTTTTGATGCATGATTAACAACTTTTAATGCATTGGCAGATGTGCAGCAATAATCAGATTCTGCTTTAACCTCTGCATAACTATTAATGTAAGTAACGACAGGTGCTCCAGGAAATTTTTCTTTGTATTCTAATACATCTTGTTTTCTAAATGGATCTGCAAGGCTACAACCAGCATTTAAATCTGCAATTAGAACTTTCTTGTCAGGATTTAAGATTTTGGCTGTTTCTGCCATAAATCTAACACCATCAAATAAGATTATTGGACTTGTTGATTTTGCTGCATACATACTAAGAGCTAGAGAATCACCTCTTGAATCTTTATCTGATAAATGATAAATTAATGGTTTCATATAATTATGACCTAGAATTAAAACATTTTTTTGATCTCTTAGTTTTAGGATTTTTTCAATTTTTACTTGTTCTGTCTTGAAATCAAGATAGTGATCTGTGTCTTCAAGCTCTTTTTCTATTTCCATAATTTTTAAGTTATATGAGGTCATTTTACTTAGTGTATATAATACACTAACTTATATATAAATCTTTCTATTTAGCTGTAGTATTTAAATGGTTGCATATCATGTATTCAAGGAGGTTTAATCCGCTAATTATCGAGTTTCTTTCCATGCAAATTTCATCTCCGAACATAAAGGTTTTATAACCCATCCTAATCAGATTATCAACATCTCCAATGTCTGAGCAAGATGGTTCTAAATTATATGCAAGGCTATCAAATATTCTCGATGCTACAATTGCGTTTTTATCTTTTTTAATTATATTTTCAATAGCTGAGATTATTTGATGAGGCATTCTAACTTCCATGAATAAATCACCACGGGCTGCCATTAATCTTACTTCTTTTTTATATTCATTATCTACATATTTAATACCTTTTTGAGATTCAATTTTTGCAACTATACGAGAATCAGGATAAATAGTTCTTAGTAAATCAATATCTTGTTTACTTTCTACAAAAGAGAGCATAAATTTATTTAAATTTAATTTAGTGGCAGCTTCAATATATTTCATATCAGTATCTGTGAAATAACCATCAATGCAAAGAGATGAATTTACAATATTTACAGATTCTCCTGGTCCAACAACTCTTTTGGGACCATCCTGCATAATTAATTTATCTTCATTAACCTCCAATATTATGTGTTTTTCTTTACCTGAACCAAAATATGCAGTCACTGGAGTATCAACTTTAATTTTATGACTTAACTGTATTTCTGTAAATGGTGGAGTCCAATATCCAACAACTCTTAATTGCCTGCATTTAAGGTCTATCCACAAATCTTTGTCTTTGGCCTTATCTTGTAAATTCCTTAGCGTATCCTCCAAATTACCTTTTATTGGCATTACTGTATTTAATCTTAAACCGCTAACAATTGGGTGTGCCACCACCTCATCAATAAATGGCGAGTATGGTGGCGTTGTTACAATTGCTTTCATATTAACTCCTTGCTTTTCTTACCACTTGAAATATTTTCTAAGGTAACACTTTTCATGCTTTGTTTTAGCAATGGAAAAGGCATGCACAAGTAAGCAAGTGTATTTAAGGTACTATATGCAGCCTCGAGTTCTGCCACTTTTGCATCTTCCATGTCAGCTGTTTTAGAGATTTTCATCTTCTCAAGAAATGTTTCTAAGCCAGCACTATCACCTTTAGTTCTAAGATGTGTTCTTTGTAATTCAAGATGGCTGATAAAGTGTATAGCTTCTCCTTTACCATGAGTAAATCCAGAAGCTATATGTGGAGTTCCATATTTCTCTTCCATTTCCTTACTTGTTATTATTGGAATTACTCCGTCTTTTATGTTGTAAATGTGACTAGCACCTTCTAACCACCATTTAGGACGACACTGTGCATAGTTTAATCCAATGAACTTTCTTGAAAGATCTGAGGCACATTGAATTTCAACTACATCATCTGGTGATTGTGCTATTTTTTTGTATTTATCTGGGAAAACTTTGCTTACTAAGCCAAGTGCCCAGTCAGTTGTTACTAGTCTTCCACCATCACCAACAAGTTCACTAATTGTCTTCTTTGTTCTTGCTGGTACTGATATATCGTAACTCATGCAATTTACTAAATATACTCTGCCGCCGTTATGAGATTCTACATCTCCAAATTGTATTTTATCATATGGAATCTTAATTGTGTCGAGTAATTTTTCAATGTGATCATACACACCTGCAACAACTACAATATCCCCTTGCTTAATTTCTTGAAGATGTTGAAGTATTCCAGGTTGGTATAATTTACTAACTTGCTCGAATATTTTTCCACTTGTTTCATATGCTTTCTTTAATGTCATTTTTATCCCTCCATTAAATCTTTACTTTTCTTAGATCCTTTTTCCTTAGACAAAGATTTGTTTCCAAGGTCTTCAAATCCTGGAGCTAATCTAAGAGAAGATTCAACTGAGGCAATACTATTTTCATCTTGCCTAGAGATTAGGTTTTTACCAAAGTCTGTGTAATTTCCCCATCTTTTTGCAATTAATCCCATTGCAACATCAACTACTCTGAGTGGGTCATATATTGGAATTATTTTTTGAGGTCCAATTGCTTGGTTCCATTGCTCAACAATTTTTTCGTTGTGTCCCGGATATTCTTTTCTTAATAGATATATGTCAAATTTTTGTGATAATTGTTGCCATATTTCTATTGAGTTTAAGTCTTCTTGTAGACCATCTCCAATATAATGTTTAATCTGTTTAGAGTTAATCTTATCATAGAACATTTCATCTCCCATAATTATCATAAATGGGTTTTCTGCATTTGGTGTTGACACATATTTATTCATAAAATATGCAAATAACTCATAACTTTCTCTTATTCCAGGACCTCCTCTGCCTTCGGGATATAATGCGTTAATGTAATCATCTAATTTTGGTCCTTTTCCGAAATCACATACTTGTAAAGCCCAGTCGTCTGATACTGCATCTCCTATAACAGAAAGACTAAGTTCAAAATCAGGCTTATATTTTGATAAAGTCTGATATACTAAAGGTGTTCTGTCATGAATTTCTTTTGGCCAGGTTTGCATTGATCCTGTTCCGTCGACTGCCCAAATTATTGGATTTGAACTATCTGTAGAAATTTTCTTGCCAAGTGGGTTTACAAGATCTAAGTTTGGTTTTGATTTAGATAAATAAGATCTTGGTCCTTTTTCATCTGCTTCTTTTTTTAATTTTTTCAGATATGGTGCTTCTGCACTTCCATAGTCATATCCCTTTGGTTTTTTCCAGGTTTTTACATCATCTGGTCCCCATGAATACATTTTTTTGCCTCCTGTCAGAGAGAGCCCTAGCTATCTCTAACTAAAATGTGACACGTCACCATTCAATTAGTGGCTATGTCTTCTTCCAAATACCTCGTATCTTATATCTGAGAGTCTTGCTCCGAGATCTTCCTTATCCCAGCTTGTTCTGTCAAGCGGATTTTGTCTTGTTAGACTATTGCAAAACTCTTGCAAAGGTTTTGGAACATAATCTGGATATGATTTTGCAATTGGATCGCCGCCCATTGCATATATCATAGTTAAACCGAGTGAGTATATATCTGAGTGTCTTAATGGTGGATTCCCTTGAGTTATTTCAGGTGCTGAAAAAATTTCTGTATAGCCGGTTGCTTTTGAAGATGAACATGGTTTAAATACAGACAAACCATAGTCGATTAAGACTGCATTATGTTCTGATGGTTGTACAATAACATTTGATGGTTTAATATCTCCATGTACAATACCTTTCTTATGCAAGTAATATAGTGCTCCTAATAATCTGCTAGATATCCAAGAAACTTCTTCAGGATGTAATGCTTTATGTTTTTCAATAATTTTATCTAATGTTTTACCTTCAATAAAACTCATAATTAAAACATAACTTCCATCATCAGCTCTTATTAAGTCCCTGAATGCAGGCAATGAATAGTGATGAACTTGAGCCATAATACTAGCTTCTCTCATAAGTAAATCTGAATCTTTTTCAGAAATTCTTCGATTTTGTTTAAGGCAAGCTTTAATGTTATTGTTTAGTATATGCCTACCTTCGTAGGTCTTACCAAAGCCACCTTCTCCAATCAACCTAATAATTTCATAATTTCCAATTCTTGTCATTTTAATTCTCTAAAGTGTGCTCCTTTTCTTGTTTAAAATTCTCAGAACCGTTATAATTGAGATTAGCTAAATTGCTTAATGTTTCTAATCCAAATTCTTTTACAAATCTTTGATCTAAATTATTTGATTTTATGTAATTAGCAACTTCTGTAGGAACTAATTTTTCCCAAGAATTTCCTTTAGCCATTTCTAAACGAACTTGAGTTCCTCTTAACTGAATATGGCCTCCAATTGGTATTAATGAAAAAGGATAAACTAATGTGTAGGTATCTTTTAATAATTCTCTTACAAATGGATTTGATGATATAAAGTAATCTAAAGTTCCAAATTTATCTATAACATGTTTTTTCCATTGCTGACCATTACTGAATTCAGGAATATGTGCAAAATCAGGTATATGAATTATTTTATAATTGGAAAATTTTTGATTAAGTGCAGCATTAATCATATCTTCTGATTCATCTGCTGTAAAAGGATTTCTCTCATTGTATTTATTTGAGCTTCCAATTCCAATTACTACTTCATCTGCTTGAGAACAAACTGATTCAAGCATTTTGTATGCTCCATTATGTAAAGGTTTAAAGCGTGCAATTAATCCAACTCTTCCATTAACTTTCATTTTAAGTATCCTCTATATTCCAGATATTCTTTTATTGCTCTTTCATGATCCTTAAATGCAAAACTTCCATTTCCAAGAAGTTTCTCAATCTCCTCGATTGAGTATAAGTTTGCTTTTTTTGCATCATCGCCTCCTTTCAGATTACCTGTTCCTTGTGCAATAAATGTTGTGCTAACTAAATGGCCTCTTGGATCTCTCTTTGGAGATGAATGAACGCAAAGTGGATGTTCTGGATTTTCAATTCTGATTTCTAGATTTGTTTCTTCTTTTGCTTCTTTGATTGCATTTTCTTCCAAAGTTAAACCTAATTCTGCTAGTCCTCCTGGCAGGGCTAACCCTAATGGAAAATATTTTCTTTCTACAAGAATAATTCCTTCTTTTTCATTTTGAGAATATTCTATAATAATATCTGTGGTAAGTATTGGACCTTTATGAGTGAATTTCATTTTTCTCCTCCTTTGATTTGTATTCTTTAAGTTTCAAAACTTTTTTCTTTAATTTTTCAAATTCTACAGAATTTTCATATGGAAGAATTGATTCTCGAATGTCATAACCATATGATGATTTTGTTAATGCTATTATTGGAGGGCCTTGTACCCTCTTGAAAATTGATTTATTTATTTGTGAATAAAACCATTCTAGATCTTTTACAAAAATTTCAGGAATATTAATATCCCATCTTTTAATTAAATCATAAGAGATAGACAGATTTTTTTCAAGTGTACCCTCTAAGTACCATCTCATTATTTCTTCAGGAGTTTTCTTCTTATAATCTGTTGCTGCATTTATTAAAGCACAGTGATATCCAAACCTTATGGGATCTACTTGATTGTCTTTAAGTTCAGCACTAGGCTGGATTTGGTCTTCTGTATATCTAAATAATTCATCTGGGAGTAAAACTTTTGGTATTACTTCTTTATGGAATACTTCTGCATTAAGATATTTGGCAAGTTTGAAAATATCTGCTTTTGTTAGATCTCCGGGTATGCTTAATGCGCCACCCCAATCACCATAAAGTGTACCATATCCAAGTGCAATCTCATCTTTATTAGCATTATTTGTAAATAAGGCGTTATACATAGCAGCAAAATTTGAAAGTATTGAGGTTGCCCTTATTTTTGCCTGAATATTTTCTTTGTTTAAGTCAGATAACCTTCCTGGCTTTCCAAAAACCTGTATATTTGTAAGATGTTCTTCATTTTCTTTAACTAAATTTTCAATAGGCGCTATAAAATATGGAATATCTAATGCAGCTGCAACTTGAGATGCACAATTTCTTGTTTTCAAACTGTTGTATTTTGTTGGCATATTTAAACCAAGAACTTTATCTTTACCAACGGCTTTTACAAGTAATGCTGCAACAACTGAACTATCTACACCACCACTAAGACCAACGACAAATTTTGGATATTCATTAATATCAAGTACGTCTTTAATGTGTTGTATCCCTCTTATTAATGCATCATATTTTTGTGTAATTTCTGATTTTTCTTTTCTAATTTTTGGCGATGAATCAAAATCAGTTTCATTAACAAGCATAAGTTCTTCTAGATAAGGGGCTTTACTAAATAATACTGGAAGACCTTCCTTATTATATACAGTAGAACCTCCATCAAATGTTATAAAGTTTTTTCCATTATTTTGGACACCAACACAGTTTACATATAAAAATGGAACAAATTTTTCTTTTGATTCTTTTTTCAGAAACTGAATTCTTCTATCTCTTGCATTATTTTTTCCATATGTCCATGGAGATGCAGATATGTTAAAAATTAAATCAGCACCATTGTTAATTAGAATTTTTGTTGGATTTAGCGAGTTTCCATTTCTTCTGTAGTCTTCGCACCATAAGTCTTCACAAACTTCAACACCAATCTTTAATTTTTTTCCTTTAATATCAACTACAAAAGGTTGTAATAAGTCACTTAATTCTACATTGAAATCTTGTGCTATATCTACAGTTGAAAAAAAGTATCTCTGATCGTCAAAAAATCTATAATTTGGTAGAAGAGTTTTTGGTTGAATTCCAAATGGTAAAATATTTGTTTCCTTTAATCTTCTTGCTGTTTTTCCATCACAGTATATATAAACAGCATTATATTTTCTTGTTCTTCCATCTTTATTTGGATGATAATTTTTATCTTTTAACCTTGTATTAATATCATGATCAAGGAATATATTTCCATAGATTAATGTAATTCCTTTGCTTGCCTTTCTTAATGATTCATTAAAGTGCATGAAATTAAGGCAGACATCATCTTTAAACCATTCGTCTCCTAATAAGTATCCACTTACCGATAACTCTGGAAATACAATTATATCTATATTTTTTGACTTGGCTTCGGATATCATCTTAAGCATAGTTTCCAAATTCTTTTTTGGCTTATTTGGAATTACATTAATTTGACCAAGAGCAATTTTCATGTTTCTTTTATTATCTCCTCAACAGTTTTTAATTTAACCCCTAATTTCTTCCATTTTTCATAAAAATCATTTACTGATGAATTTGGTAATTCTTTAATTGCATCTATTGCAACAGTAACATTATAGTTTCTTTGTGCTAATCCTTGAACAGCAAAATTTACACAGACATCAGTTGCAACTCCGTAAATAATTATATGGGTTGGTTTAATTATATTAAGAACTTTATCTGTGTATGGATTACCTTTAAAAATATCAAAATCATCTTTATATAAAACTATATTTCTATATTCTACTACTTTTAGAGAATCAATTTTATTATATCTAAAATCTATTATGTATGGATTTTCTGGAAGAGTGGCTGGAATATATTCTGCTCCTTTTGTATTTTCTAAACAATGTGCTGGGAATGTATTCTTATAGTCTGGATTTAATGAAATTTCTTTTGAATTTTGTGTGTGCCAATCTGCGGTATTAATTACCTGTATTGATTTATCTTTGGCCTCTTTTGTTAATAATTCAAGATTTTTTTCTATTGATATTGCGTTAGGTATTACTAATGTTCCTTTATGATCTTGATCATTTCTCATAAAATCATATTGAGTGTCCTGGTTCCAATAGATAGTTTTCATTTTTGACAACCTCCATATTTTTGTTTTAATAATTGTAAAGTAGAGTTAAGTTTATCAGAAAGTGTTACAGGATATTTTAATTCAGAAATTAATTCTCTATATGAACGTGGGATTTTTGATCTTTCTTTTGTGCAATAAGTTTGAATCTCATTAATTGATGGTAAATTATAAATAAGATTTCCATTTTCTATAATTGGTACTAATAATGCATTGCCATTAATATTTTCATTTTCAAAACCAATTATATCTTTAACATACAATCCATTTTTCTCATATCTAAATATTTGTTTTGTTCCTGGCAAAGTACTTTTATTTGTTGAGAGTTTTATTTTTGGGCCTGCTGAATCTTCTGCAAGTTTATAAACTCCTGAAATAGTTGGAATATCTTTTGGAATAACAATTTCTGTCCCAACTCCATACATATCAATTGGAGATTTAGCATTACTTAAGGCCTCAATTTTATATTCATTTAAATCATCACTAACAAAAATTTTAGTATTTTCAAGACCTTGCTCATCTAGAATTTCCCTAACTTTGAAACTTAGGTCTTTTTTATCTCCACTATCTAATCTTACACCTTTTACTTTGCTTCCATATTTTTTCAAATTCTTTGTAGCTTCTAAAGTATCATATGTATCTACTAAGAATATACCACTTTGTGGAAATTCTTTAAGAAATGCATCAAATGCTTCCTCTTCTTTAGCAAAGGACATGATTAAAGCATGAGCCATAGTACCTCTAACTGGGATCTCAAATTCTTGGTAAGCTGCAACATTAGAGGTTGCTGAACAACCTCCAATAAAGGCAGCTCTTGAAGCGTATAATCCAGCTTGTGGGCTTGGCGCTCTTCTTAAACCAAATTCTACTACATGGGTTTTTGCTTTGTCTACAACTCTTGAAGCTTTAGTTGCAACAGAAGTTTGATAATTAATTACATTCAAGATTAAGGTTTCAATTAATTGTGCTTCTATTCTTGGTGCTTGAATTCTTAAAATTGGTTCATTGCTAAAAATTGGTGTGCCTTCGGGAACTGCATATAAGGATCCTGAAAAATGGAAATCTTCAAGATACTTTATGTAGGATTCTGAGAATAAATTTAATGATCTTAATGTGTTAATTGACTCTTTGCTAAATTTCAAGTTTTGAAGATAATCAACAACTTGCTCTAGACCTGCTGCTATTAAATATCCTCTTTCTTTAGGTAAGTCTCTTACAAAAAGGTCAAAAGTTGATATATCGTTTTTATTTTGAGCCAGATAAACCTGACCCATAGTTAATTGGTATAAGTCTGTTAATAAGGCTATGTTTTCCTGATTAACTTGGGCCTTTTTCGCTTTCCTGGTTAGAGTTAAGGTTGACATCTTGTAATTCTTACAATATCTTAGTGTATGTAATACACTAACTTATTTATAAATATTTCTAAAAGATCGGAAGCTTTATAAAGAAAATTCGGAGATTTGTATTAGAAAGCGGTCTTTTAATGGATTTAGCAGTTCAAGTTAAACAGTTAGTTTTTTATTAATCAAAATTAGCACATTATCATGTTTAAGCAAAATTTTAGATTTTCCACGATTATTTTAGCAATTATTATCTTCTTGGTTTTTATTATCCAGGTAATAGATTCTAGTTTCACAGAAAGCTATAAATTAGTTGGAAATGAGGCTTTTGAAAGGTCATGGATATTATTCACAAGTATTTTTTTACATGGAAGTTTAGAACACTTATTGTATAATTTATTTGCCTTGGTTTTGTTTGGGATTATCCTTGAGAATATTATAGGATCTAAGAGGTTTATATTTGTATTTTTATTATCTGGTTTAATAGCTTCAGTAATTTCAAGTTTCTTTTATAACTCTGCTTTGGGTGCTTCAGGTGCTATCTTTGGAGTTATGGGTACTTTAATAATACTAAGACCTAATATGAGCATATGGGTATATATGATACCAATGCCAATGTATATAGCTGGGATTGTGTATTTTGTTATAAATTTCTTTGGAGCTTATTTAGGGATTGGTAGTACAGGGTACGTAGCTCATTTAAGTGGTTTAGGCGTGGGTTTGATCTTTGGATTAAATTATAGGAAAAAGTTTGGAGAGCATAGGACTTATACTGCAACAAATGAATGGGTTGATAAGTATCTTGATGAATATGAAAGGAAGAACAAATTAAGAAAATAATTATTTATATGAAAATAAATGAAACTTACTTTGAAAATAAATTAAGTATAATTATAAAAAAAATGTAAAGAACTATTATTAAGAAGAAACCCCAAATTAGATCGAGCAACATGTGTTTATATGTAAATTGTTCATTTAATTTCCGATAACCAGTTATTTTCTTAAAAAAAGATTTTTTTACCAATTTTATGGTTTAAACATACTTGATCCCCAATTAGTTACCCAATTCATTAGGAATATTGATAGGATAATATTAATAAGATAAAAAATGACTACAATCCATATTATGATAATTAATAATTTCTTTGGAGTTAATGGTGAATTCCACCAATTATCGGATTTTTCATTTCCCATTAATTTGTTATAGAAATTTGAGATTATTAAAATATTTATATTACCTTTAAAGTAATGAATTGATTGGTAAGTACTTATCAGAATATAAAACAGAGAATAAATTAAGAAAATGATTATTGATATGTAATCTTACTGGCGTCTCTAAAATGCCAAATAAGCCATATGATTAAAATGATTAAAAGAGTTAGTACTATTAACAACATCTTTTTGGTTGTTTTTTTTCATCAATTTATTTATCTATTCTCAATTTAAATATTTTACTATTGTATTTAAACACGATAACTTTAAATATAGACTATTTAAATTGATTTTATGCCTCA
>JAGVZD010000011.1 GCA_018302805.1 Candidatus Woesearchaeota archaeon | reverse complement strand
CCAACAATACCTGTTTTATAGATGCCCATAGTAATTTCAGAATGCAAAAAATATTTAAATACAATGTTAAGTTTTTAGTTTATATTTATTGATTAAATTAACAACTCTCTCAGTAGATTTTCCATCAATTTTATAAAAAAGTGACTTAATAAATGGGTTTTGATTCTTTTTTAATTTTTCAACAACTTCCTTATTAGTTAAGACAGATAAAATTGCTTCATAGATCATTCCTTCATTATTGATTTCAATACAAACTCCCTTACCAACATAAGGTAATTCTTCTTTAACATCTCCCAAATTTATCGAGATAACTGGTTTATTAAAAGCAAGTGCCTCTAAAATAGTAGATGAACCAAACGATACAACAACATCACAAACATATAAAAGTTCATATAACCCTTCATTTAAAATTTTTATTCTATCATTTAAATTTAAACTCCTATCTAGATAATTTTTGACAGTAACCTGATCTCCTGGATGTCTTTTAACAATTAAAAAGTATTCTGGATTCTTAAATAACAGTTGGATAAGTGAACTGAATATAGGTAAATTCACTTCACCATGAACTGCTGTAGGAAATAAAATTATCTTTTTATTAGGTAATTTATACTTGCCAATGATTTCTTGCATATCTCTTTTATTGATTACACTGTCTAATTTTGGCCACCCAGTTACATAAACATTATTAATTCCTCTACTTTGAAAAAGTTTTTTAGTAATATCTCCATAGGCAATATAATAATCTAGAACTGGATTATTAAAAGAAGTAGGTTCTCTGCTATTCATAACTCCATTTTGCAGATACATTAATGGAATTTTCAATTTTCTACAATATCGATATATTGGTTTTGACAATGCAGAACATTCATCTAAACCAAAGACTAAAGATGGTTTTGAAGAATCAATCATCAACTTCCCAACTTCATGGACATAAATAATTTCTTCAATAAATAACCTATTTCCGAAGAAGTAATTAAATATCTCTCTTAAACTATGATTAAGTTTAATATCTTCATAACAAAAATCCACATTTTTGACTATGTTGAATTTCTTTGAATATTCCTTAATGAATTTATTTATTTTACCTTGAGCCTTCTTTGTCCAAAAGTTCTCTAGATTAACAAAGTTATAATTACCTTGTTTTAATAATTCTTTTAATTGTTCTTTTGCCCTAATCTCATGTCTAACTATCAACTTATCTGGAATTTTATCTAATATAGGTGACAAACTCAACAACGCGCTATTCAAATTAACCAAAAATAAAACTTTATTTTTTTCAATCACTTTGTTAGACTTTCTTCTAGATCTACTATAACTTCTAATGATTCTGATTGCAAATTGCTTATTCAAATTAAATTTCCAAGATTTTTTGGGGGTAGTACTAATCTTCAAAGTTTCTGCAACATCTAAAATAGCATCTGATATAATGGAATTATCCCTAAAATAATATACTTGAGTAACATTTTCAGAGATATACACATCTTTGAACAATTTAACCATTTGCAATCTATCATTGAAATATTCATATAGATAACTTATAAAATTAGCCTCCATATAATCCCAAAGATCAATATCATCAACCATAAGAAAATTTCTTAACTCTAATCCATTCACAATAATATTCCCCCAATTTTGATATAATTTAATAGCTTCAAAATACATATTCTCATTTATTTTAGTTAAATAATCTGATTCTTTTTTCCCATTCTTATAATATTCAATAGAACCTCTTAAACATAATACTAAGAATTTTGATTTATGTTTTTCAAATTCTTTAATCAACCGATAATAATATTCATATTCCTTCTTATTTTTTATAATTATTAATTTCATTTTCTAATTAATTCATAATACTTAGCTTCAAGTCGAGGGATTAGTATATTCCAATCATAATCCTTTGATTTTTCCTTGGAAACATTACCCATCTCTTTTAAATTTAATTTTTTAACCCTTGACAAAATTTTATTAAGATCTTCAGCATCCACAATAAATCCATTCTTACCTTCCTCTATCAAATCTCTTGCAGCACCGACATCAGTAGTTATTATTGGTAAACCTGCAGCCATAGCTTCAAGCATGGGAATTCCAAAACTTTCATTAGAAGAACTTAGTACAAAAATATCTGAAGCTAGGTAGAAATCTACTAACTCATCAAAATATTTTTTCCCAAAGAATTTAACTTTATCATTTATCCCCAGTTCATCAACCTTATTTAATAAGTATCTGTAATAATCTTTATCAACCTCAGCACCGACATGAACAAAATAAACATCAAGGTCTTTTATTGCCTCCAATATTAGTTCTAATCTTCTTTTTCTAACAATACTACTTACATTTAAAATTATAAATTTATTTGGCATTCCAAAACTTTTCCTTAATTTATTCTTATCAAAATTTCTCGCAAATTTTGAGGTATCAACACCAGATGGCCACACAAATATTTTATTTGGATCAATACCAGTTCTATCTACTAAAATTGTTTTTTGTTCAGAAGTAAAAACATGTATTAGATCTGCTTGCTTAATTGGCCATTTCAAGAAAAAATTAAAATACATTTTTCCTAAAATGCCTTTATGAGGCTTCACATCTCTATCAATATCCGCAAAGACGACTAAATTATATTTTTTTAAAGGTTTTAAATATCCTGTTAGAAATGTAGAAAAATAACCCATAACATAGGTATGCACTATGTCAGGATTTGTCATAAATAAAATTTTTGGAATTACTCCTGGGAAAAAAGCTTTCTTGAAAATCTTAATACCCTTAAATCGCGTAATTTTTACTAATGATTTTGAATCATCCGGTTCTAAAGCACTTAATCTTACATTTGAAGTATAAACCTCAGCTTCATGACCTAATTGTTTAATTCCTTCTATAATGTATACTGTACTATGTCCGCTCCTATTACTATAGTCATCTAAAACATGAAGGATTTTCATAAAATGTTAAAATAAAAAAAATTTATAAAGCAGTATACTTAAGTTTAGGCTATATATTCTGCCTTTAATTGGGTCCCTGGTTCAAGATCTTGCCTTACAACTCTCCCTAAATAATTGTCATATTCTTTAGGATGGATACCTGAACCTGGCCTGGCAATACCTAAATTGTCTTCACTTAAAGTTTCCCCAGATTTTATATACCTTGTTATTACCAAACTATGTCTAAACAAACTCGCTGCGCCCTTTTCTCCTTCAAAAATCTGTTTATTGGATCCAAGTGCATAATGAATCGATTCAGCTGCTCTTACTAATTCAGATAATTCATCGGGTTCTAAAGAGGCTTTCTGATCAGGTCCTGGCCATCTTCTATCTATTGTAAAATGCTTTTCAATTAAGTTAGCACCAAGGCCTAATGCCGCCAATGTAATATTAATACCTTGCGAATGATCTGAAAATCCAACAGGTACATTGTACTTTTGCTTTAACAAAGGTATCAAATTAATATTGCAGTCTTTTGGGTCTGCAGGATATTCAAAAACACAATGCATCAGTGCTAACTGATCATTAATATTCCTAATATGAGCTACAGCTAAATCAATGTCATTATAATTCGATGCTGCTGTAGACAAAACCATTGGTTTCTGTTTCCTCGCTATATGTTTAAGTAAAGGTATATTTGTTAACTCACCAGAACCTATTTTATAGGCAGGTAAATTAAATTCATCTAAGAAATCAATAGCCTCTCTACAATAGGCAGTAGACATAAACATTATCCCTTTATCATTAGCTCTTTGTTGTAATCTCTGATGATCTTCTTTAGACAATTGTATTCTTGCTAACAATTCATATAAGTTTTCTTTTTCCAAATGCACAGCTGTACCAGCGGATTTAAGCATCTCATACTGAGGTAAATGTGTTTGGAATTTTACTACATCTACTCCACACTCTGCAGCAGCGTCGACTAATTCTAATGCCTTTTCCAGAGAGCCATCGTGATTAATTCCAGCTTCTCCAATAATAAATGGCTTATTATTATCACCAATCTCCCTTCCAATATAGATGTTTTTCATTTGAATCCCTCCCGATTGTATTTGTATGCCACCTAAAATTGAATAATTAAGTTTATATTTGCTTTTGTTGCATCTTAATATAAAGTTCTAGTGCAACAAAATCATATTCTGTATCAATATCCATAGAACTAAATTCATCCATTTCATAAAAACCATTGTTTTCTTTAATAGTAATATTATTTTTTTCCTTTAATTTATCTCTTTTGGTAAACCAAATTGCACCATTTAATTGATACACAGAAGGTAATTGTTGTCTTTCTAAATTATATGGATCTCTTCCATCATCTAACTCTATAAAGGGTTTGCCTTTTCCATCCTTTTCTATTAACATCCAATATGGCGGAAATGCTTTCTTTACACTAGTCAGAGAATCATAATTTCCTATTATAAATTTATTAAAGGATTCTCTAATATGCTCATCATTTCTTAAAGGCGAGGTACATTGAAGGGTTGCAACTACATCCACTTTTATATCCTTCTGTTCTTCAATGGACTTAACAGCATGTTCTATAACTGGAGGCGTATGTGCTGTATCTGTCGCAAGATAGGCAGGCCTCAAAAATGGAACAACAGCACCAAATTTTTTAGAAATTCGTGCTATTTCTTCAGAATCTGTACTAACTATAACTTCATCAAAAACCTGGCTTTTAATAGCTGCATCTATTGTGTATGCAATTAATGGCTTCCCAGCTAACTCTCTAATGTTCTTGCCAGGAACCCCTTTTGATCCACCCCTAGCTGGTATAACAGCCACCACATATGGTTTTGTCATAATAGTATAATTGTACGCAAAATTTAAAAGATTTTTGTAATTATATGAAACCATGAAAAATTTATTATGTGCAGCTTTGCATCCAGGAAGCGCAAATTCCATAGGTCCTGTAATAAAAGAACTCTTAAAATCAGAAGATTATCACATTAAAACCTTAGCATATGGTCCAGCAACTCAAATATTTTCTAGATTGAACATCCCTTTTGAAATTCCAAGATTAATAAATGTTAGTGCTTTATCATGCGTTATAGATGAATCACAGCCAAACTTGATTTTAACTGGAACTAGTGATAAAGATAAAGAAAACCCAGAAGTATTAGAACAGAATTTGATTTATTGTGCCAAAAATAAAGTTACTACCTTAGCAATAGCAGATATTTGGAAGAGTTATGGTAGTGTTTTTAGTGAACAAAATGATAAGTTTAAATATTATCCAAATCTAGTAGCGGTAATGAATGAACACGCCCGCATTACAATGACAAATGAAGGATATCCTCAAGAAACAATCCGAGTCACAGGAAACCCTCATTTCGATGAGGTTATTAAGATTAATAAGGAGTTTAAAAATGAAGATAGAACAAAGATAAGATCTGAATTAAATATAAAAGATGATGCTTATGTAATAATGTTTGCTTCGCAACCGATTGAACTTGCATATGGTAAAGACTCATCAAATCCAAAATATTTAGGTTACACAGAAAAGGATATATTAAAAGATGTAGTAGAATCTATTAATAAAATGCACCATATACCTCAAAAGCTTACATTATTTATAAAGGTTCATCCCAGAGAAAAACAAAAAGAACTTGAAGACATAATTCCAAATTCTAAATATCCTGTGATTTTTAATCAGGAATGTCCTCCAATAAAAGCTACTTTAGCATCAGATATGGTTATTAGTGCATTTTCCACTATGCTATATGAATCTACATTATTGGATAAGCCATCTGTCAGCTATCAACCTGGTTTAATAGGTGAAGATCAATTATTGACAAATTCTTGGGATGTTACAATACCTATCTATCAGAAAAAGGATTTAATTCCAACAATAGAAAAAATCATAAATGATTTAGACTACCAACAGAGTATTAAAGAAAAAAGGAAATCATTCTCAGTAGAAGAAAACGCAACTCAAAATGTATTAAAATTAATTTATCAGCAGATAAGTTAAATTATTTTTTATTTTATAATTCTCCTCTTGCTTTCCTTTCGTTAATCATTCTTCTTAATACAGCTCCTCGCAAACCACATCCATCACAAATCTTCATATCCCCTGATCTTCCATCTAGATGAAGTTTTCTAAAAGCCATTAATTTTCTATTTTTCCAAATACCTTCCATATTATCATGATTCAAGTTACCCACAATTTCTTGGTTGTAAGTATCGCCGCAACATAATGTGATATTACCATTCCAGTTTACAAATAATCTATGCCATAACTGAGGACAAGCAAATTCTTTTTCTACGGCAGGAAATGAACCCTTGCTTCCAAGGGACATATCATACATGTCATCAAATGCAACAATGTCTACATGGGGCCCCCAAAACTTCTTAAAATCTTCAACCTGGTGCTTATTCAAATCTTGAAGCACAGCTTGTATCCTTATCCTTGGTTTTAATTCTCCCACAGCATTTGTTTTCCCTATCTCATCTCTTAACCTTCTGAACCTACTAATATTTTCAACTACTTGGTCAAACTTTGCACCAACTCTAATAGATTCATATACTTCTTTTGTACATCCATCTACAGAAAAAATTACCTTATCAATACCTGCATCTATTAGTGCTCTAGCCTTAGCTTCTGTCATAAGGGTTCCATTTGTATTAATCATTACCTCTATAACTCCCTTCTGTTTTGCGTACCTAACCATATCTACTAACTTTGGATGTAGCAGAGGCTCACCCCTATAATTTAATTTAATTGACGCTAATTTTTTATCGCCAAATTTTTCTTGTCTCCCCTCATCAATCCCTTTCTTAAATAGTTCAAAATCTAAATAACCTAATTTATTTTTTTCATGAAATTCCTTATCACTTTGAAAGCACATTACACACCTTAAATTACATGGGGCAGCAGTTTCAAAATCCACATGAATAGGGAAATCATCTATGATATTTAATGGAGGGTTATTATTCCATCTCCACCTGTACTTTTGATACTCTTCAGTACTTTCCTCATTAGATCCTTGAGCTACAGTAAACGTTGGATTTACAATAAATTCTACCATAAAATCACCTTATATTCTTTTAAATATACCATGTTTTAAATTACTTTTGTTATGACCTACTAATACTAATCTTTTAGAGATTTCAATTCATCTATATTCTCGATGACTTTTGAAAAGCCTTCTACTATATCATGCATATCTTCTGAAGTATTGGGATACATTATTCTCCTAGACCAAATAGCGCTTTTATAACACAAATCCTCAGATATTGGATTCAAACCTTCCTTATATCTTCCGCTCCTATGATTTAAGAAAATAGGATTCATATACAAAGGATGTGGGTAACCTTTATCAGCATTTATTCCTTCTGCATTCAAAGCTTTTAAAAATAGGTCTCTAGAAACACCCATCTTTTGTTCATCATAGGTAAATGCTGCAACATGTTTAACACTTGATGTATTTTCTAATACTTTAACTGGTTTTAATCCATCAAAATTAATATTTTTTTCTAAGAGATCAGAATTTTTAATTCTGTATGAATTTAAGTAATCCAATTTCTTCAATTGCTCAATTCCAATTGCAGCTTCTATTTCAGTCATTCTATAATTCCAACCAAGAATTTGTGATAGGTAACTCCTGCCTTTTTCCACCAATATTTCTCCATGACTTCTCACCAATCTGCAAATATTATCATAATTTTCATCATTTGTCAATACCATACCTCCCTCACCAGTAACCATATTCTTAGTTTCGACAAAACTAAATGCAGATATATCACCAATTGTCCCAACAAAATTATTGTTAACCTTGGCTCCAGGTGATTGAGCACAATCCTCCAATACTTTTAAATTATATTTTGATGCAATTCTTTGAATTGATGTCATATCACAGGGATTTCCAACTAAATGTACAGCTAATATAACCTTAGTCTTATCAGTTATTAATGATTCTAAATTATTTGTATTAATATTAAAAGTGTCCCTACCTACATCGCAAAATATAGGTGTGGCATTACACATTAAAATTGAGGAAGCACTCGCAGTAAACGTATAACTAGGAACAATAACTTCATCTTGTTCTCCAATACCTAGGGCCACAAGTGCCGCATGCAAGGCAGATGTACCTGAATTAAAAGCAACCGCATATTTCATTTGATGAAATTTCGCAAAGTTATCTTCAAACTCCATAATTTTAGGTCCACCTTTCCTGTAATTACTGTGGAACCCTGATAATATCCTGGTATTCATTACTTTATTAACAGCGTCAATCTCAGCATTATCAAAATCTGGAAGATAATTAAAAGATTTTGTTCTTACTGGAGTCCCGCCTAGAAGTGCTAATTTTGCCATACTATCACAAATTAAAATCTCTTAATAAAAAATATAAACCTTTCGAAGTTTAATTAAGAACTAATTAATACCTTTCTATAACCCTCTTTTAACTTGGCAATGACTTTTGGCCAAATAAAATTTTCTTTGATATGCTTTGACAATTCCTTATTCCTTTCAGTATTATAAGCATCTCTAATTTTGGATTCGATATCTCTTTTATCTAAGGGATTTACATACCATGCATAGTCCTTGAAATATTCAGTAGTTGTCCCCCTGTTTGTTATTACAATATTAGTACCTGCTAATCCTGCCTCTAATGCAACTAATCCTGGCGCCTCTAACCAACTCGGTAATACAAGAACCTTAGCAGATGCATAAGCCGATTTAAGCATAGAAGAATCATGATCCATGTGGTCTATAAAATGAATATTTTTATTGGCAATTTTTAAACAATTTTCATAATATGTTAAATATTCTTGGTTTTTGGCACCAATTAAAACTAATGGTATATTAATTTTGTTCATAATCTTTATCAGGTCTAACAAATTTTTCCGTGGATCAATTCTGCCTACATATAGAATAAAATTTTCTAGTTTATATTTATCATAGAATTCATCAGGTTTTGCACCATAAAATTTTTCATCCACCCCACAGGGAACTGGAAAAACTTTTCTTAAAGATATACCAAAATCTTTTTGTAATAACCGTCCCTCTATCATAGAATCCGGAGTTATCATATCAGATAAGGATAATATTTTTTTAGATTTTGACACAAAGGAAAAGTGTCGCTTTAGTAATGTATATCCAACACCTTTTATTTTTTGTGGAAAACTATAATGCTCTCTTATACCATACTTAACAGAGGGCCAATTATATAGTGGAGTAAGAACTATTGGGAGGTTATGCATTTTACTAAGTCTAATCAGATCATAACAATTACTAGATTTACCAAAGTTATGTAAGATATCATAGTCTACTATCTTATCATTCCAGTGGTCAAATAATTTAATAGTGATCCCCTCTTTTTTCAGATATTCCATGGTCTTCAACAATAAAATTTCTCCACCACCAGGATGTTGAAATACAGTATTGTTACAATTAAATAATACTTTCATACCATATACTTCCATTCAAAATTTATTCTATTGTTTTTAAAATCTCGATACAATATCATTGCCTGAAGGGCAAACATGGAACACCAAGAATTTGGGTTATTAGCCGGGGATCCATCACTTTTATTTCCAAAAATAAATGCACCTTTATGAATCCCATCAGACACATGGTAATTTATTAAGCGACTATAATTCTGCCTCAGTAATGATATAAAATCAGGATTTCTATTTTCATTTGTGAGTATTCCTAACCTAAGAGTTTGAGCTATTATATCCGATCTTTCATTATAATTAAATTTATGATCTATATAGTGCCTGGGTATTTTCCCATCAGTACTAAGATTGTCTAATAGAAATTTACTACCTTCAGTAGCTATTTTAAGGTGTTTGACGTCATCAAAGAATTGCCCCGCAACAAAATAAGATTCACATGAATAACAATGTGGGTGAAAATTTGAACTATCATAATCTGCATATGTTCTAAATCTGCCATTTGCTTGCCTCCACTTATTAGAATCTCGTAAAGATTGCTTAACACCTACAATTAAGTTCTCATCTCCAATTATATCATAAAGATTTAATAAACCAATGCATACTTTTGATAAATAACTCCCCGATTGAGTGGACCAGGTTTCCATTGTATTCTTATTTTGCCCTACAGCATCTCTGTATGGTATAAATGAACCATCAGGATTTTGCATGGACAACATCCAATTTCCTATTTTCTTGGACGCTTCCAAATATTTTTTCTCTCCGGTGTGTCTATATAAATTTACCAAACCATTTAAAATAATTCCACTATCAAAGGTAAATTTAACTCCTTCATTTTTCTTGTATTCACTAATGTAGGGAAAACAAGAAAAACAACCACCATCATCATCAATTACTTTATTAATAATCCAATCAGCAGCAACTTCTGCTTTGGCTAGATAATGATTATCACCTTCAAGCTTATGAAGATATGTCAATAAAGTTAACCCATAACCAGTTATTTCGGGATATGCAAATGTAAATCCCTTTGTTTCATATTGATACCAGCTATTGAATGCACCTTTATGTTCTCCTGTTTTTTGTTGAACATCAGAATTTAACAGCCATTCTTTACAAAATTCAATCCTTTCTTCTAAATCTATAGCCATTTTTTAATCCTCTTATTTTGAAAAAATCATCTCCCCAATATTCTATATTAGAAGAATCACTAATCCTTTCAATAATATAATAACCATCATCACATTTTACCAAAAAACCTTTTCCATAACTTATCCCATACAATGTTCCATTTTGAATTTCAGTAATATCCTGGAAATTAATTCCGGAAGTGTAAGAGCCCCTCCATATACTAAGTTTTTCATCGTCAAGATATGTATAAGCTCCCGGAAAAGGATGAGTTTGTGCTCTTACAAAATTAAATATTTCTCTCCCATGAGCATCCCATTTTATTTCTGCATCTGTTGGTTTCCTTTGAGGTAAAAATATACCATCAGCTTTTAATTGTTTTATCCTTTCTGTATTGCCAGTAGATTTAAGATCAAATAACACCTTTCTTAACATTTTAACAGTATGATAATCTGATTTATCATGCAAGGTTTTTATATCATCCCTATCGTCAATATTAAAATAAGAAACTCCAATAATATCTCCCTCATCAGCTTTCTCAGATAAATAATACAAACTTACACCCCATTCTCTTTCATCTCTCAACAGTGCCCAATTCAAGGTAGCCCCTCCTTTAATCTGTGGTAATGGACCTCCATGGCTACCTATGCAACCATATTTTGGGATCTCAAGCACATCTTTAGGTATTAATTCAGAAGAACCAAATTCAAAAATCACATCTGGATTCAAATCTTGAATTATTTTAATATTTTCAGGATCTTTAAATCTATTGCAATAAATCAATTCAAATTTGTAAAATTCAGCCAAATCATTAAAAGTAGTCCACCTTGCCTTTTTGTGTTTTTTAGAGATAGAAGAACCAAATACCGCACTAACTTGATATCCATCAGTTTTCAATATCTCCTCTAAACATAGCCTAGTATGCTCAGTAGGACCAATAACTACTGTTTTAATCATTCTTTTGAGCTTTAGCCCATTCAATATTTCTTCTTAGTCCATCATCTATAGAAACAGTAGATTTCCAATTAAAAAGAGATCTTGCTAAAGAAGGATCACAACACAATCTTTTAACTTCTGATGTTCTTTTACCTATATATATAATCTCGCAATCAGACTCAGAATATAACTTGATTTTTTCAGCTACTTCTTTAATTGGAACATCAGTGCCAGTACCAAAATTAACTGCCTTACCAATTGCATCTTTATGCCAACCCATAGTAAGAAATCCATCAATTGTATCATCAACGTACATTAAATCTCTAGTTTGCAATCCATCGCCATGAACTTCTAATACTTTTCCTTCCAGTGCTTTATCTATGAATTTTGGGATTACATCATATGTATGCCTTGGCCCATATGTATTAAAGGGTCTGATTATTGCAATTGGTAAGTTATATGTATTCCACCAAGACCATGCTAATCTATCTGCAGCAACCTTACTCGCCCCATAAGGACTACTTGGATTCATCGTATCAGTTTCCTTTATTGGATCCTCATGAGTCCCATAAATTTCACTTGAGGAGGTACATACTAATCTCTCAATAGATTTAATCTTATTTAATGATCTCGCAGCTTCCAGAACATTTAAAGTTCCGTCAACATTGGCACGTACAACTTCCATTGGCTGATTAAAAGATTTTGGCACATAAGCTTCAGCAGCTAAATGAAAAATAATATCGGGATGATCATCTATAATTAATCTCTGGGTTTCAGGTGAACTAATATCTCCAGCAATAATTTGAATTTTATTTATTTGATGTTTTAAATTCTTTAAATCAAATCTATTAGTACCAATTACTGAACTCCCTCTAACATATGCAGTAACATCAGCACCCATTTCAATCAACTTGTCAACTAAATGTGAACCCATAAACCCATCTGCACCAGTAACCAAAGTTCTTTTTCCTTTATAATATTCAAAATATTGTTTCATTTTTTCCAAGGTAACTCAAAAAAATTTTTAAATCTTCTTATTTAAGCTTTTTATGAAGGTATTGGATTATTTTCTTGGCAGAGGTTCCATCACCATAAGGATTTTCCCAAGAATTCTCTGAATTAACCATTAGTTTAACTGCATCGCAAATTCTATCTTTGTCAGTCCCTGCAAGTATATTACTCCCTACATCAATAGTTTCTGGTCTTTCTGTATGTTCTCTTAAAGTAACGCAAGGAACTCCCAATACACAACTTTCTTCTTGGATTCCACCTGAATCTGTTAAAATTAGTTTTGCATTATTTTGCAGTTGAATAAAATCAAGATATCCAAGGGGATCGATTGTTTTTACAAATTCAGGCACTACAATTTCAAAATTCTTAATACAACTCTTAGTTCTCGGGTGTACTGGGAAAATTATATCATAATTATATTCTGAATGAATCATTTTTAATGCATCAAAAATATTTTGTAGAATATTTTTGTTATCCACATTTTCAGGTCTATGAGTAGTTACTAAAAAATAATTTTTTTTGTCAATTTTAAGCCTGTCTAGTATTAATTCTTTTTTTTCTGCAATAGGCAAATTTTGTTGTATAGCGTCTACAATAGGATTACCACTAATATATATTTTGTCTCTCAAAATTCCTTCTGAGATTAAGTTACCATAAGAGACGCTAGTTGGTGTAAACAAATAATCGGAGAGGTGATCTGCAACTATTCTATTCACTTCTTCTGGCATTTTCTTGTCATAACTCCGTAAACCAGCTTCAATGTGACCTACTTTTATATGCATTTTCGAAGCAGCAAGTACACCTGCTAGTGTTGTATTAGTATCGCCTAATACTAAAACAACTGGTGGTTTTTCATCAACTAATATTTTTTCTATACCCACCAACATTGTTCCAGTCATCTCACCATGAGATTTTGACCCAATTCCTAAATTATATTTGGGTTCTGGTAGATTAAGTTCTTCAAAAAATTGTTTATCCATATTATAGCTATAATGTTGACCTGTATGAATCATAAAATATTCGGCCTTAGTATTTTCTAGATATCTAATTAAAGGAGATAATTTTATAATATCTGGTCTTGTTCCGATAACGACACCTATTTTCATAGTAGCCTCTTCTTTACTGTAAAATTCAGTAGGTTATTTGATTAAATTGCATAACAAATATAAATCTTGCGTACTAAGGTGATTTAAAAAGCTATCTAAAATGAAAGCCTTACCAAAATTTATATTGCTATTGGCAGTTTTAAGTATATTATTCTACTGGAAGATATTTTTACATCCCACAAATTTTGTGGCTGGAGGAGATAACATAGAATATGAAGTAATGTTCCATCAATTCATTAATTCTGCTCTTAACCAGTATAACGAGATGCCTTTGTGGAATCCCTATGTATTTGCAGGGTCTCCCTTTTCAAGTGATATTATAGGGGGTAGATATTTTCCAACTCATATATTTTTTTGGTTTTATTACCAAGATTTTTTTCTAAAGTTTCAATATCCATTGTATATTTTCCTTGCAGGTTTGTTCATGTTCCTTTTTATGAGAAAAATTAAGCAAACCAACTTCCCTGCATTAACAGCAGCCATAATTTTCATGTTCAGTGGCAATCTTATCCAGAGATCTCTTGGGGGTGATGCATCACATTTCCTGGGCATCTCATTAATACCTCTTATCTATTTATCTACAGAATATTTACTACAGCAACCAAATATAAGAAATTTAGTATTCCTTTCAATAACTGTAGCATTGCAGTTCTTTTCTGGGCATATTCAATATTTATTCTTCACCATAGTTTCAATAATATTTTATTTTCTTTATAGGGTATTCCAATCAAAAGAAAACCTAAAATCAACATATTTAAAAAAAATTATATTTACTACATTTTTGTCAATATTCTTTTTTATAGGATTAATTTCAATACAACTATTGCCGACATTAGAATTTGCTAACTTTGCATTTCTAAGAGGTGAAAACGCCAATCTTCAAACTGCTTCTAAAGGATCACTCCCGCCGCAACACTTAATTAATTTATTTATACCATACTTTTTTGGTAATCGTTTACAAGGAACATATTGGGGTGCACCACATGCAGAATATTATCTTTACCTTGGAATACTCCCCATAATATTGGCCATCATAGGAATTTTTGGTAAAAAAAGTAAATATAAGGTCTTTTTCATAGGCCTACTATTTTTTTCTTTATTGTTTGCACTTGGGAAATATACTCCTTTCTTTAAGTTATTATATAACTATTTTCCAGGATTTAATTATTTTAGCGTACCTTCGAGAATGCTCTCTTTATTTAGCTTTTCCATCTCCGTCCTGGCTGGTTTAGGGGTAAGTATTTTAGCAGATAAAGACAATAAAAAATCACTAAATAGAACTATTACAATATCAAAATTGGTGCTAATATGTTCTAGCATTTTACTAATTTTTATATTAATTTTTAAATCTAAAATTATCAGTTTTGGCACTAAATTATTGAACACGTATTATTATGAGAAATATTCAAATACTTTTTTAGTTAAAAAATTTAGTATAGAAGAACTATTGCCTAAAGTTAG
>JAGVZD010000072.1 GCA_018302805.1 Candidatus Woesearchaeota archaeon | reverse complement strand
TTTTTTAGAGAGATTAAATCTTAATGTAATAGTACAAGGCAGACATGTTTTCAGTGAGAAATCCTATATAGATCTGCGTACTTTTGGAGCAAGTGAAAATATGTCCTTAGCACATTTTAAATTAATGAAGAATTCTGATAGAAAAGATTTTGCAAAAATTCATTTCCCTCAATATAGTTATTTAGATGATGAAAATGATAGTTCAGTTGCATTTCCGTCTGTGTCATTGGTAAATGGCCAGACATACAATATTGAAACTGTATTAGAAGTTGTTCAATATGCAAATCCCATAATAGATTTTAGATACAAAATAGAGAATGTTAATACAAGGATTGATTTATCTATTTATTCTTAGGATATGCCAATAGATGATTATTTGGGAAAATTGGAAGTTACTAAAGTAAAAGATGAAAAGATTAATGATAAACCTGATCTAAAACAGCCTCTTATAAATGAATTAAGTGAATATTTTGGCATATATAAATTGAAAGTAAAACAACTTAGTAATGAAGTTGATGGTTCTATACGATTGATTGCTCTAGGCCTGGAAATAAATTTGAAGGAATTTTATTATGCGTTGACCTCTAGTTTTTTTCTCCCCGAACATCGTGACTTATTTATGGATCGAGCAGTAGATCATCAAATGTCTAAGTACCATCCATTTCCTTTTAGGTCTAAGCATTCTCAGAAATTTTATGATATAGAAATTATTTCAAAAGGTGATATTTTTGATTGTGCAACTTATGAAAGTTTTAGATTCAATATTACTAATGGTGATACTAAAATTTTATTGAGCTTTCATCCATATCTATGAATAAATTATTAATGATAAGATTTATTAATAATGAATTTCTTTTGATAAAGTATGAGTTTAAAATTCTTAATTATTGGTGATTTACATGGTCAAAAACCCAAAATTTATTTTAAAGATTTTGATTATATAATTGCTCCAGGTGATTTTTGTAGTGATAAAGGACTTAGACCGTTAACAAAAAAATGGATGCAGGTATCTAATAAAAAGAAAATGCATTTTTCTTCATTTCTCTTGAAAACAATCGGTAAAAAGAAATATGAAAAATTAAATACGGAATCATTGAAGGTGGGTAGAAAAATCTTGGAATATTTGAATTCTTTTGATAAACCAGTTTTTATAGTACCTGGCAATTGGGATCAAAGTTATAGAGAATCTAAAGCTGATAAGGAAGAAAATGATTTCTATGCAAGAAAGTATTTCCTTGAGGCTGTAATGGGGAACCAAACAAATCAATATTTAACAAAGAATCTTCAAAATATTTATGATTGCCAATACAAATTATTTAAATTTGGGAAATTTAATATTATTGGATATGGATTAAGTAGTAATGCTGAAAACCCCAAGATGAAAGAAGATGTGTATACTAAAAAACAATTTATTCTTCTAACAAAAAAATATAAGAAATTATTAAGTAAATTAAATATGACTTATAAAAATAGAAATAGAAATGTACCCACAATTTTCCTAAGTCATAATGTTCCAAATGGCACAAAACTGGATATTCTAATAAATAAAGAATCTGAGCATCATAAAAAACATTTTGGATCTACTGTAGCTTTAGACTTTTGTAAAAAATATCAACCATTAGTTTGTATTGGCGGGCATATGCATGAACATTTTGGCAAAGATAAAATTGGAAAAACTACTGTAATAAATGCTGGTTTTGGAAGTTATGTCAACACTTTACTAGAAATTGAAGGTAATAAAATTAAAAAATTAAGGTTTTATAGAGGGAAACATTAACAAATCTTAGTTTCTTTATAATCTAGATTTTCAGCTTCTTCTACAGAACTAAAGCAAATTAAATTTTCTTTTGAGATTCTATCTGCATAAGTACAATAACAATAATGATAAACTAATGATTTTTTGTTTCCAACTAATTGAGTATCTTTTGGGCATCCAAGATTAATACAATTGTCAGTTGGATTTGAAGTACTTCTGAATAGATGATCATATTTTATGTCTGGTTTAAATGATTTTGCAGTTGCATGTCCGTTTTTAATCATTTCTAGATTTATGAAAGTACCATTTTCTAAGTAAACATACCTTAATAATCTGCCAAATCTATCTGTTTCACTTATATCTCTTTCTAGAATAACTTCTTTATTCTCAACTAATGATTTAAGATAATCTGTTGATTCTTTATAGTATTTTTCTCCTTTTTCTGGGGCATTGATTCCTATAAGTCTAACTTTTTGATTATTTTGGATTTTAAAAGTATCTCCGTCAATAACATTAGTAACAAGATAGGTTTGTTCTGTAGCATTAATTTTTTCAAGATTTTCTTGTGAAACAACATTTCCTTGAATATTTTGATTAAAGGAACAAGAAGTGATAAATAATAATAAGCTGACTAATATTATGTATTTCATAGAATAATTATAGAAATTAGCTTTATAAATATAATGAAATTATTTTAAATTGTAGAATTCATCCTTTGTGAATCCCTTTACCATACGTTGGCCTTCTGGAGTTATATATGCAACACTGTAATTAACACCTTGGGTAGTTGTTCCTAAATGCATTTTTAGTGACAACTCAGAAACATTTGTGTCATTAATATTACTTATTTGCAATAAATGAGTATATGCCCTTATTGCTTCTTCATAGGTGCCTTTTAACAGATTTAATAACTTTAATTGGGCCTCAGGAGAAGAAGGTTTATCTAGTTTTACAATAATTTCCAGTGTTCTATCTGTTATCATTTTGTTATTATAAAACCCTAGAAGAACCTCCGAAGAGATTCTTCTGGGGAAAAAAGAGGTGATAGTAACTATGTACCTAAACTAATATATAAACTTTTCGGTATGACTTCATTATCCAGTGGTTACAATAACACTAATAAGTTTTATAAAGGCTAAATCGAGTTTGTTAGTATGCATGACCAAATTCTTGATATGCTTTTAAAGAGGGATGAAATTACATGGCAAACTATACTTTATGAGCTAATAAAAACAGAGGAAATTAATCCATGGGACATAGATGTTTCTTTATTATCTCAGAAATATTTAGAAACTGTTAGGAAATTACAAGATACAAACTTTTTCATCTCAGGTAAGGTAATACTTGCAAGTGCAATTTTACTTAAGATTAAATCTGAGAAATTACTCTATGAAAATATAGCTGCTTTTAATTCTAGAATGTTTTCTAGCGATGAATTAGAAGAAATTGAAGATTTTAATGACGAAAAAATACAAATACTGAAACAAGATTATGGGCATCCAAAATTAACTATAAGAACTCCCTTAGCAAGGAAACGTAAAGTAACTTTACAGGATTTAGTATCTGCGCTTGAGAAAGCACTTGAGATTGATAAAAGAAGAACTTTAAGAAGATTAGAATATGAAAGAATACCTGAAAATTTAAAAATTCCCGAGAAGAAAATTGACATCTCCAAGATAATTAAGGAGGTATATGACAAAATAAAGAATTTTTTCCATTCTAAAGAATCAACACAGATGACGTTTTCAGAATTAGTGTCCAGTAATAACAGAGAAGATAAAATTTTAACGTTCGTCCCTTTATTACATTTAGCTAATCAGAGTAAAATTACAGTAGATCAAAATGAACACTTTGGTGAAATATTTATTACAATGTATACAGAGCCAAAGGTTGAATAATTAATTATTGGCTTTTGAATCATAAACATACACTTTTGATCCTATACCTGCGTTGCTTAACAGCCATTCCAGATTCTCATTTGCCAGATTTATGCAACCATTAGTTGAATATTTCCCGATTCTTGAATTATCATTGGTGCCATGAATTGCAATATGCGGAGCCCATGGACCTAACAATTGCAGCATTCCTGAGCCATATAATTTTGCGTTATTACCGAATTTTTCTTCCAAGGCACTCCTATTAATTTTATTAATCAAGAGATAATTCCCACTTGGTGTTACATACTGACCAAATCTTTCTTTTTGTTGTGCTTTGACCTGACCTGTTCCAACATTGAACGAATTTGCAAATGTCCCATTTTCATGTTGATAGACATACATTATGTTAGTTCCTTTATCAATATACAGATTTAGTTCATCTTTAGAGTCTAATAAATCATTAATTAGGTAAAGTTGGAAAAAATCACGGGCAGTTTTTACATGTTCTACTAAGGGCAGTATTCCAATTTTTGGTTTTCCTGGAGTTTGTTTTCTTGAAATTTCAGAAGTAACATCAGCTTTTAGAAATTGATATACTTCAGTAAATTCTCTGGTTACTGCACCAAGAGCTAATAGAGAAGTACTGAGAACTAATACTTTGCTGATTCTCGATAAACTTTTCAAAGCTGTGTTCATTTTTCTGCAAATCTCCTATATTTTTCAACTGCTTTGTCCACTTTTCCTGCAAATATTGTATCATTATAGTATGCTGTTTTAATTCCGTTAATAATTGGAGATAATTGAGCCGTGCAAAGAATCATTGAATGAACGCCTGCATCTAATGCCAGAACTGCAGCTTTAGCTTCGACTGTAGTACAATCTTGGGTTAAATATCTGTCTCTTGGTGTAAGTTTGGCAGTCTCAACAAAACTTGTCAACCCTTTCATCGATAAATCGTCGGATATAACAAGCCCATCAAAATCAAGTCCCTTAAATCTTCCATTATTGTACTTTGGATTTGTTAAATATTCAATAGCCCTATTGGATAATGTAAAGGGTCTACTGTCAGAGGGATTCCTTATGTGGGTAACTATGACTGCATCCAAAACACTTGCTAGTTTTCTATATAAATTTCCCGATCGTAATTTTGGAGATATTCTCTTAGAATAGTCAACTTCTGACATATGAACATCTCCACCTTCTGGTAATCCTGCATTTAAGAAATGTTTTCCACATGTTTTTATCCCATTGTTATGCAATGCATCAATATACATGGTGGCAATGTCCAAGACAGTAGGGTACGAAGAACTAAATGATCTTTTATTTTTTCTGATTAGATTATCTTCACTTAATTCACTTGAAACGTCTAAGACTGGACTAAATACAACATCAATGCCTTGTAATGCTAAATCTCTTGCGTGATTGTCTAATAGTCTTTGAACAGTTTTTCTTCTTTTATCTATTTGCGGTTCAGGAGTAAGTATATGGCTTAGTGTTTTACCTAATACATTATTAGTTAAATAATTTCCAATATCTTCAGCTGAGGGAAGAGTTCCAATTCTTAATACATAACCTCCTTCTCCCTCGTCATAAATTAGAATTCTTTTTCCTGTTTCTGAAGATCTGTTTGATATACTTTCAACAGATTTTTGGGTCTTGGTTGGGTCATAACTGTCAAATCGGCCAAATAATTGTCCTCTTCTGGTATCATTCTTATTAAGAAGGATTCCCCCTGGTATTGGTTTTGCAAAATTTTTTCTTGTAATTATGAAAAGCTCGGAAATTTTATCTTCTAAATCTTGCCGTGAATCTGTTACCTCTAATCTTGATTGTTGTGTAATTTGTTCTTTTTCTCTTACATTTGGAATATCATAAGTTGCATTTAGGTTTAGAAATGGAAGAGCATCTCTCTTAATTCGTTGAAGTTCTGGGAAATAAGTAAATGATTTATTTGCAATAGATAAAGC
>JAGVZD010000010.1 GCA_018302805.1 Candidatus Woesearchaeota archaeon | reverse complement strand
ATTTAATATAACTTCCATAAGAAATTTTTTATAATTTGATTTTCCATAGGAAATGAAGGTCTGGGGGTCCTCAATTTTTAATAAGTTTTTATTACTATATAATAACAAATTAAGTCCTTTTATTATAAAAGATTTGTGCCAAAAATTAAAGAAAAATATATAAATAAGGTATGTATGATAAACTAAAATTATTATTATGGTGAAAAAATGGCTGATGAAGATAAAAAATATTCAAAACAAATTTTAGGTAAAACTGTTGTAAGCAAAACAGGTAAAAAATTTGGTGAAGTTGGAAATATTAGTTTTGAGGCAAAATCAGGGGAATTAATTCAAATTATATTAAAAAACCCTACTGGGTTTATTGAAGGGCTTGATCTTGAAAAAGATTCCCAGGGCAATTTAATGATTCCCTTTAGCGCTGTTATGGCTATTGGAGATTTTGTAGTTGTTGCAGAAGAAGATATAATCTAAAATCTTTTATATTACTTCTATATACCTAATTTAAACAAATTAGTTAAAATGTTAATCAAACCTTTAAATTTTAAATCTACAAATGAAATTAAAGTACCCAACAAATTAATAGATCAAGTTATAGGACAAGATCAGGCAATTAGTATAATTCATAAAGTTGCAAATCAAAGAAGACATGTACTCCTAATCGGTGAACCTGGTACAGGAAAATCAATGGTAGGACAGGCATTAAGTGAACTCCTTCCAAAGGAAAAACTTGTAGATGTTATTTCTTTACCAAATCAAGTAGATGAGAATGTTCCATTAATCCGAACCCTACCTAGAGGTAAAGGAACCGAATTAGTGAATAAAGCAAGACTAAGCACTGTAGGTTATTTTAAAACACAAAACATAGTATTACTCTTTCTAGCGATCCTTGCTATAATTACTCCTTGGTGGGTGAGGGCAGAGTATGGTGATATAATGGCTGCTGCATCATTAATAAGTTCTATGATTTTTATTGCAGCCTTATCTCTATTTGTTAATCTTAGCAGAAGATCAAAAATAAATGAAAAAACAACAATTCCAAAATTACTTATAGATAATTCTTCAATAAGAAAATCGCCATTTATTGATGCAACAGGTGCCCATGCAGGGGCATTACTTGGAGATTGTTTACACGATCCTTTACAATCAGGTGGCCTTGGAACTCCATCTTTCGAAAGGTTAGTCCCTGGAATGATTCATAGGGCTAATGGGGGTGTATTGTTTATAGATGAAATAGCTACTTTAAAAGCACATTCCCAACAAGAGCTTCTAAGTGCTATGCAAGAAAAAAAATATCCTATAACTGGTCAAAGTGAGAGATCTTCAGGTGCTATGGTTCGCTCAGAGCCTGTACCTTGTGATTTTATTTTGATAGCTGCAGGTAATTTAGAAACCCTAAAACATATGCACCCTGCACTAAGATCTAGAATTAGGGGTTATGGTTATGAAGTTTATATGAATGATTTTATGGATGACAATATTGAAAATAGAAATAAATTAGTTATATTTATAGCCCAAGAAGTAAAAAAAGATGGAAAAATTCCCCATTTTTCATATGATGCAACTCAAGATATTATATTGGAATCAAAAAGAATGGCTGGTAGATCAGGTAAGTTAACCCTACAACTCAGAGAGTTAGGGGGTCTAATTAGGGCTGCCGGTGATATTGCCTTAGAAGAAAAATCCCAATTGGTTCAAAGACAACATGTGATTAAGGCTAAACGAGTTGCAAAAACTCTTGAACAACAAATTGCAGATAAGTATATTGAAAATAAAAAAGAGTATGAAGTAATTATTATAGAAGGGACAAAAATAGGGAGGGTTAATGGATTAGCAGTAATTGGGTCAGGCTCTGCATTATCAGGTATTGTACTTCCAATAGAATCAGAAGTAACACCTGGTGGTAAAAAAGCTGAATTTGTGGCAACAGGTAAATTAGGAATCATTGCAAAGGAAGCAATTAAAAATGTATCCGCAATAATTCTAAAATTATTTGGGGAAGATATTAAAGAAAAATATGATATATATATTCAATTTCTTCAAACAACAGAGGGTGTCGAAGGTGACTCAGCCTCAATAGCAGTTGCAACTGCTATTATTTCAGCATTAAAAAATATCCCTATTAGACAAGATACCGCAATGACAGGTTCATTAACTGTTAGGGGAGAAGTTTTGGCAGTAGGTGGTGTAACTCAAAAAATTGAAGCTGCAATTAATGCCGGTTTAAAAAGAGTAATAATCCCCAAGGCAAACGAAAAAGATATAGTAATTTCAAAAGACCAATTAGATAAAATTAAAATAATCCCAGTACATTATATTGAGGAAGTTTTGAAAGAAGCATTAGATTGGTCAAAAGATACAAAAGTATTAAACACAATTATTAAAAAAAATAAAGTTTAAATAACCTTATTAAATTTTAGATATATGGATATATTTAAAGAAAAAATTGCAGAAGCTATTTTTGAACACATAAAAATTAATAAAAATATTATAATATCTTTATTAGAAATACCGCCTCAAAGTAACCTTGGGGATTATGCATTTCCCTGCTTTTCATTGTCATCTAAATTAAAAAGAAATCCTATAGAAATTGCTCAAGAGATTAAAAATAAAATAGATAAAACAATTTTTGAGAGAATAGAACTAAAAGGCGCATATGTAAACTTTTTCTTAAATAAAGAGTTTATTGCCAAAACAGTTATAAGCACGATAAAAGAACACAAATTAGGCCATTCTAATATTGGAAATAACAAAATAATTGTTATTGATATGTCCTCACCAAATATTGCAAAACCATTTGGAATAGGTCATCTAAGATCCACTATAATAGGAAATTCATTGAGACATTGCTTTGTATCACAAGGATATAAAGTAATAAGAATAAACCACCTAGGTGATTGGGGAACACAATTTGGGAAACTAATTACAGCATTTCAAAAATGGGGTAAGATGACTTCTTTAAAAAAAGATCCCATTAAATACATGTATAAACTTTATATAAAATATCACCAATATGCTGAGAAAAACCCAAATATAGAAGATGAAGCAAGGCTTTGGTTTAAGAAATTAGAAAATGGTAATAATAGAGCAATTTCTATCTGGAAAAGTTTTAGGGAATATAGCCTAAGTGATTTTAAAAGAATATATAAAATTTTGAATGTGCAATTTGAATCATATTCCGGAGAAGCATTCTATAATAACAAAATGGATACTGTAATTAAAGAATTAAATAGAAAAAATTTATTAAAGGAAAGTGAAGGTGCCACTATTGTAGAATTAAGTAACTTCAATTTACCTCCAGCAATAATTCAAAAAAGCGATGAAACTTCTTTATATATGACAAGGGATTTAGCTGCGGCAATTTATAGATACAACAAATATAATTTCACTAAAATGATCTATGAAGTAGGAGCCGAACAAAAATTACATTTCCAGCAGCTTTTCAAAGTATTAGAATTAATGGGTTATACATGGAATAAAGATTGTGTACATGTATATCATGGTTTATATTTAGGTAAAGATAAAAAGAAACTTGCTACTAGAAAAGGTAAAACAATCTTTATGGAAGATATTTTAGATGAATCAATTAATAAAGCTAAGAAAATAATTAATAAAAAAAACCCAACTTTAAAAAATAAAGATATGGTAGCTAAAGATATAGGTGTAGGCGCAATAATTTTTGGAGATTTGTCAAATGACCGCACTAACGATATAATAATAGATATCAATAAGTATCTAAGCTTCGATGGAGAAACAGGACCCTATATTCAATATACTCATGCAAGAGCTTGCAGTATTCTTAAAAGATACAGGAAGAAATTATATTTTAATATTAATACATCTCTACTAAAAGAAGAAAATGAAAAAAATTTATTATTATTAATATCTAAATATCCTCAAGCAATTGAAAAAACTACAAATTCATTTAAACCAAATATTTTAACACGCTATTTACTTGATTTAAGTCAGTCATTTAATGAGTACTATCATAAGTTTAAAATTATTCAAGATAATAAAGAACTAGAAAAAAGTAGAATTATTTTAGTTTATTGTACAAAAACAATACTATTTGAGGGATTATCTTTATTAGGAATTAAAGCACCCGAAGAAATGTAAACTAAAACACAAGATTTATAAATTGCTCTATTATAAAAAGATTATGGCAATTATTGGGTTCAATTTTGATAGTATTATTGCAGAAAGAACAAAAAAGCCAGAAGGGAATATAAATATTAAACAAAAGATAGGTATAACAGAAGTTATACTAGAAAAACTTCCTTTAAATAAGGAAGAAGACGTCCTTAAATTTAGTTTTGAATTCTTAGTTGATTACGAACCATCATTTGCAAAAATTCACATCAATGGACATGTTTTATCTATGGAAGAATCTAAAGTACATAAAGAAATCTTAGATCAATGGAAAAAATCAAAGAAAATTAGCCAAGATATGTTAGAAGATGTATTTAATGTAATTGTATCTAAATGTACAATTAAAGCCCTGTCTATATCACAAGATATAAATATCCCCCCATTAATACCATTGCCAAAAGTTCAACAACCAAAACAACCACAAGAATATATTGGTTAAGCTAAATTTTTAATTTTACCAAAATTATATATTTTATCTCCAACAATATATACATTAAAATTCTTTATATCAGATTTAATAAATGGACTCAAAAATTTAAAATTTAAAACATTAGTCCCTTCTGTGAGAGGGTTAAAACTAGGCATTACAATCAATGTTTTTTCTTTCCATTTTCCCTTTATAAAACATTTAAACTTTTCTGATTTTGCTCCCTCAGTCAAAATAATACTTGGATGCTCATGCCCTATAATTATCACTTTTTTATTATAAACCTCTATAGGTATTATATCTCCATGCAATATTACTATATCACCAAACTCAATAAATTTCTTAGCATAATATCCTTTATTTTTTAAAATATTCATCATTATTATATCATGGTTCCCAAAAATAAGAACAATTTTTAATTTATTAAAAGAATTTAATAATAAATCAATATCTTCCCACTCTTGTTTATTAATTCTAGATAATTCGTGTTTTATATCACCATTCAAAACAATTGTTTTTACTATCCTTGTTTGTATTAAAGAATCAATTTTATTTTTTATAATTTTAAATTGATTTTTAGGTATTAATATACCTTGGTCTATTAAAGAATCTTCTATACCTAAATGTAAGTCAGAAATAATTAAGGTCTTGTATTTTTTTAAATAGAGTGATAAATCTAGGATTTCAATTCCTTTCAAAATTTCAACCATATCTAAATTCTTAATCTAATTTTTCCAACTTCCTGACACGCCTTGCAAGAATTTAAATTTTTGCAAATATCTTGAGAAAATTCTTTATTTAGATCCATCTTTAGAAGAAAATCTCTTTGTGAAGACACAACAATATTTACATTAATATCGGATATGGTTGGATCAGACCTCAAATGATCATTAATAATGGTTTCAATTTTTCTTAGGTTCTCATGAACTAAAAAAATACTTACATTATGTTTACCTGACATAATAAACCCATTAACAAAAAAAGAACATTGATTTAATCTGTTTAAGACCTCATTCGCATCACTAGCTGTAAAATCCACTCTTGCCAAAAATAAACTACTTTTATTAAAATCAGTACCTACACTAAATGTTAAAGATCCTTTCTTTTTTAATCTTTGAACCCGAAAATTTACACTTGGTTGACTTATATTTAATTTCTGAGCTATCTCAGCTTGTGAAACTGAGGGATTTCCCATAAACATAGCTACAATTGTAACATCTTTATCATCTAAACCAAGTCTTTCATGAATCATTACCTTATAAATACATTGCCATATATAAAGTTTTCTATTAATAATAGGAAAGAACTTCATTTTAACCTATCTTTAATAAACATAATCTTTATATATTATAAACTACTACAAATCTGATAAAAAAATGAAACAAGATAACAATTATTTAAACAAAAATACATCAATAAATGAGGTTATTATAAAATACCCGCAGATTATCCCTTTGTTGCAAAACTTTGGCATCCATTGTATGGGTTGTAATACTTCTTCACAAGAGACATTAGAACAAGGTTTTACCAATCATGGATACTCAAATCAGGAAATAAACAATATTTTATTCCAAATAAACAACCATATCAAAACAACAAATAACAATTCAATTTATATTACTGAATCTGCTACAAAGAAATTTAATTTCTTGATGAATCAAGAGGGTAAACAAAATTATAATTTAAAAATACAAGTATTACCTGGGGGTTGTGCAGGTTTCACTTATGACTTTTCATTTGTTGAAAAAGAAAGCAATAACGATACTATAATTATATCCGATAATTTAAGAATTGTAATAGATCAGGATAGCCTTAATTTTTTAAAGAGTTCTACTATTGATTATGTAGAATCACTCAAAGAAAGTGGATTTAAAATTAAAAATCCAAATGCCTTAAAAACTTGTGGTTGTGGTAACTCATTCCATTAGAATGTCATCCGTGCTATCAGATCTGGAACTAAGTAGAGATATATTTGATCATTCTAATAAAGAAAAGAATATATTTAAATCAAATCCGGGCTTATCAGAAGGTTTAATAATTAAAATATCACAAGATAAAAATGAACCTGATTGGATGCTTAAAAAAAGATTACACGCATTCAGATTATTTAACAAAACACCCATCCCTAATTGGGGCCCAAATCTACATAAATTAAATCTAGATGATATATCTTATTACATTAAACCAGATATTAAGAAATCAACAGATTGGGAATCCATTCCCGAAGATGTTAAAAAAACATTTGATAGACTAGGTATCCCAGAAGCAGAAAAAAAATATTTGGGAGGTGTAGGAGCCCAATATGATTCAGAAATAATTTATCATAAAATAAAAAAAGAATGGCAGGAAAAAGGGGTAATTTTTGAAGATTGTGACACTGCCCTTAAAAATCATCCAGAATTAATAAAAAAATATTTTATGACTAAATGTATCCCTATAAATGACCATAAATTTATTATGCTACATGCATCAGTATGGAGTGGAGGTACTTTCATTTATGTTCCAAAAAATGTTAAAGTAACAATACCTCTCCAAGCTTATTTTAGAATGAATGCAGTTCAAGGAGGACAGTTTGAGCATACTTTAATAATTGCTGACGAAGGATCAGAAGTACATTATATTGAAGGATGTTCCGCACCCCAATATACATCTAATTCTCTACATGCAGGCTGTGTTGAAATTTTTGTTCAAAAAAATGCACATGTTAGGTATAGTAGCGTAGAAAATTGGAGTAAAAATACCTTCAATCTTAATACCAAGCGAGCGCTAGTATATGAAAATGGGTTGATGGAATGGATCAATGGTAATATGGGTTCATGTACAACTATGTTATATCCTTGTTCAATACTCCTAGAAAAAGGTGCTAAAACAGATATGTTAGGTATAGCATATGCAGGAAAAAACCAAAATCAAGATACAGGATCTAAAGTAATCCATACAGCCCCACAAACATATTCAACATTAAGATCAAAGAGTATTAGTAAAAATGGTGGAATTTCCACTTATAGAGGGTATGCTATGATAAATAAGGGGGCAATAAACTCAAAATGTAGTGTTAATTGTGATGCTTTAATCTTAGATAAAGATTCAAAATCAAATACATATCCCTTTATGAAAATTTTGGAAAATAAATCTACAGTTGTACACGAAGCTACAGTAGGTAAAATAAGTGAAGAAAAAATATTTTACTTAATGTCAAGAGGTTTATCAGAAGATCAAGCTTTAAAATTAGTTGTATCTGGTTTTATAGAACCTATTTTAAGGGAATTACCTATAGAATATGCATTAGAATTAAACAAACTAATTCAACTGGAGATGGAAAATCCAGTCGGTTAATTCTAGATATGTTATTCAAGTTTGATTTGGAAGTTAGTGAAAGTTTTATTGACTTAATTTCCAAAGAAAAAAATGAATATAAGGATATTACTCAATATAGAAGGGCAGCATTGAAAAAGTACAAAAGTTTACCCGAATCAAAGTATATATATGGAAAAGGTATTTCTGGAAGTGTTAAACCTATTGATTTAACCCTAGCTTATGAGAAACCACACAAATTTTTATTACCTATAGTAAATGAAGGTGTAATACTAGATACATTTGATAGTCTCTCTACCACCTTTAAAAAATACATAGACCAATTTTTTACTGAGGAACTTCAAAATCAAAAAAATAAAGATATTTTACTCCATCTAGCGGTTTGGGACCAAAGTATATTCTTATTTATACCAAAAGAAAAAATATTACATGATCCAATAATTATTGATATTATAAATTTAAATCAAAAAAATTTTACTAATCTCCTCATAATCTCTGAGGAAAATTCTGAAGCAACAATAGTAATTAATAATAAAAATAATAACTCAAACAAGTATTCAAGTTTGTTTGTCAAGTTGTTTGCCTACCGGAACTCAAAAATTAATTTGATAAATATGTCCAAATTTGAAAATTTTAACTACCATAATTGTGATATAGGTATTATCCAAAACAAGAATTCAATAGTAAATGTTATTAATATTGGTTTAAATATAGAGGTCCTTAAAATAAATATAATAAATATATTAAGAGAACCAAATTCGGAAGCAAATATCTTTTCATTCAACAATTCAATTAAAAGTCAGAAATATGATTTGGACTTTACGATAGTTCAAGAAGCGGAAGCTACTAAAAGTAATATGTCTGCCATTAATATAATGGAAGATAATTCAAAATTAATTTTTAAAGGATTAATAAAAATTGAAGAAACAGCAGTTAACTCAATTGGTTACCAAAGAGAAGAGAACTTACTTCTTGGTGAAAATGCTGAAGTATTCCCTATACCAAAACTGGAAATAAAAAATAATGATGTTAAATGTTACCATAGTGCTTCAACCTCAAACATAGATCTGGATAAAATATTTTACTTAATGTCAAGAGGTTTATCAGAAGATCAGGCGAGATCGTTAATAATACAAAGTTATTACATTAAATTTATTGATATACTTCCGAATAATCAAATAAAAAAAATTATTAAGCCTATTATATTATCTAAATACAATGAAATTAATGTCTAAATATCTGGATGTTGAAAAAATAAAGGAAGATTTTCCAATATTTCAAAGAAAAATTGGGAATAACCAATTAATCTATTTAGATTCAGCATCAACATCTCACAAACCAATATCTGTGTTGGATTCTATATCAAATTTTTATAAGTTACACAATTCCAACGTACATAGAGGAATTTATACATTAAGTGAGGAAGCCACCACCTTATACGAAGAGTCCAGATTAAAAGTAGCAAATTTCATAGGTGCTAATGATAATGAAATAATTTTTACTCATGGTACAACAGAATCAATAAATATGGTCGCAAAATCCCTATTTTCTAGTTATCTAAAAAAAGGAGATGAAATTATTACCACAAACTTAGAGCATCATTCTAATTTTGTCCCTTGGCAATATCTATCAAAAAAGTATGGATTAAAATTAATAATTTGGGAAATATCCAAAGAAGGCAATCTAGATCTTGGTAAACTAGAAAATCTTATAACAGATAAAACAAAATTAATAGCTGTAACCCATATTTCTAATGTGCTAGGTACAATAAATCCAATAGATAAAATAGCTAAGATTGCACATAAAAATAATTCACTAATCCTTATAGATGGTGCACAGAGTGTACCCCATACACAAATAAATGTAAAGGAATTAAATATAGATATTCTTGCATTTTCAGGTCACAAAATGTTAGCCACCACAGGAATTGGTGTTTTATATGTTAAAAAAGATATTCTAGATAAAATAGACCCTTCAAGTTTTGGTGGCGGTATGATTTCTCAGGTAACTCAAGAGGATTCAATGTGGGCGCCAATACCTTGGAAATTTGAAGCAGGAACTCCAAATATAGAGGGAGCTATATCAATTAGTGCGGCTATTGATTACCTAAATAAAGTGGGTTTAAATAATATTCATAATCATGAAATGCAGCTTTCCAAATATGCATCAGATTTATTAGTAAAAATTCCTGGACTTCAGCTATATGGTCCTAATATAAAGTCTGGTATAATTTCTTTTAATCTTGGAAAAATTCATCCACACGATATATCTACTGTGCTTGACACCCAAGGAATAGCTGTAAGGGGGGGACATCATTGCTGTATGCCTTTAATGAAGTCATTATGCATTAATGGGACAACAAGAGCATCATTTTATCTTTACAATACTTTTGAAGATATAGAATATTTGTCAAAATTCCTTCTTAAAGTTAAGGAGGTCTTCAAATAATATGGACTCCAATATTTATGTGGAAAATATTTTAGATCACTACCATAATCCAAGGAATTTTGGGAAGCCAGAGAAATTTGATATTTATAGGAATGAATTTAATCCATTATGTGGTGACAAAATCAGTGTATTTATTAAATTAAATAAGAATATAATTGAAGATATAAAATTTACAGGTAATGGCTGTGCTATAAGTCAAGCTGCTGCTTCCATCTTAACAGAACACATCAAAGGCAAAGATATAGAAGAAATAAAACAATATGGAGAACATCAAATAATGGAATTGTTAGGTATAAAAATAAGCCATCTAAGATTAAAATGTGCTTTACTTTCTATTAAGACAATTCAAAATGCATTAAATCAATAAAAACATGGAAGAACTTAATGTAAATAATCTTACTGTAACAGTGTCTAACAAATTAGTATTACAAGATATAAACTTATCAGTCAGGCGTGGACAAGTAGTTGCTTTGATGGGCCCTAATGGATCAGGAAAAAGCACATTAGCTAATACAATAATAGGTAACCCAAAATTCAATATTGAAAAAGGTCAAATTTTTATAGATTCTGATGAAATAACTCATCTTAAAGTTAATGAAAGAGCAAAAAAAGGGATATTTTTATCTTTTCAAAATCCAAGTGAGATTACTGGAGTTACAATAAGCAATTTCTTAAGAACTGCATATAATTCTACAAATAACACAAATATATCTGTAATAGAATTTCAAAAAATTCTTAAGGAGAACATGGAATTATTAAGTATCCCACAAGAATTTGCGTCTAGATATTTAAATGATGGGTTTTCTGGTGGTGAGAAAAAAAGAACTGAAATTTTACAGTTGGCAGTCTTGAAGCCAAAATTTGCCTTATTGGATGAAACAGATTCAGGATTAGATATTGATTCATTAAAAATAGTCTGTAATGCAATTAACAAACTTCATAAACATTATAATATTGGAATTCTAATTATTACTCATTATCAAAAAATTCTTAACTATATTGATCCAGAAGTAATCTATATTATGATTGATGGAAAAATTGTCAAGAAAGGAGATTCTTCTCTTTCCTCAAAATTAGAAGAATTTGGTTATGATTTTGTTAATGAATCACTCTAAAGGCCTAGTAAACTTCTAATTTCCTTAGAAGGTTGCCAAGGAGGTTCAAATACAACATTCACCTCAATATTCTTAACACCCGCAACTTTACTTAATCTTTCTTTGAGATCTTCCAACATTACAGGTCCATAAGGGCACATAGGTGATGTAAATGTCATTGTAATTTTAACATCCGTATTTGTAATAGATAAATCATAAATTAATCCTAAAGTCCATACATCTATGCCTAATTCAGGGTCAACACAACCCATCAAGGCATTTATAACAAGTTCTCTATTTATCATGGCATTTCATATTTTAATTTACTTAATATTTCACAACATTTATAAATATTTAACCCTTTTGATTCCAATGACAAAATTTTACTTAAATCTTTACGAAGCAGAAACTTTAATTCCAAAACTTGAGAAAGCAATACTTAGATTAAAAGACCTAAATAGAGCAATTAATTTAATAGAGTCTATAGAATTTGAAACCAATAATGAATATCTACAAGTCCTCAACGAACTTAAAATAAACAAAAGTTATCACAAACTAAATTTTCTACTCTACAAAGAAATTGAAGAATTATTTAAGATGGGTGCAATCATTAAAGACCTCAATGAAGGGATTGTTGATTTCTACTCTATATTTAATAGTAGAGAAATTCTCCTATGTTGGAAGTGTGGTGAAAAAGATATCAAGTTTTGGCATGAAGTAAATTCAGGATTTGGTGGTAGAAAACCTATTGCACTTTTGAGAAACAAAATAGATTAATTATTTCCGTCTTTAATACTTTCTAGAACTTTGTTATGCATCCTTCTTAAGAATTCAATTTTATCTTCCATTTTTAGTACATCGGTATAGCTCTGACTAATAATATTAAATGCAAACGGGCTGGGACTCTTAGAATTAATTTCTTTTATTTCAATTTTTCCTCTTTCCAAATCATTAATAACAACTTTAGCATTATTAATGTCCATTAAATCTTGCAACACTTCCCTTCTTGCTTCTCTTAATATTGGAAATTCATCATCTATTATTTTAACAGCATTCAATAAAATCATTGAACTTACTTGTTGTCTACCAACATGTTTTTTCTTTCCTTTATATAATCTTAATATCATTAAAGCTCTGGAAGCACAATGTCTAAATCTCCTTCTTAATATTTCCGATTTATCAATACTAAATCTTGCAATTTGTTCTAAATCTCCAGATTTTATCATTTTTAAAGCTCTCAATGCTTGCATATCATTTCCAGAACTTAAATAAAAACCATTGTCATTTATACCCACTTCAACATCCCTATGGTTTAGCCTTGAAACTATATATGCCAATACTCGAGACAATACATCATTGACTCTTCTTCCATAGAGAGCATGAAATATTACATATTTTTTATCTCTATCTTTATAATATTCTATTACTATTTTCTTCTGATTAGGTATCTCCTTTGTGAATAGATATTGTTCTCTAAAATATTCATATATAGCATTTGCACTATTCCCATCTAAGTATAAATATCCATCAATAAAATGTAATATTTTATCCTTCTCAGTTTTTGCTTTTAATAATTCATTTAAAAAATATCTAAATTTTTGAATGTCCATTGCTAGATCAAAACTTAATGGCAGCATTTCTGAAAACCAGCTAGGTATTGTTGGGGGCCTATATACACTTGCGTTTACTTGGGCAGTCTGCCCTCGAGCAAATTTAAATTCATATCTCTCTCCACCAAGAACAAAAACATCGCCTCTTTTTAATCTTTCAAGAAAGGATTCATCTATTACTCCAACAACTTGATCGCCCACCTTTACCGAGATCATAGATTCTTCTGGTATAGTGCCTATATTAGTCATATATATAACTCTACTTAACTTACCCCTTCTACCAATCATACCATTTTCTTCATCATACCATATTTTGGCATAAATATTCCTATCTTCTAAAGTGGCAAATCTCCCTCTAAGGTAATCTATTATACTCATAAAATCACTAAACGTTAAGTCTGCATAAGAATAACTATTTTTAACCAAGTTAAACAAATCATTTATATGAATTTTATTACTTATAACAAAACCAAATATTTGTTGTGCCAAAACATCTAAACAGTTTTTAGGGATACTAATTCTATCAATTTTTCTTTCAATTGTTTGTTTCAACATTACGGATGACTCAACTAAATCATCTCTATCTAACACAATTACCCTTGCCTTAACTGTATCATGTAATTTATGTCCGGATCTTCCGGCTCTTTGACTTAATCGAGCAATAGATTTTGGAGAGCCTAAGCAAATAACTAAATCTATATAACCTATATCCAAACCTAATTCAAGGGATGTACTTGACACACATACTTTCAATTCTCCGGCCCTCATTCTATCCTCAATAGAATGTCTCAATGTCTTAGATAAACTTCCATGATGTGCACCAATATTGTCAGTATAATTTTTTGGAAATTTTTCCTTTAAATGATGAATTACTCGTTCAGTGGCACTTCTTGTATTTGTAAAAATTAAAGTAGTCCTATGAGCTTGTATAAGGCTATCAATTAAACTATATAGCTTATGATTTAAGTCCTCAAATCTTGTATTAATTAAATCATCTGCAGGGGACAAAACTTTAATATCATAATTTTTATCAAATCTAACATCAGCTATTTTGCAATCTCTATTTGTTCCAACTAAGAATTTAGCAATTTCATCAAGTGGGGCAATTGTGGCACTTAGTCCAATGCGTACAATAGGATTTACTACAGAATATTGAAGTTTTTCCAAAGATAATGAAAGGTGTACTCCCCTCTTATTCTCAGCCAAACTATGTATTTCATCAACAATACAATAATTGACATTACTAAAATGGTTCCTAAACTTCACTGCAGTAAGTAAGACCGCAAGAGACTCAGGAGTTGTAATCAAAATATGAGGTGGATTTCTGAGCATTTTAGACTTTTCACTCTGACTGGTATCACCAGTTCTAACCCCTATACGAATATCAATATCCTTACCATACTTATTGGCTATGGTCTGAATTTCTTCAATAGGATTCTTTAAGTTTACTTCAAGATCATAAGATAAGGACTTTAAGGGGTTAACATAAATACAGTATACCCTGTCTTCAAGTAAATTATTTTCAGCAAGAGTTACTAATTCATTTATGATCGAAAGTGTTGAAGTAAGAGTCTTTGTTCCTCCTGTCGGCGCAGTTATAAGAATATTATTTCCTTTGTGGATTTCCATAACACCGTATAATTGAGGCTGTGAAAACTCGGTAAATTTACTAAAAAACCACTCCTTGACAAGAGGATTTAATATTTTTTCAATATCCTGGCTTGAATAAGCTTTCTCTAAGTAACTTATCATTTAAGAAGTTTAAATTACATAAATACGATAATTTATAAATTTAAGCCTAGTTTCTAGGGCATAATTTTTTTATAGATTAATTAACCTTCTTAATCATCAGATAACATGGTTTTAGTTGGCCAGATGAAGTTTCTTTATCGTATTTTCCTACAACACTAAATCCATTATTTTCGTAAAACTTAACAACCTTTTCTCTACAATCTAACCAAACGCCAATTTTCCTATATTTTTTAGCGTATTTTTCAGATTCTAGCAAAAGTTTTGTTCCAATATTATTATTTCTAAAATCGGGATGTACTGCTATCCAACAGATACAGGAGAATTTTGTTGTATCCAAAAATCTAGAAGCATTCTCATCTTCTTCTACTATCGCAAAAAGCAAATATCCGGCAATTTTATTGTTTTTTACAGCAATTAAGAAAAACTCCTTATCAGACTTGATGATTTTTTTGACCTTTTAAGAAGCTACTTCTAAAGTCCTATTGTCTGCCAACTGGAGTAGTTTAATGAGTTCAAGGGCATCACCTTCATTAGCTATTCTTATTTTCATAAAATTGATATTTCCTCAACTTAAAATTTAGCACAAATTAATTATTGGATTTTTTTGACCTTTTAATTGCATAAAATATTACAATTAGGAAAATTACTACTACTAAATTCCAGAGGTCAAAGAAAGGAACATCTACTTCTTCAGTAATATAACATTCTTTAGTAACAGTTTTAATTCCTACTTGTGTACCATCACTTTTTCTGACAGTTCTAGTAGTCTCTTCATATTGTCCATATCTATCTCCATCATTATCATCAATGCAATTACCTCTAGATACTAAAGTAATTATATCTGCGCTTTCGTAATAACAGGTTTGACAGTCAGAGGCACAAATTCCGTCTGTTAGGCATCCATTTGATGGTGCTATCCCTGCACTTTCATCACATTGTTCGCTAGCATCAACAAATGCATTACC
>JAGVZD010000009.1 GCA_018302805.1 Candidatus Woesearchaeota archaeon | reverse complement strand
AGATATTAAACATTTATATCATTTGAGTCCAATAGAATTTAGGCTTGATGAGGACAAATATAATTTACTTGAGGAAGCTAGAACTGTTTTAATTGAATATAAACCAAAACCAGAAGAATTTGCAGAAACAGAAAAGGTTAGGCAAAATTTTTTTAATATTGGACAAGATTTACTAACTGAATTAGCAGACAGCAAAAATGTAAACTTAAGTTATGAAGAGCTTCAAGAACTTACAAAGGTATTAGTTAGGTATACAATTGGATTTGGCTTAATTGAAATTTTATTAAAGGATGAGAAAATTCAAGATATTAATGTAAATGGTCCTATAGGCGAGACTCCCATATTTGTGGTACATCAAGATTACGATGAATGTATTACAAATATTATTCCAAGCAGAGAAGATGGGGAAAGCTGGGCCACAAAATTTAGAATAATCAGCGGAAGACCCCTTGATGAAGCTAATCCTGTTTTAGACACTGATTTAGTGGTGCCAGGGGCTAGAGCTAGGGTAGCAATAGTTTCAAATCCCTTAAATCCTTTAGGATTAGGTTATACTTTTAGAAGGCATAGAGAAAAACCCTGGACTTTACCTTTATTTATAAAAAATGGGATGATAAATGATATTGCCGCAGGGTTACTAAGTTTTTTAATTGATGGTTCAAGAACTATTTTGGTTGCCGGAACTAGGGGTTCAGGAAAAACTAGCTTCTTATCTGCCTTGATCGTTGAGATTATGCGAAGATATAGGATTATCTCAGTAGAAGATACATTAGAGTTACCGGTTAAATCATTTAGAGAACTAGGTTATAATATACAACCCTTAAAGGTTAGAGCTGCTTTAATGGCTAGTGGGGGTAATGAATTATCGGCGGATGAAGGTGTTAGAACTAGTTTAAGAATGGGAGATTCCTGTCTGATTGTTGGAGAGGTCAGGAGCAAGGAAGCACTTGCTTTATACGAAGCAATGAGGGTTGGTGCACTTGCTAATGTTGTTGCAGGTACAATCCATGCTGATAGTCCTTATGGGTTATATGACAGAGTTGTAAATGATCTAGGTGTACCTAAAACAAGTTTTAAAGCAACAGATATAATAATAATAGCAAATCCGATTAAGAGTGCAGATGGACTACATAAAAAAAGAAGAATTATTAGTATTACTGAGGTAAGGAAAGAATGGGATGATGATCCCCTCAAAGAAGGTGCCTTTGTAGATCTAATGAGATATAATCCTGTGACTGATCAATTAGAAATTACTGATAATCTAATCAATGGAGACTCCGAGATTATTAAGTCTATTAGCGGCAATGTTAAGGAATGGAGTGGTGATTGGGAAGCAGTTTGGCAGAATATTATGTTAAGAGCAAGAATAAAAAAAGAATTAATAGAGCAGGCTTTAGTTAATAACAAGCAAGAATTTTTTGAAGCTGATTTTGTGGTGAAAAGCAATGATGAGTTCCATAGAGCAAGCAATTATATAGTAAACAAATTTGGTTATTCTGACTCTGATAAAATATTTTTTGAATGGAATCAGTGGTTTAAGAATGAGATAAAAAAGAGGTAAATTATGTCTATTCCGGAAAAAGATGTAAAAGAAATCTTAGATAGATATAAGGCTAAAATTAAAAAAACAATTAAAAGTGATGATTTTGATTTAGACCCGGACTTTTCTAAAGAGTATAATGTTTTTAGGAAACATTACCTATCAAAGAAATTATCATTATATGAAAAATTATGTAATACTTTTGAAAGTATTATAAGGGTAAGACCAAAAGAATCCGAGCATAAGAAATTATCAGATAGCATTAAGTTTACCCATTTGAATATAACCCCTATTGGTGCTGCTAGTTTTGGAGCTTTATCTGGATTTATTATTGCAATCTTAGCGGTTTTGTACACAATATTCATATTTGTTTTTCAAGAAATCCCAAAAGAAGATATGTTGATGCAGCTTTTGTTTCCTCTAGTTATTGTGCTGTTGGGATTATTAGCTGTTAAGCCTATTACAAATATACCTCATAAATTAGCAGCGAGTTACAGATTAAAAGCCAGTAACCAGATGGTATTGTGTACTCTTTACATGGTCATGTATATGAGGCATACTAGCAATTTAGAGCATGCCATAAAATTTGCCGCAAGCCATATTCAAGATCCATTGAGTTTAGATTTACGAAAAATATTTTGGGATGTTGAAACTGAAAGATTTACAACTATCAAGGAAAGTTTAGATAATTATTTAGAAGGTTGGAGAGATTATAATCTGGAATTTGTTAATTCTTTCCATTTGATTGTTAGTAGTTTATATGAACCAAGTGATGAAAGAAGATTGACTTTATTGGATAAGGCACTTGATGTTATTTTGAATGGTACATATGAAAGAATGCTTCATTATGCTCACAATTTGAGAAATCCTATTCAAATCTTGCATATGTTAGGTGTTGTCCTTTCAATATTAAGTTTAATTATGTTTCCCTTAATTGGAAGTTTCTTAGGTGGTCTAGTTAAATGGTGGCATATTCTAATAATTTACAATATTATATTACCTATTCTGGTTTATTACATAGGGGTAAATTTATTAAACAAAAGACCTACTGGCTATGGTGAAACTTCTATCGGATTTAGGATAGAAAAAGGTAGTGCATTTTTTGCGTTCTTACTAGGTTCTCTGATAGTATTATTAGGATTATCTCCTGTTATTTTACATTATTTAATCCCAGATTTTGACATAGATTTTGGACCTTTTGGTAAATTGTTAGATTATAAGTGTGATGCAGATTTGTGTTTTGGTCCATATGGTGTCGGGGCTATTTTAATTAGTCTGTTAGTTCCGATAGGGATGGCTTTAGCATTAGGTTTATATTATAAAGAAAAAACAAAATATTTAATTAAGATTAGAAATGAGACCAATAAGTTAGAAGCTGAGTTCTCAGGTAGTTTGTTTCAATTAGGGAACAGGATTGGAGATGGAATACCTTCTGAATTAGCCTTTGAAAAAGTAGCAGAAAATATGCAGGGAACGCCTACAGGTAATTTTTTCAAGAAAGTAAGTTATAATATTAATACTTTAGGAATGGATATTGAAGAGGCTATATTTAACCTAAAAAATGGGGCAATATTAGACTACCCTAGTCCATTAATTGAGAGCTCAATGGAGGTGCTTGTCGAGAGCTCAAAAAAAGGGCCTTATGTTGTATCAAACAGCTTAATTAGCATAAGTAATTATGTTAATCAAGTTCATGTTATAAATGAAAGACTTAAGGATTTACTTGGAGAAATAATATCCAGTATGAAGAGTATGGTAAATTTTCTTGCACCAATTATTGCAGGTATTGTAGTAGGAATGGCTTCTTTGATAGTGTCTATTATTGGTAGGTTAGGTGATTTGGCTGATAAAGCTACATCAAATACTACTGGCATTGATCTTGGCAATGTACAGTCTTTGTCTAGTTTTCTTGATATAAGGGAAGTTGTTCCAGGTTATTATTTTCAAATTGTTATAGGAGTCTACATTGTGGAAATTGTCTATATTCTTAGTGTTCTTTCTAATGGTATTGAAAATGGACCAGATAAAATTGGTGAGGAGTATAGTATAGGTAGGAATATGTTTACAGGAACAATATTATATTCACTTATAGCATTTCTTTTTATCCTAATATTTAATGCCTTAGTCATTGTGATAATGCAAGGGTTAGTTCCCTCGTAATATTTAAAAAGATAGATTAAACTAGTAATGATATGAAAAAAGGAGAAATTACATGGGATGAATTGGGTAAAGCATTGATCGCAATAATTATATTGTTAATAATTTTGTTAATTATTTGGATGTCAAAAGATAAATTGATAAATTTACTTGAAAAAATTGTTCCTGGTGTTTAAATGTCTCAAGAATTAGGTGCAAGACATATGGTATCTGCGATACTTATGATTTTAGTAGTGATCACTATAATCTTGGTCCTTATATTTATTGTACCTATCGCTAAAGATTTTTTGAGCAAAGATGAATTAAGCAGAGAAAAAATAGATAAACTCCTTGAAGATTTTGATATTTACACTAGTAGATTAAATAAATGTTATATCTCTACACAAGAATGCAGATGTCCCCCCAAGAATATAGACATGCCTAGCAGTTATGAATTAGTTATAGATAAAGATGGGAGTACTATTAATTTATTAAATAATAATGAAGTTAAAATTGCTGAAAAAGAATTAAGTACTAATAAGAATTGTATTGTGAAAATTTTAAATATGAATATGCAACCTGAGTTTCTAGACTCCGAGTTTATTATTACTAGAGATGATAATCAAGATTTCTTGAGTTGGAAAATCCCAGATGAAAATAAATTTGTTAAAGAAGAAATAATTTTTATTTATAAATTTTCAACAGGTCAACTTTGTTATGTTACCGAATCAATATATGGGAAACAAAGTTGGTTTAATCAATTAAGTGATCCAAACAAAAAACAGAAAATTAATAATTTATTTTCTAAATCATTATGTAAGGTTGAATAATAAACCAAAAGACTTAAATACTTCTTTTAAAATATAAAAAAAAGATGTTGGATAATAACAAAAAAGGTATAGAATTGTCAATGAATGTTGTTGTTATTGCAATATTAGTTATCTTAGTCTTAATTTTTGTTGCTTTATTTTTTACAGGAGGGTTTACTGGATTAATTGCAAAATTAAAAGCACTAGTTCAAGGAAGCTCTATTGAAATTGGTGTAGTACAGTCTACATGTAATGGGTACTGCAATAATTTTGATTTAGTTACTGGGGCTTCTTCCAAAGAAACTATTTGGAATGAATATTGTGATGTGAAAAGAGACATTGATTTAAATAGCAATGGAAAAATTGATCCTGGGGAAAAGAAGAGTTGTGATGAGTTTACTACCTGTGGTAGTATAGATTGTAATAACCCTCCTTAATTTTTTAAAATGTCAAACAGAAGAGGACAGGAACTTCCCTTTAGTACAATTATAATTTTTATTTTAGCTATATTAGTATTAGTATTGATTATTATTGTTTACTGGGAAAATATCTTAAAAGTCATAGGATATCTAAAAGAACTTGTAAAATCTAGTAGTGGTAATATTAAGAATGTTAAACCTTAATAAGAAAGGCGATACTGAAAGTGTTCTAAAGTTTATGATTGGTATTATAATTGGAATTATTGGCCTTTTTTTATTCTTTTTGTTATTTCAAACAATTCTTAGTTTTTTTACTGGTTATGATAAATGCGAAGATTCTAAGGTGATGCTGCAGTTTCTTACAGATAATGTTAATACTGTAACGAAGGATAAGTCGAGTCTTGAACAACTTTTCTCACTAAAATCAGGATGCAGTCTTGTTGGTTTTAGCAAGTCAACAGTTAATTTTGTAAGAAAACCGGATTTATGTGGCCTTGATAGTTGTTTATGCCTTTGTGAATATGGCATTGCGAGGCCTAATTATTTATCTGTAAAATGTTCAGATTCTAAATATTATTGTGAAAATATAGATAATATTGATGGATTTATAGGACAATTTTCTACACCTACTTTTAAAGATCAGTTATTTATTGCTGGAGAAGAAATATTGAACATAAGTTTACAAGGAAAAAATATCAATATTACTGTTAAAGATAAATACAAATTTGAAAATGTGATCTATCGTGGATGATCGTGAATTATTATATGTATATTGGATAATCTTATCTGTTTTTGTATTTATTTCCCTAAGCATGTTGTTAGCCAAGGCAGCAAATGATGAAATATTCAAAGAAAAAGCAATGCTATCTGACTTGGCTATCACTTTTGATTCAATAATTAGCAGTCCTACAGATATTACTGTAGAGAAAAATTTAGGTCCTGATAGAGTAAGCTTAGATAATAACTGTAAATTTTTTGCTGAATCTGAAAGTAAAAAAGTTGAAAGTATTTCATATTCCTGTTTATCAACTAAAAGTATTCAAGTGCAAAGTTTTTCTGGATTAACCGGGAATATATGTATAACTAAAATAGGAGATAAAGTCTTGGCGAAGAACTGTGCTAAGGATATCCCTTAGTAAATTTTTTAAACTTGACATATATATAAATTATATGAATAAAAGAGGCGTTGGGTTAAAGGTTATCTTAGTATTGATAATACTCTTATTATTTATATTCTTATCTTGGTTAGCTGTTCAAAATGTCATCAATAATGCAAAATAAAAAAGGGCTTCATTGGGAACAAAGTGTTATACTAATAGCTATTGTTGCTGGAGCTATAATGCTAATGTTTGTAACTAGAGAAATCTCAGATAAGACAATAGACTTGAATAATAGAAATGCATGTAGAGAAAGCGCGTCAATTAGGCATTTGGCTACTAAAATACCTGAATTTAGTGGTGCTAATTTAGCCTGCAAAACTTATAAAATTGAGGTTGAGACTGATGATTTAGATGTTATTAAGAAAACAATTGCTGAACAAATGTATTTATGTTACTGGCAGTTTGGCGCAGGTAAATTTACTTTGCTGGAAAAGAATTTAGTAGAATTGAAAAGTGGACCATTCTGCTATGTTTGCAATGAAATTATTTTCAAGGATCATCCAGCCAAAAAAGTAGGAGTTGATAAAGTGAAAGAAGAGATTGTCAAATACTTAAATGAGGCATATATACAAAGTAGCAATATCACTTACTCAGAATATTTTCTAGGGCCCGGGTCTGAATTTTCAATAGACCAATTGGATGATACTTTATTTACATCAGACTCAATTTTAATAAATTTCGAAATTACTAAGAAAATAGATTTCTCTGATCTAAAAACTTATTTAGCACCTCTAATTGGTGCCGGATTTATCTTTGTAACTAAGGGAGCAGGAGGTATATCTGGAGCTTTAGCTTTTGGAAAAGGGTTATTAGCTGTAGTTGGTTTTGAGAATTATAATCTAGATCAAGTGTCCATTTTAACAGTCAGAACTCCCCAAGAAACTAAAGATACATGTAAAGAGGTTACTTATTTTAATATATACAAACATAAGATAGATTAATTCTAAAATCTACAAAATTGAAGAAAGAATTATAAATATTCAAAATTTAAAGATTGATGATGAAAAAGGGATCTGTTTTCACTGGAATGGAAATTCCGCTTTTTTTACCTAAATTAATTATTATAACCTTGACTGTAATTGTGGTAATATTAGGACTGAGTATATTCTATTTTAAAGAATTGGATTTAAGTGATGTAGAGGGAGGGGCATTGTCAAGGAGGTTTTTTTATTCTGAAGATTGCATGGCTTATTCTGATGGAGAAAGAGTATACCCTGGAATAATAGATTTGCAAAAATTTAATCAAGAAAGATTGAAAAGATGTTATGAAAATTATGAAGAAGGGTATGGTTTTAATTTTATTTTGAAAAATTCTCAGGAAACAAATATTAGGGAGATTAAAGCTACTAATATCCCCATAGAGCTTTGTGATGTTGAATCAAAGAATTTTGGCTGCTTTAGAGAGAAACAATATATTTTGTATTATGAAAATGGAAAGATAAATGGAGGTACTGTATTATCTACAGTAATACTATATGGTAACTAAAAAGGGTCAGGAATCAATATTAACAGATGCTCCTGGTTTGTCTGTGTTAATTATGTTATTGATTATCTTTGTTTTATTAATGTTTTTTGCCAAATCATCTAGCCTGCATAATTCAAAATTAAGCGGGCCATACTTAGAATCATATAATGACATAACCTTACTTAATTACTTAAGGACCCAGGTTGAAATAGATATTAATAATGATAACAAATTAGATGTGATTAATGTTGCTGACTTAATAAGTTTAGTTTCTTCTGATGAAAAGTATAAACCTAAATTAATCGAAGTGACGAAGAGAATTTTAGAAAATACAGCTCCTTTTGATAGATCTGGATGGAATTTACAGATTGAAAAAGACGATGGGAGTAAATTGATTGAATTCAATACAAAACCTTTGTCTTGGAATTATTATAGTTCAAATATTTCAATTCCGGTAAGAGAAAATAAAATTGTCAGCGTAAAATTAGACTTACAAATGCTATGATAAATTATAATTTAATTAAATCTAAGAAAGGAATATTTTCAGTAATTTATGTGTCACTAATTGCTTTACTAATTACATATACAACATATCTTTTCTTTTTTTCTGAAAAATCAAGTTCTTACATCAAAGTTGGAGAAACCTCATCTGATGTTTATCGTGCATATGGCATTAGCGAAAAATTCTTGTTTTTTATAGACCAATCTGTAAAATATGCTTCATTTGACGTTATCGATAATGTGAGATTAGATACAGATTGTGGTTTTAAAGAAAATCATGCCCTACTTCTTCTTGGAGAACAAACATGTTTCTTGGATGACAAAAAACTTACAAGTTATCTAAACAATAGTTTTAATACCTATATATCTCAATATTTGGGTTTGTATAACGATTTAGATTTAAAGAATATAGTTTTTGATACTAAATTTGAGGGAGATTATATTATTGGGAGAAGTGATACTATAATAGATATTAAAGTTAATAATGTAAGCCAGCAAATTAAGCCATCTTTTACAGTAAAAATGGATTTTGATTTGAAAAAAGGGATATTAGAATCTACTCAAGAGGTAAAAAGACTTTATACTTTGTGCCAAGGTGATAAAAATTGTTGGGAAATAAATAAAAAGGTTGATACCATTGTTGAGTACAAGGGAAAGTTTTTTATTATTACTATAGATAAAAATATAAAATATGGGTTGAAAAATAAAAAATTGAAATTAGATTTTGGTCTGGATTTCGAGACTAACCCTTTGTTTAGGTGATTAAATGTTTGGCATAAGCTATACTGATATTGTAAATAAAATAAAGACTGAGAAATCTATAAGTGAGGAACAGATTGAATCGTTGGTAAAAAAGAAGTTAGAACAATATGGGGATTTAATAAGTAAAGATGGGGCAATCCATATTGTTGCAAATGAATTAAGGGTTAAGGTTTTTGATGATAACATCCCAAATAGGGTATTTAAAGTTGAAAATATATTGCCCGGGATGAATTTTGTAAATGTTGATGCTAAAGTTGTTAGTGTGGGTGAAGTTAGATCCTTTAAAACTGATAAGCGAGAAGGAAGAGTAGTTAACATAGTTGTTGGAGATGAGACTGGATTGGTAAGGCTTGTTATCTGGGATGAAAAATATATCAAGGTTGTTGAAGAAGGTAAAATTAAGATCGAGGATATATTAAGGATTAAGAATGCTTACTCAAAAGGCTCAGATGCATTTCCGGAGTTGCACATTGGAAGTAGAAGTTTGTTAAATATAAATCCTGAAGGTGTTCAGGTAAAGGATCCAGTAATGCAAAAAAGGCATTATGGTCTGAAAAGAATAGTGGACTTAAAAGATAATGATTCAGTAGACATTATTGGCACTATTGTTCAAGTATTTGAACCAAGATTTTATAGTGCTTGTAAAGATTGTGGGAAAAAAGTTGAGTTAAATGATGGGATTTTTAATTGTGGGACTCATGGTCAAATAGTTCCTATTGAGGTTCCTATACTTAATGTTTTTTTAGATGATGGATCTGATAATATTAGAGTTGTGATGTTTAGAGATCTGGTAGGGAAGTTGATTGAAGGAGACCCAATAAAATTCAGGGAAAATAATGAGGCTTTTGAGGAAGTCAGATCAAATATCTTAGGTAAACAATTGAAAGTAAGCGGAAGAGTAAGTAAAAATGCGATGTTTGATAGATTCGAATTTATGGCTCAAGATATTAGTGAAGTTGATGCACAAGAGGTTGCAGACAACCTCTTAAAAGAAATAGATACAAAATATTAGAAAAGTATTTAAGTGATGACAGCATGTTATCTGGATTCAACTATAAAAAGGGTGAGATTCAAATGGCCGCAAGAAGAGGCAGATCAAGAAAAAAAGAGTAAATTTTTATAGTGATCTCTTAACAAAATCTAAATTCTTTTTTTAAATTTCTTTTATTTTATTTCCTTTGACATGTGTCTATCAAACTCGACTCTTATCTCAAGAAAAGTTTTTTGGACATATCCCTACCCTTATCATTGTGCTCCAGCACTTAGATTTTTGTAAAGTTCAGCAGAAATTCTACCATACTTCGCATCACCAGTAGAGATAAAATTTAAAGCAGGCCTTCTAGAATTCTTTCTTGTTCATCTAATCTCTATACTAAATCATTTGTATTATCCATTCAACTAAGACTTAAGCGACTAGTTGAGTTATTATTTTTTCTATACCTGAGATAACTCTTTCTTCATGTGGCCTCATATCTGGCTCAAATCTTTTGCCTATTAAATGTTGAATACCTTCAATATATCTTACTGCAATTTGAGACCTTTGATACTCTGTATATCCTTTGTCTCCTCTTGAAAAACCTCTTGCAAACTCTTTTGAGTAAGAGATAGGGTCAAGCTCTTTGATTTCCCTATTAGATAATCTTTCAAGTTGGTTATTATAATCACTTAACAACCAGAATCGGGAAGAATCCATAGTCCAAATTTCATCTTGAGAAACAATCTCTCCTTTTCTGTTTATTCCATGTTCTGTTTTTGTATCTACTGTAATTAGTCCTTTTTCTTTCAAAAATAGAGAGACTATGCCAAAAGCAAATATAGAACTATTTCTAATTTGGGCATATTGGTGAGGAGTGCAGGTTCCTGCTTCAAACAATTTTTCTGGAGAAACAGATTCATCATGTTCTTCGGATTTAGTTGAAGGCGTGTCCATAATATAAGGTAAGGGTCCATTAGGTATCAAGTTATCTGGAAGGATATGACCACAAAATTTTCTACCTCCATTTATAAAATGTTGATACAAAGATGTAGAGGTTGAACTTTTTGCCATATATGCTCTCAGTACATTTTCAAAAGGGATTTGAGTTAAATTCTCTGCTGCAACAACAATCGAATTATCAGTTAGGCCTTCTACTTCGAATTGAGAGGTGCCTAATGCTGATGATAACATTCTTCTCATATAATTATGATTGATTGCAAGAATTTGATCTTTGAAAGGAATTTCCCCCCTGTTAATATCATGAGTGGAGATTCTTTGTGTTCGAACCATAATTCTTAATGGGGTTTTATCTATGGTTTCAAGAGGAGGATTTTCATATTCTACTTTTTGTCCGGTGTGTTTATCATAATAACTTCCCATGCCTCCAAAAATAGAATCTGAGACTTTTCCAGGTTTAACTCTAAAACCTCTAAGACGAGAAATTGTACCTGAATCTATTATTTCTTGAGTAGAGTATATTTTGTCTCTACTACTCATATATGTATCAACTAATTTTCTTATCCTATCATTTATCAAGCTTTTCATTTACGCCCTCAATTTTTACTGCAATTTCAAGAAAAGATTTAAATTTAACTACATTCCAAGCTAGGTTTTGTTCTTTTTATTTTCACTGGACACACTGGACAAGTGTGCCCGCAGGATTTATAAATACTTTTCAATATACTGATTTAACCTCATTGAAATAAGATCCTAAAGGAAAATTGAGGCTTTCTTCTTAGGTCTATTTCTATGTGGTTGAAACAAAATCCGAAAGGAAAGGAGGAATCAAAAAATGGCAGACAATAGGCCCATAAAAAAGTGGAGAAGTGGAAATATACAAGGAGCTATTTGGTATAATGAAAGGGAAGTAGATGGTAGTATTCTTGGATTTAAAACATTTAGCATAAGTAGGAATTGGAGGAAAAAAGGAGAAGAAGTTTGGAGAAGTGATGTAATTAATAACTTAAGGAGAAATGATATTGGGAGATTAATAGTAATTTTAAATAAAGTACAAGAAGAACTATATTTAGAGGAACATGGAGATAACTAAAAATGGCTAAGAAAGACGAAAAAGAGTTTACGATTACTGACCTACCTGGGGTTGGAGCTGCAACAGCTGAGAAGTTAATTACTGGTGGTTTTGATACTATGTTGAGTATAGCTGTAGCTAGCCCAGGAGAAGTAGTTACTCTAACTGGGGTTACTGAAGCTGCCGCAAGAAAAATAATTAGTACAGCAAGAGAAAAATTAGACATGGGTTTTGAAAGTGGCGAAGAACTTCTGAAGAAAAGAGGGATGGTTGTAAAAATAACTACAGGGAGCAAAAATTTAGATAATATAATAGGTGGGGGAGTTGAGACCGGAGCTGTTACAGAGGTATATGGAAGTTATGGTAGTGGAAAAACTTCTTTAGCACATCAATTGGCTGTTACTGTTCAACTACCTAAAGAACAAGGTGGGGCTGGTGGAGCTATAGTTTGGATTGACAGTGAAGGGACATTAAGACCAGAATTTATCCAAAAATTAGCTATCGCTAAAGGTTTGGATCCTGAACAAGCCTTGAAAAATTTTAGAGGTGTAAGGGCATTTAATAGTGACCATCAAATGCTGCTAGTTGATAAAATTGAAGAGTTAATTAAACAAGGATTAAATGTAAAGCTAGTCATTGTTGATTCTTTAACAAGTCATTTTAGAAGTGAGTATGTAGGTAGAGGTACTCTAGCAGACAGACAACAAAAAATAAATAAGCATATACATGCACTCTTGAAATTAGCCAATACTTATAATATTGCAATTTATATTACTAATCAAGTAATGGCAAAGCCGGATGTATTTTTTGGAGACCCTACAGAAGCTATTGGGGGGCACGTATTACATCATGCATCTACATATAGACTTTACTTGAGAAGAGGTAAGAAAGGGACTAGAGTTGCTAAGCTTGTGGATGCTCCAGCCTTACCAGAAGCAGAAGCAATATTTATTGTAACTGATGAAGGAATTAAAGATGTCGAGTAAACCTCTTTTTTTCTTTTATTTAACATAGTTTATCAACCATAGATGTTAATCTGTGAAAAAAATAATTCCAAACTTTGTTCTTATTAGCTCTGCCATAATTTTAAATGAGATACCTACAATTATTGTTAGTACAATTGCCACTACATAATGTTTTATAGTAGGTTTTATAGTTTTTCTCTTCGGAAGTGAGTATACCGGGAGGTAAATCATTAGACCATAAACAAAAAACCAGAATCCTGCAAATAAACTGCTTGGATTAATACTTGCTTCAGCTAGAGTTCCTGTAAGTCCGAAAATGAGGAAAACAGCATTTGGGCTAAAATCATATTTAGAAAGTAAATAAGACCAAGCAATGAACATACCAAAGAAAACAATGGCACTATGGAAAAGTACTGTATGGAAAAAATTTGAAGATGCTGTAATGTAAGCTACACCTATTTGTGAACCAAAGAATTTTGCAAGATTAGTCATTAATACAGCAATTGCCTCTTCAATTAAAGCAAGAATTATAGCAAAAATTACAAATTTTATACGCCAATCCAATTGGATTTTTTTGACTACGTTGCTTATTTTATTCCTTAAAAGGTACATTAATGTGCCTAGTAAAATAATCCAGATAATTATCAGGCCTAAAGCCATCTTAATTACTGGTTTAGGGTTTATGTCATAGCCATTTAGAACTAATATGCTAACAATGATTACTATTAATGAAGAATATATGGCTAGAAATTTAATAACCTGTCCTGAGTTAAATTTCATGGAAAATACTTGATGCTACTCTAATAAAAATCTTTTTAAATTAGGTTTTATTTGACTTTTTGATGGCAGAATTAAGTGTTATTATTCCAACTTTTAATGAAGGTAAATATTTGGGTAAACTTCTTAATAGCATTTTAATTCAGGATTATAAGGATTATGAGATTATTATTAGTGATAACAATAGTACGGATAGTACCTTAAGGATAGCAAAAAATTATAATTGTAAAATTGTTGATGGTGGACGACCTGCAAAAGCGAGAAATAATGGTGCGAAGTTTGCCCAAGGAAAATATTTGCTATTTATTGATGCTGATGCTGTATTAAGTGAAAATTGTTTAGGCATGGCACTTAAATTGTTTAAAGAAAGAAATTTAGATGTGGCTGGGGCTAGATATGTACCTTATGATGGTAATGCCATAGATGATATTTTTCACTTTATTTCTCTGACTGTTGTATTTATTTTATTTCCTTTTATGCCCCATATAAATGGAGGGTTTTTTTTATGTACCAAAGAAATATTTGATAAGGTTGGAGGATTTGATACCTCAGTAAGAGTTGGGGAAGATCATGCTTTTGCAAGAAAAGCGAAAAAATTAGGTGCAAAATTATCCATTTTAAAACAAATTATAGTTTACTTAAGTGTGAGAAGATTTAAAGCCGAAGGAAGATTAAAATTAGGTGCAAAGTATGCTTATGCATTAGTTTATAGAATATTCTTTGGTGAAATAAGGACTAAGATTTTTGAATATAAATGGGGTTATAAAAAGTAATTAATTTATGGACTTAAGACTAAATTAAAACTTTCTAAGTTTAACTCTACAAATAAAAATAAGATATACATTAAAATTAAGGTCGTGCCTTCTTTCCAATCTAGTTCTTTTCCACTGCTTATAAAAGTTGCAAATAGAAATGCAAACGTAATCATGAATATTGATGAAGAATAGAAGTATAATGCATGTGCTTGTATTGGATGAATTAATGCCACAATTCCTAGAATTAATGTTGAATTTGTAACTACTGTTCCTATTATATTTCCTATTGTTAGATCTTTATCTTTACTTAGTGCCGCTCTAGTTCCTGTAATTAACTCTGGCAATGTTGTTCCAAATGATAATAAGAAAATGCCAATTATTATTGGAGGAAGTAAGAAATCTACAGCTAATAATTTAGCATATTGTATTGCAAAATCTGAGCTTTTAAATAATATGAGTAAGCTTATAAAGAAAATTATAAAGTTTAAGGCTACTTCTTTTCTATTTAAAACGCTTTTTACTTTCTTTTTGAATTCTTTTTGTTGTTTATATAATTTAAATATGTAAAGTGAAAATGCTACAATTAAGATAATACCATCAATTCTTGAGATTTCTTTACCTATTATCATAAGAATTAATGGAAGTGTGGTCATAAGAACCATTAAATAAGAATCTCTTGTGATCTGTTTATGGCCTGATTTTAAGCCCCTTGAAACTAAAATAGGAATTCCTATTACTAATGTTAAATCTAATATGTTTGCCCCAATAATATTACCTAAAGAAATTGCAGGAGTTTTTTTAATTGCAGATGTTATTCCTACAAATAATTCTGGAAGAGATGTTCCTATACCTAGTAAAACAAAACCTGTTATAAATTCACTAAGTTTTAGAAATTTAGTTATAACTCTTAAGCTTTTTAGGAGCCAAAATGAGCTTATAAAAAGTCCAATGCACGCTAATGAGAAGAAAAGAAGATTTGTTAGTGCCATGATTGATATATAAAATTAAATTATTTGTTTTTATATGTTTCTATTATACAAATTTAAAACTAAGGCTAAGGCGTTGCACCATACTATAAGAGGCAGGGTAGAGTAACTTGAAGGTGTGATTGAAAATAGTGAAAAGCAAAGGAATGAGATAATTAATCCTTTTATTCTTCCTCATCTTCTGAATCAATTTCTAAGGCTTGAATTATCTTATCAAGCTTTGCATTAATTTTATTGAATTCTTCTGAAGACATTCCAGATCTCAATGGCCTGTCTTGATCCCTTGAACCATAGCTTCTATTAGAGTTTTCATTTTTTCTAAAACAATCACTACAGTAAACAGGTTTATCTCCAGTTGGTTTAAATGGAACTTGACATTGTTTCTTACACTTGTCGCATATAACTTCATGCATCATTATTGGAATTCTTTTTTCAGATCTTCTAGAATCTTTACTTCTAAATTTTCTGCTTCCTTTGAACTTACCACTTCCAGATTTAATGAATCTACTTTTGCTATTTGATCTGAAATTTCCCATAATTATTTGTTTAAATATAAGTTTATAAATTTAAGGTTTTAGCAATTAACCAATTGATGTTTGTGCTATCTATTGATAATGTACACAATATGATACCTATCTTTTGGTAAAAGCATCATCAACTTCCCTTTGTGAAAATCCTGCCCGAAGCAAATCTCTTGCTTGATAAAAGTTGGCTAGCTCTCTGGCAGTATATCCTGCCTTTCTTAGGTCTATCAAAGAAAAACAACTAATGAGCTTTCTTGCCTCAACACCTGCTTTTCTAAAAATAGAAGCACTGTACCCTCCCTTAACCAAATCTACAACAGGGAACATCCTTAACATTTCTTCTTGTGAGAAGTTTTCATCTATGAAATTTTTAGCTTTGTACCCTCCACGCAACAAGTCCCTTAAAGAGAAAGCACGCAAGAGCAACCTTAAAGATACTGTTGGTGGTGTTCCAGGAGCACGATAATAACCAAGGTCAATACTCCTGAAATCAACAGCTTTATAGCCTGCTTTTTTCAATTCTATTATCCGAGCTGTATTAATTCCACCTAAACTAAGGAGCGACCTTAAGTCCCCCCCTACATCCTTTATCTCTTTGAGAGGATAATCTGCATGATATAGTCCGATAGTACCGCCCATATTCCAATTATAAACAACTCCCGCAGGAAAACCCAAGTATCTTACTGCTGGCCATAGATGAACGCCCCCTGGGCGAAAAGTGATTAAATAAAGCGATTCCATTTCCAGACCCCTAGTTCGTAGTTGCCGATAATCTACACCATTCTTGAGAAGATATTCGGCAGCTCGACGTGGACTCCCATTCATACTCGCACTTAACACTAACCTTTTCACTTCCTCTACACTCAAGGCTTTCAAATTAGCCTTTGATTTATTACGTGTCAATCTTTCAAGAGGATTCATTTGAGGTATGTTTAGAACGTCCGAACTGACTTTTGTTTTTTTACGTTTCAGTCTATCGATAATTCCCATAATTATCCGCTCCTTTTTTGATTTCTATGTAAATTGAAAAGCAATATGTATTTATATTTTTTTGGTAAGTAAGAAAAGCTATTTTGTAGAGTGGGTTGATAAATAATTTGATTTGTCACTAACTTATAAAGATAGATTTTTAAGAGAAGATCGATTTCGAATAAGACGTCCCAGCCAGATTTAGAATAACGCATAGGGGCGTATAAGAACTTACTTTATTCTTGCACTTTTGATGGTGTCCCCTCTTGAAACTTGCGAATCCTTTATATACCATTAAATGAAAAACAAGCTATGGTAGATATCATTGTTGTTTTAGGCGACTTGGCTGATGTGAAACAGGGAATTTCTGAAGAACAAAAGAAACGTATTGATCATGGATTAAAACTATTCAGAAAAAAAGAAGCGAAATATCTATTATTCTGTGGCGGATTTGGAAAACATTTCAATACAACTAAAACTTCTTTGGCTAAACATATGAAAATATATGCTTTGCAAAAAGGAATACCAAACAAAAAAATCATATTGGAAAGTAGATCGTTTAATACCATTGAAAACATCATTTTCGCAAAACAAATATTAGATAAAATAAAATTTAAGAAAATTCTTATTATTTCTTCTGATTGGCATATTCCTCGTGTTAAACTAATCTGCAGGTATATTTTCGGGAAAGATTATTCAATTTCTTTTAGCAGTGTGCGAGTTGAGAAGTCAAGTAATCCACGTATATTGCGATGGGAAGCGGCAGCACGTAAAAAGGATAAATGCATTCTTACGAATCTTGAAACTACCAAAAAATTGTCCGCGTCATAAGTTCTCAGTTCTTGGATTTAGATTAAGAAAACATGAGAATAACTTCTAAACGATTCAAAGCATGAAAAATGCGGGAAAGGGATTTGAACCTGGGTCGAAAGCTATTTGTTAATTGTTAAATGTAACGAGCGAGCGGGGATTTGAACCCCGGTTGTGGCCTTTCTACTATGTTTACCGCAGAGCCACGTACTATCCAAGCTATACTACTCGCTCTTATAAAGCTTTAAAAATTCCAAGCAGAAGCTTTATAAATATTTATAGGTCTCTTTTCGCTATGGACATAAAAGAAAAATATTGTAATTCCTGTAAAACTAAGCTCTCCAATTTAATTGGAAGCGTTTCTTTTAAGTGCCCTAACTGTAATTCTACAGACATTATTAGATGTAACCATTGTAGGTCTATAGCTGCTAGGTATAGGTGTGAATGCGGCTCTAGTGGTCCAAACTAATATGGCGGCCGATGTAATTATCACTCTAAAAATAATGCCTGAGGGTCTAGAAATTAATTTAGAGAAATTATCTAATGATTGTGCAAAGAAAATAGAGTCTTTTGGAGGCAAGATTGCAAAAACAGAAGAGGTACCAATTGCTTTTGGATTAAAGGCAATTGTCTTCAAGTTTTTTATTGATGAAGCTAAAGGTTGGGCTGAAGAAAATGAAGAAGAATTAGCTAGTATTAAAGGAGTTAATTCAGTTAATGTAGAGGAAGTTAGAAGGGCTGTAGGATAAATGTTTGGTAAACTCTTAAAAAAAGTTGATAAATGGCCATCTAAGAAGCAGTATTTATTCTTTTTAGCTTTAATTTTAATTCCAAATTTATTAAGACAAATTGTTTATTTTATTAGCTTTTTGAAAACAGGATATACTGACTTTATTATTTCTGGAGAGACTATCAGGATTTATGGTTCTGGGAAGTTTATTTTTGGTGCTCTTGAAGAAATTTTAATAGGAATCATTTTTAGTTTGTTATGGTTTAAATTTGATAGGCTTAAATTTTTGAGTTATGGTTGGATTAGTGATGCGGCATTTGATTTCCTTTCAGTTTTGACTTATTTTATATTTGGAGCACCAATACTTTCATTATTAGGACTTAATAACACATGGCACTTTTTACTTAGAGAACTAATTTTATTTTATATAATTTCAGGGCCAATACTTGCTAAGTTAAGAGTAAATATTAAGAAATTAGTAGTTGCTTATTCTGTTTTTGGAATTATAGTTCTTATAGTTGCTTTGCTGTATTAAAGGCAACTTTTATTAAGTTTTATTTATGACTATATTTATGAAAGCTTATGATCTACATAGTCATACTAAGTATAGTCCATGTAGTAACTTAGATCCCAAATTAGTTTTGAAATTGGCTAAGAAAAGAGGATTAAATGGAATTGCAATTACTGATCATAATGAAATAAAAGCAGCGTATCAAATTTCTAAACTGAATAAAGATAAGGATTTTGAGGTTATTTTAGGGAGTGAATTAAGTGTAAATGGAGGGCATATGACTGCACTTTATATTAATGAATTGCCAAAAGAATTAGATTTTTTAAGCGTAGTTGATTCTGTTAGATCTCAAGGTGGATTGTTAATCCTAGCACACCCATACGATTTAAGTAGAAAACATTTTTATTTTACAAAATAGAAAACATTTCGATGCTGTCGAGGTATTTAATTCAAGAGAAATTTTTAATGTATTTAATAAAAAAGCACTGCAGTTCCATTTGAGTTATAATATTACTCCTGTGGGTGGGAGTGATAGTCATTTTTCATTTGAAGTTGCTAGAACTAAAACTTTTTTCTCCGATGACCTTTTTAAAAGTATTAAAGCAAATAAAACATTTGTTTCAGGAACTAATTTTTATGGGTTACCCGGTCATGTATTTACAAGGATCCATAAGTTACTGAGGCCAATAAGTTGATCTGATCTTTACCACTACTATTTATTCTTAAAATTTTGATGCATCAACAGATTATTAAATAAGTTCATATTATTAAAACATATGGAACCATTAAGTGAAGCACAATTATT